>NZ_CP104002.1:3603333-3917500 GCF_029201565.1 Devosia sp. SD17-2
AGAGCCTGCATTGGATGGTGCAGCGATTGCCGATGAACTGGATATGCGGCTGACGAGCCCCGACCGGGTAGTCGATCCGACGAGCGGAGTGACCAAGGGAGATCTCGTGGCCTATTACGCCGCCGTAGCCGAGCGCATGCTGCCCTATGTTTCGGATCGGCCGCTGAGCCTGGTGCGCTGTCCGCAGGGGCGTTCGAAGGTTTGCTTTTTCCAAAAGCACGATACGGGCGGCTTTCCCGAGGAGCTCAAATCCACCCCGGTGCCGGAGAAAGACGGCGAGATCGCGGACTATTTCTATCTCGATAGTCTGGAGGGCCTCGTCGCCGGGACGCAGATGAATGTGCTGGAATGGCATATCTGGGGATCGAAGCGCGGTGACGTCGAGCGGCCGGACCGGCTGGTGTTCGACATCGACCCTGACGAGGGGCTCGATTTCTCCCATGTCGTGGCGGCGGCGAAGGATATTCGCGACCGGCTGGCCAAGATGAAGCTCAAGAGTTTCGCTTTGATCTCGGGGGGCAAGGGCGTGCATGTGGTGGTGCCGCTGGTGCCGAGCGCCAAGTGGGAAGAGGTGAAGGAGTTTTGTCGGAGCTTTGCGCAATCGCTGGCCGAAGACGAGCCGGACCGGTTCACCGCCAATCTCTCCAAAGCCAAGCGTAAGGGGCGGATGTTTATCGACTATCTGCGCAATGAGCGGGGATCGACGGCGATTTCACCGTTCTCCGTGCGGTCGCGTCCAGGCGCGCCGGTGGCCATGCCGGTGAGCTGGGAAGAGCTGGATGAGCTTGAGGGGGCAAACGTCTTTACGATTGCGGAGGGGATCAAGCGGGTGAAGGCGGACGACCCTTGGGCGGATTATTTCAAGACCAAGCAGAAGTTGAAGATTTAGGGATTTTGGTTGGCGGAAAAGGATGGATTGCCCGGACGAGCAACCGTGGACATCACTGTTGGAATGCCGGTTCCTGTCGGGCGATGGCGTTGAGGATTGTGATGAGTTTTCTCACCGTTGCGATCATGGCGAGTTTGAAGGGTTTTCCGCGCAGGCGCAGTCTTTGATAGAAGCCGCCGAGAACGGGGTCTTTCACCTTGATGGCGCTGAGCACGGCCATGTAGGCGATATCGCGCAGATGTTTTCGTCCGCCAAGACAGCGGCCGTTGCGATCCGATGCGCCCGATTGGCGGGCATAAGGGGCAACGCCGATGAGTGCTGCGGCCACCTTGGCGGAGACCTTGCCGAGCTCGGGCATGTCGGCCAGTAAGGCGATCGCCAGAACCGGACCGACGCCGGTCACCTGCCGCAGCCGCGCCTGGCGCTGCTGGAGCTGGCGATTGTCGGCGAGAAGGGCAGTGATGGCCGCTTCGATGCGTTTGATCTCCAGGGCGATGGCCGCCAGACGCTCCTCGATCAGGCTGCGCACAAGCGGCTCGTCGATGGTATCGAGCTGACTGACAAGGCCGCTCTTTTCCGCAACGATCCGCCGCCGATGGGCTGTGAACGCGCTCAGCCTTTGTCGGATCGGATCAGACACATAAGGGGTCAAGCTGGCGCGCACGGCCTGCAGATAACGCGCGATCAGAGCGGCATCGATCTTGTCGGTTTTGGCCAATTGGCCGATACCCCGCGCGTAACTGCGGATCCGCGCCGGGGCTAGAACATGCACTTCAAGGCCAGCGGCATGCAGGCTCTCGGCCACGCGGGCTTCATAGCCTCCCGAGGCTTCGAGCCCGATGGCCAACGGCCCCAGTCTGGCCAGGCGCTGCGTCAGCTCGGCGAGCGCCTCCGGTCCAGTGCTGCAACGCCAGGATTTGCCAGCGGGATGGGTATGAACGTCCAGATGCGTCTTGGAAACGTCGATGCCAACGAAGAGGGTGTCGTGTATCATGACCTTGCTCCCAGGCTTGTGGTGCGGGCAACAGCCCGATCAACCGTTCGGGGTCAAAGGGAGCAGACAGGGCCTTGCTCGTCCTCGGCTGTGACAAACCAGCCGGACAAAACGGCCTCCTGACTGCATCAGCCGGGATGCGCAACCCGGCTGATGCCACCACTAAAGCACAGATCCTCCACACAAGCCGGGCAATGACGATGGGCAGGTGATAGAGGTCCCCCCACCCCAGCCTTGCTTCGGCCAGTTCACTGGTCATTGGCCTCGATCCCTTTCAGATAGGCCAGCGTCTCCAGTTCATCGCGGTCCAGAAACGGTTTTGTGCGGACGCCTTTGGGGCGGATGAGGCGCCCCTCTTCCCAGTCGGCGATGACGCGCGGGTGGACATAGCCGGAGCGGCAGACGGCGCGCGTGTTGCCGAGACGCTGGCAGATGGTGTCGAGGACTTCGTTGACCTGGCGGGCGCGGCCGGTTTTGGTTTCGGCCCGCTCCATTTGCGAGAGCAGGTCATATGCGCCCACGGTGGCGGACCAGGTGCGGAAATGTTTCGAGCTGAACGTCCCGCCGGCACGCTCGGAAATATAGGCGTTCACGTCGCGCGAGGTGATGGGGTGAACGCCCTCCTCGTCTTCATACTGGAAGAGATGCTGGCCCGGCAGGTCCTGCAGGTTCGACACGATGCGGGCGATGCGCCGATCGGTCAGCTCCAGCTTCCATTGCTTTCCCGATTTGCCCTTGAAACGGAAGCGTACGGCCTTGCCGGCGATCTCGACATGGCGGTTGCGCAGGGTGGTCAGGCCAAAGCTCTTGTTTTCCTTGGCATAGCGGGAATTGCCGATGCGGATGAGGGAATTGTCGAGGAGCCAGACCACCGAGGCGGCGACATGGGGCAGATCGGTGCGACGGCGCCTGAGGTCCGCCTCGACCTGTTCCCTTATGCTCGGCAGGACCCTGGCAAAGGACAGGAGCGAGCCGAACTTGGTCTCGCTGCGGTGCTGGGTCCAGCGCGGATCATAAAGATATTGCTTGCGGCCGCGTTCGTCACGACCGGTAGCCTGAAGGTGGCCGTCGGGATCAGGACAAATCCAGACCTCGGTCCAGGCGGGCGGGATGACCAGCGCCTCGATGCGCTGGCGGTCCATTGCCTTGAGTGCCTTACCCGCGGCGTCGAGATAGGCGAAGTGGTCGCCGCGCCGGATGCGGCGCCACCCCGGCTCGCTGTCGGATGAATAGATCAGCTCTTCGGGGGGCACCACATCCGTGATCATCGCAGCTCCGTGCTTTGTTGTGTCGGGTTACAGAATAGCAAGCTGACGGTTCTCGAGCCGCCGCCCATAGGCATCGCGCGTCGTGATCTTGTCTTCGAGCGCGGTGATGACGCTGTCTAGGAAATTGGTGCCGTACATTTCGGAGGCGTTGTTGAGGCCGCCGGGGCTGAACACATTGATCTCGAGGATCTTGTCGCCAACAATATCGAGGCCGACAAAGAACATGCCGTCCGCGAGGATTTTCGGGCGCACGGTTTCGGCGATCTCCAGCATTTTCGGAGTGATCTCGACCTTGGCGGGCCCACCGCCGACATGGACATTGGAGCGAATTTCGCCCTGTGCCGGTACGCGGCGGAAAGCGGCGTAGTGGCCGTCGCGGATGATTGGCTTGCCGTTCATCAGGAAGAAGCGGACGTCGCCCTCGCTGGCCTCGGGGATGAAGCTCTGGGCGATCAGATAGCCCTCCTCGCTCACCGCCTCGAAAATCTGGTTGAGGTTCGGGTCCTTGGCGGAGGTGACCTTGAAGACATTCTTGCCGCCCGAACCCTGCAGGGGCTTGACGATGGCGCCCTTCTTTTCGCCGTCGATGAAGCTGCGGATCTCCTCGACGCTCTTGGAAATCAGCGTCTTGGGGCGGACGACGGCAGGATAATCCTGGAAATAGAGCTTGTTCTGCGCCTTGGCGAGACCGTCGGGATCGTTGAGCACCAGCGTGCCGCGCTCGGCGGCGAGGCGCCCGAAAATGGTGCCGATATTGGTCGCCCAAGGACGGTCGGAGCCATCGAGCGAGGGATCATTGCGCAGGAACAGCACGTCGATCTCGGAGATGTCGTAGGTTTCGACCCGGGTGTCGCGCGAGTGGAGGTCCTTGTGCAGCGTTTCGGGTTTTTTGTAATTGGCGGCAGGCAGCACTGTTGCGCGCACCGAGAGCGTATCGTCCGGGCGGAGGACGAAATCGCCGGGGGTGACGTAGCAGATGTCATGGCCTCGCATCAGCGCGGCGAGGGCGAGGCCGGTGGTGGTGTATTTGGCCGATTCACCGGCGATGGAATTGACGAAAAATGCGATGCGCATGAGGTCTCCTAGGACGCTATGAGATCTATGGGGGCGGCGCCGCTCTTGAGCCGATCGAGGCGATCGGAGGCACCGGGCATGGTCAGAAATTGGGGAACGAGACGCGGCGCACCGAGGAGACCGCGCGCGGCCAGCTCCTGGATGATGCCGAAGTGGCTGGCGGCGATCTTGCCGAGCCAGAAGGGGTCGAGCGAGCCGCCATTGCCCAGATGGGCGAGGATTTCGAGGAGGCCGCGGAGGTAGATCGCGTCCTTGGCGAGACCGCCGCCGCGATAGACGCGCAGCAAGAGGTTGAACGCACCGCTGTCGGAGAAGCCGTGGGTTTTGGTAAGAAGGGCGAAATTATCGGGGAAGCGCGCGCCATCGAGCATTTCTGCACATGCCAGCACGCGGGCGGCGATGAGGCGCAGACGCGAAATGGTCATGCCGCCGGCAAGATATTCGGCGAGAACCGCGAGGCCTTCCTGCGTGCCCTCATAACCGGCAAGGCCGGTGCGGAAGAGCCGAAGGCCATGGCCCGAGCCATTGAAATAGGTGAGCATGTGAACGCCCACTTCGTGGCTCAAAAGCGGTTCGACGCGGGCACGATCCATGGCGGTGCTGCGGGAAATCAGCAGCCGCCCGTTGGAGACCATGAGCCCGCTCGGCAAGTCGTCGCGCACCTCGACTGGCGTCGCAAAGGCGCTCGACTGTTCGGCATAGCGCGCGATCATGGCGCGGGCGCGCTTTTCGACGAGGCGATAGTCGGCGGTCTCGGCCGGAGATTTGCGGGCGCCGGGCTTTGTCTTTTCGAGGATAGAACGGGCAGCGGCGAGGAGGCGAGGCTCGACCGAACCATAGAGCGCTCGGCCCAGTTCGATAAAGCGCGGGGTTTCACGCGCCGCGAGCAGTGAAAGCTGGAGGTCGAGCTCCTGCTGCTTTTCGCGATAGAGCGCGCCCAGAACCGGGTCCTCGAAATGGTCGAGTGCCACCGAAAAGAGCGCGCGCTTGCTGTCCTCCACATCCACCGAGAGAGGACGATAGAGAAAGGCCGGGGCACGCTTGAATTTGCCGGCCTTGAACTCCGCCCAGGCTGCCTCGGCGTTGATCGGGGTGACGGCGAGGAGGAAATCGAAGCGGGTGGCGATATCGTCTATGGCGCGGTCGGCGCGGGCGACGGCATCGACGTATACGCGTCGGCCCAGCGCGCGATGGGTGGGCGGCTTGAGGCTGGTGGTGGCGCGGGCGAAGGCGGCGACGCCCTGAAGGCCCGCGTCAAATATAGCGGCGACCAGCCGTTCGTGCAGATGCGGATAGATTTCGCCGGTCCCCGGCGCCCGATAGATGGGGGCAAAGCGGATGGTGACCACGGGAAACTGCGGGAGTTTTCGCGCGAGGCCCGCATGGGGATCGTCGTTGAGCGCCAGCTTCCGGATCTGGGGCGCACGATAGCGGGCGCCCAATGCCTCGACGGCGCTTGAAATGGTCGACGCCAGCGTGTGGCCGAGGCCATCGTCAGGGGCGGAAACCGACACTTCGAACGGGGCAAGATAGGGCGCGTCCTCGGCGAGGTCGTCGCGCTCGAGTTCGCCGATATCGAGGATAAGGAAAGCACCAAACCGCTGCTGCATGGCCGAGCCGACGCTCGAGGCGACGGCGATGGCGTCAGTCCTGGTGCGGGCGATGAGATAGGCGGTATTGGCGGCGGTCGCCTGGCGCGCGGCCAGTTCGCTGCGCTTGCCGACATGGACGGCGAGATAGGGCATGGGGCGATCGAGATAGAGCCGCCCCTTGCCGCCGAGATCAAGGCGGATGGGGGTCTCGCCGGCCAGGGCCTCGGTGACCTCTTCGATCAGCGCCGCCCGGGGGCCGGTGCTGCTCATGGCCGTGCCCCGAGACGCTCTTCGAGAAGTGGCAGGCTGGCGCGGATGGCCGCCTGCAGATCTGCAATGGCCTCGGCGTCGGGTGCACCGGTCAGCTCATCCATGAAGATCTTCTTGAACTCGACCGCGATGGCGCAACCCGTTTGAGGGAAATGCTCATGCACGAAGCGGGTCTGTTCGCCCTTGCCGTCGAAGGCGATGTTTTCGCGCACATCGAGCCGGCGTCCGAGGAAGGGCTGATCACGGAGGCATTCCATGAAGGGATCAAGAATATGGGCCCAGCGGGCGCGATCCATAGAGAAGGTGCCGATATTGATATCCGGGGCTTTTGCCGGATCGGTTGCAGGCGCGTCGGCCCCGCCACGGCGATGGTTGTAGCTATGCATGTCGAGGAGGACGAACGCCCCGTGCTCAGCCTCGATATCGACCAGCGTGCTTTTCAGCATGGCATAATAACTGGCGTGCTGGCGGGCTAGGCGGTCGAGCTGCACGGCGTCAGGGGAGGTTTCGTAGACCTTCAGCCCCCAGGCCTGTTCGGGCCTCAGATAGATTGCCTCGGCGAGGGCGCGATTGAGATCGAGCTCGAAGCGCGAGCGATGGACACTGATGCGGTTGTCGATGTCGGCGATGAAGCGGGCGGTGAAGGGGTCCTCTTCGCGCAGACGCCCGGGTTCATCAAGAGCCATGCGCGCGAGGAGATCGTCGCTGACGATATGGCCATCATGAATGGCCGTGCCGATAAGGGGGGAGCGGCCGCGCGTGAGGGTCCACAGGGCCTGGTTGCGGTGCGGTTGCGCTGCAAGTCGTTCGGTGTGATCCATGTGGCCGATAACGGCCGGGATCGGCGGGAGTTCCGGGGAGAGCGGAAGCAGGGCCTGATTGGCCCTGCTCCCAGGGTTTGTTAGCGGACAGCTTCGGCAGCAGCGATGGCAGCCATGTTGACGACGCCGCGGCTGGTGGCGCTGGGGGCCAGGATATGGGCCGGCTGGCGCGTGCCCATCAGCAGCGGGCCGATGGCCAGACCATTGTTGAGCTCCTTGATCAGCGTCATCGAGAGGTTGGCCGCTTCCAGGTTCGGGAAAATAAGCAGATTGGCTTCGCCGCGCAGGACCGAGTTCGGGATATAGCGGTCGCGGAGGCCCTCATTGATGGCGAGGTCGCCCTGCATTTCGCCATCAACCACGAGGTCGGGGGCCACGGCCTGCAGCTTTTCGTAGACCTCGCGCATCTTCCAGCTGGTTTCGCCTTCGCGCGAACCAAAATTGGAATAGCTCAGCAGCGCCGCCTTGGCCTCGAGATTGAAGCGCTTGAGGTGATCGCGGGCCTGAAGCGTGATGGAGACAATCTCGTCGGCCGAGGGGTCGATGTTCACATAGGTGTCGGCGAGGAAAAACACGCCGCGATCGAGCACCAGCATGGACAGGGCCGAGAGCTGGCTGGCTTCGGCCGAGAGCCCGATGACCGACTGGATGTCGCGGGCGTGCTTGATGAAGCGCCCTTCGAGCCCGCAGATCAACGCATCGGCTTCACCGCGGCGCACGGCCAGGGCACCGATGACGGTGGTGTTGGTGCGCACGATGGTGCGGGCGGTATCCGGAGTGACGCCCTTGCGGCCGACGAGGGCATGGAAATCGGCGACATAGTCGCGATAGCGCGGATCGTCCTCGGGATTGATGATCTCAAAGTCCTTGCCCGGGCGGATGGTAAGGCCGAAACGCTCGAGGCGGCTTTCGATGACACTGGGACGACCGATGAGGATTGGACGGGCGATGCGGTCTTCGAGCAGGACCTGGGCGGCGCGCAGGACGCGCTCATCCTCGCCATCGGCGAAGGCGACGCGCTTGTCCTGGCCCTGGGCGCGCTCGATCATCGGCTTCATGACGAGGCCGGAGCGGAAGACGAAGCGGTTGAGCTGGTCGTGATAGGCGCCGAAATCGGCGATCGGGCGCTGGGCGACACCGCTCTCCATTGCCGCCTTGGCGACAGCCGGAGCGATGCGCAGGATGAGGCGCTGATCGAAGGGATTGGGGATGAGGTAGTCGCGGCCGAAAATAGCGGGCACGCCGTGGGCCGAGGCTTCGAGACCGGGCTCGTGGGCCAGCTTGGCAATGGCGCGGGCGGCGGCGGCCTTCATGTCCTCATTGATGACCGTAGCGCCGCAATCGAGCGCGCCGCGGAAGAGGAAGGGGAAGCAGAGGACGTTGTTGACCTGATTGGGATAGTCCGAGCGGCCGGTGCAGATCATGGCGTCGGGGCGGGTTTCGCGCGCCAGTTCCGGCATGATTTCCGGGGTCGGATTGGACAGCGCCAGGATCAGCGGATTGGGCGCCATGTTCTTCATCATTTCGGGCTTGAGCGCCCCGGCCTTGGAGAGGCCGACATAGATATCGGCGCCGTCCATGACTTCGGCCAGTTCGGTGGCCTCGGTCTCCTGGGCAAAGGCACCACGCCAGCGATCGACATTGTTGTGGCGCGCCTTGGTGACGAGGCCCTTGCTGTCGGCCAGCCAGATATTTTCGCGGCTGGCACCGACGGCGATCAGCATGTTCATGCAGGCAATGGCGGCGGCGCCGGCGCCCGAGGTCACGATCTTGACCTTGGCGATGTCCTTGCCGACAAGCTCCATGGCGTTGAGCACGGCGGCGGCGACGATGATGGCGGTGCCATGCTGGTCATCATGGAAGACCGGGATGTTCATGCGCTCGCGCAGGGCTTCCTCGATCTCAAAGCATTCCGGAGCCTTGATGTCCTCGAGATTGATGCCGCCAAAGGTCGGCTCGAGCGGGGCAACGATATCGATGAAGCGCTGGGGATCCTGCTCGTTGACCTCGATGTCGATGGAGTCGATGCCAGCGAATTTCTTGAAGAGGACAGCCTTGCCTTCCATCACCGGCTTACTGGCAAGAGCGCCGATATTGCCCAGGCCCAGAACGGCTGTGCCGTTGGAGATGACGGCGACGAGATTGCCCTTGGCGGTGTATTTATAGGCGGCTTGCGGATCGACGGCGATTTCCTCACAGGGGATGGCGACGCCGGGAGAATAGGCCAGTGACAGGTCGCGCGTGTTGGCGAGCGGCTTGGTCGCGACGATCTCGAGCTTTCCGGGGCGCGGATATTCGTGAAAGTGAAGTGCCGCGGCGTGTTGGCTCGGCTTGTTGTCGTCGACCATTTCTTCTCCTTCGGGCGCTTGCCCTGTCTTGTTCTTGATGCTGCCGATGCAGCAGCCCATGTGCGTGCGGCCTCCCGCCGAACGCCGGGCACTTTGACCCTACATTAAGCTAAAGGCTTACGACTATTGGACTATAGGCGAAGCTAGGGGAGGAGCGCGCGCAGGATACCAGCCGAAAGGATGGCAATTATGACGGTCGGAAGGATGGGTAGCCGCGTGGCCGCGAGGATGGTGATGGCCAGCGCGATGAGATCGGCGGGGCGGCCGGTGACGAAGTCAGGCGCGATGACGGAGATGAGCACGCAACCGGGCGCAGACTGCATGACCGTGACGAGGCGCGGGCTCAAAGTGCGGTTGCGCAGGAAAAAATAGCCGGCGATGCGGGTGAAATAAGTGGTCGATGCCATCAGCACGATGGCAAGAATGGTGATGGGCTCAGGCATCGGGCTTGGCCCAGATATAGGCTGCGATGATGCCGGAGAGCGCGCCGGCGGGCACATACCAGGCGCCGGGGACGAGGAGATAGGTGCCCGCGCCGACGACGAGGCTCACGAGCCAAGGCCGGGCCGTCGCCACGCCCTGCCACATGCCGGAGAGCATGACGAGGAAGACGGCGGGAAATGCCATGTCGAAGCCGAAGCGGGTGATATCGCCGAGGACCGGGCCGATCAGCGCGCCGATGGCGGCGCTGGAGGGCCAGGAGAGATAGAGCCCCAGCGAGAGGCCGATATAGAATGGCAGGCTGAGGACGCCATTGCGCTTGCGCGCGTCGTCGAGACCGAGCGCCCAGCTTTCGTCGCACATCAGCGCCAGCGCCGGCAGCACCTTTCGCAAGGGCAGATGGCGCATGGTGGGGGCAAGCGCCGCGCCCATCAGGATGTGGCGGCTGTTCACAAGCAGGGTCAGCGCGACGATGAGCGGAATGGTCGGCGGCCAAGTCCAGAGATCGACGACGGTGAACTCGGACCCGCCGGCGAAATTGAGCCCGGTCATCAGCGCGATTTCGAGCGCGGAAATGCCTTTTTCGGCGGCCTGCGAGCCAAGGACCAAGGCAAAGGGGATGAAGCCCAGGAGGACAGGAACCGAAACCCGGAGGCCGCGGAAAAACTCGCTGCGCGCCGTTTCGGGCGCGGTGATGGTATCGGTCATTTCTTGGTGGCGACCCAGATCAGGTGACGGGCGCCGCCGCGCTTGCCATTGGCGCGCACCGGCAACTCCTCCACGTTCATATTGGCTGACTTGAGGCGCTTGGTGAATTTGGCGTCCGGGTGAGCCGACCAGACGGCCAGGTGACCGCCGCGCGTCAGTGCCGTCTTGGCGACCTCCAGGCCACGAGCACTGTAGAGCCGGTCATTTTCCGGGCGCGACAGGCCATCGGGGCCATTGTCGACGTCAAGGAGAATGGCGTCGTAAGACCCGCCTTCGGTGATCGCCGTGGCGACATCGCCCAGATGGAGTTTGACGCGCGGGTCATCGAGGCTGTCGCCGTGAATGGGTTTGAGGGGGCCACGGGCCCAGTCGACAACAGCAGGCACCAGCTCGGCGATGGTGATATCGGCGTCGGGGCCGAAATGCTGGAGGGCCGTGCGCAGGGTGAAACCCATGCCGAGCCCGCCGATAAGGATGCGGGCGCCGGGACGGGTGCCGACCCGTTCGGCTGATATGACGGCCAGCTGCTCCTCGGAGCCGCTGAGGCGGCTGTTCATCAGCTCGATGACGCCGGACATGATGGAGAACTCGGTGCCGCGCTGCATGAGTTTGAGCACGCCGCCGCCGGGAACAGCGGTCTCGTCCAATTTGATCCAGGGCAGCATGAAACTCGTCCTTATTCGGCTTGGCGTCCTGCCTAGTGCGGTTAAGCGGCAAAGCCAAGCCGAGGACGGCAGAATTTGAAGAGCCGGGCGGTTAGCGCCCGGCCTGTTGCGCCATCAGGAGCGCGCCGATGAGGCCGCTGTCGTGGCCGAGGGTCGCGGCAACGAGTTCGGGCCGGAAGAGGTCGGGCTCGCCAGCAAGGTGAGTCGCGACGCGCTCGAGATATCCGGGGGCGAGGCCGATGCTGCCACCGATGGCGACGCGGTCGAGGCCAAGGATGGAAGTCAGGTCAGCGACGAGGGTCGCGACGGCGCGGGCGGAGCGGTCGATAATGGCCTCATAGGCGCCGCTCTCGAACACCGCGCGGGCGTCCGGCAGATAGGCGGCAGCGGCGATGCCGCGACCACCGGCCACGCTTTCGACCGTGCCGAAGCGGCCGGAGCCACAGAGCGTGTCGCCCAGCGGCGAGGAGACAAAGCCGACATGTCCGGCGAGGCCATTGGCGTTTTCGATCAGCCGGCCGCCGAGCACGAGCCCGCCGCCGATGCCGGTCGAAACGGTGAGATAGGCGAAATTATAACTGCCCTGCCCTGCGCCCAACTGGGCCTCGGCCCAACCAGCGGCGGCGGCGTCATTGACGGCCTTGGTGCGCGGGCCGAACCGGGCGGCGAGTTCCGCGCCCAGCGGAGCGGACGTAATGGCGCTCAGCGTCGTCTTATTGACGGCGTGCCAATTGCCCTCACGGTCGACGCGACCGGCAACGGCGACGCCCAGCGGCTCGCCCGCCTTGTAGCCAGCTTCGGCCAGCAGGGTCTCGATGGCGATCAGCTGATCGGCCAGCGCCGCACCGGCGTCCGTCGGCTGCTGCAGGCGGCGGGTGACGACGCCGTTCTCGATCTGGGCAACGGCGGTCTTGGTGCCGCCGAGATCGACGGCGAAACCATCAAGGCTCATTTGGCGCCCCGGATGGCATCGGCGAACCAGGAAGTGACGTGCTCGAGCCGGGTCAGCGCGCTACCGACGGTGACGGCATCGGCGCCTGCGGCCATGGCGGCAGCGGCAAGCTCCGGGGTGTTGAAACGGCCTTCGGCCATGACGAAACCGCCCAGCGCCTTGAAGCCGCGGATCAGCTCGAAATCGGGGCCGTCATTGAGCCCTTCGGTTTCGGCGGTATAGCCGGACATGGTGGTGCCCAGGATCTGCGCGCCCGCGGCCAGAGCGATGCGGCCATCTTCGAAGGTAGAGCTGTCGGCCATGGCGATCTTGCCGGCGCCGAGAATGGCTTTCAGAATGTCCTTGCGGCTGTCCGGACGCGGGCGATTGGTGGCGTCATAGGCGATGACGTCAGCACCGGCGTCGGCCAGCGCCAGCGCTTCGGCGATCCGCACGGTGATACGCACCGGGGTACCGTCGAGGTCGGATTTGACGATGCCGATGATCGGCACGTTCACATGCGGGCGGGTGGCGCGAAGGTTGTCCACGCCTTCGATGCGCAGGGCTGCGGCGCCACCGGCGACACAGGCCTGGGCCATGGCCGCAACGATCTCGGGACGATCCATCGGACCGTCATCGACGGGCTGGCACGAGGCCACGAGGCCTCCACGGATGCGGCTGAGAATGTCCACGCTGAAAATGCCTTCTATGGAAAGAGTGCCGGCAGCACCCGGATGGATGCTGCCGGAATCGGTCAGCAGATTAGGCGATGAGGCCCAGATCGCGCACGATCTTTTCGATCGCCGAAACGGTAGGCGCATCGAGATCCTTGAGCGGGGCGGTGTTGGTGGCCGAGCTCAGGAGGCCACGGGCTGCCATTGCGACCTTGAAGGCGCCGATGCCGGTTACGTCGCCCGAATGCCCCTTGGGGACGAAGACGATCTCGAACAGGGCATTGATGAATTCCTGTTCCTTGACGGCAGTTTCGAAATCGCGCGCTTCGATGGCATTCCAGAGGCGGACATAGGAGGCCGCATCGACATTGGCGAGACCGGGCACGGCGCCATCGGCACCGGCAAGACCCATGGCGTCGACCACGACTTCGTGGCCGGTGAGCAGGGTCAGCGGGCTGCCGGCGGCCTTGTTCATGGCAATGAGGCGGCGGAAGCCGACGTCGTCGCCCGAGGAATCCTTGACGCCGACAATGACGCCTTCCTTGCCCAGCTGGACCAGCAGGCTGGCCGAGAGCTTCTTGTGGGCGCGGACCGGGATGTCATAGGCAAAGAGCGGAACGCTGATGGCCTTGGCGACGGCGCGGAAGTGGTCGGCGACTTCTGCTTCGTCATTGATGGTGTAGAGCGGCGGGGTGATGACGATGGCGTCTGCACCGGCTTCGATGAAGGCCTTTGCCGAACGGATGACAGTGTGGACCGAAAGGTCCATGGCGCCAGCAATGACAGGCACGCGGCCGGCCGTAACCGTCGCGATGGTCTTGATGACGGCGAGGCGATCTTCGTCGGAGAGGTAGGCGACCTGACCGCTGGAGCCGAGGGCGAAAATGCCGTGAACGCCCTGGGAGATGAGGTGTTCGACAAGGGCGGTGAGATCGGCATGGTTCACCGTACCATCGGGATTGATGGGGGTAACGATGGGGGGAATGATGCCGCGGAAACTATGCTTGGACATGCTTTAGGGGACCAGTGGTCAGGGGGAGGAGAAGGAGGGGATCAGGCGCTCTTGGCATGCAGCAGGCTGGGCGCCGCCGCCAGAAGGGTTCTTGTGTAGTCCTGCGAGGGCGAGCCCAGCACCTGCGCGCCGGGGCCGAACTCAATGACCTTGCCGCGGTTCATCACGGCGATATCGTCCGAGATGTGCCGCACGGTCTGGATGTCGTGGGAGATAAAGACCATGCCGAGATCGAGCTCGCGTTTGAGATCCTGCAGGAGATTGAGGATCTGGGCGCGGACCGAGACGTCGAGCGCGGAGGTCGGCTCGTCAGCGACGATGACCTGCGGCTCTAGCGTCAAGGCGCGGGCAATGGCGACGCGCTGCTTCTGGCCGCCGGACAATTGGGCGGGAATGGCGTCGAGCACGGACTGCGGCAGGCCGACCAGGTTGACCAGCTCGGAGACGCGAGCCCTACGGCTCTGGGCATCGCCGATGCCGTGGACATTGAGAGGGTCGGTCAGCGCATCGCGCACCAGCATGCGGGCATTGAGGGCGGTTGCCGGGTCCTGGAAGACGACGGAAACGACGCGGCCAATGCGCTTTCGGGTGGCGGCGTCGAAGTTTTTCACCTCTTCGCCGCCGAAGAAGATCCGGCCGGCGCTGGGCTTGAGCAGCCCGATCAGCACTTTTGCGGCGGTCGACTTGCCCGAACCGGACTCACCCACCACGCCGAGCGTGCGTCCGCGGTGGACGGCGAGCGAGACATGATCGAGGGCGCGCAGGGCGACCGGCTTGAACAGCGAGGAGCGGATGCGGAAGTCGACGCAGACGTCGCGCAGTTCGATCAGGGCACTATCGGCAGACTTGCTGGTGATCGCGTTCATGCGTGGGCCTCGATCGGCTGGACAATCTCGTCATCGGGGTGAGCGGCGTAGAAATGCTCGGTGCCCGGGATCTGGCGGAAGACGGGGGTGACGCCGGCATTGCGCGCGGGATTGGACGAGCGCGGGGCGAAGCGGTCGCCCTTGGGGAATTCCCGCGGCGAGGGCACGGTGCCGCGCACCTGATGCAGCCGGCTGGCGCTGGCCTCAATGCTGAGCACGGCGCCGAGCAGGCCACGGGTATATTCGTGGACCGGCTGGGTGAGGATTTCGCGGGTCTTGCCCTGCTCGACCATCTGGCCGGCATACATGACCGAAATGCGGTGCGAGATTTCGGCCACCAGCGCCAGATCGTGCGAGACGAAGAGCATGGCAAAGCCCAGTTCCTCGCGCAGGCGATTGAGGAGGTCGACCACCTGCTTTTGCACGGTCACGTCGAGGGCCGTGGTGGGCTCATCGGCGATCACCAGCTTGGGGTTGCGCGTCAGGGCCATGGCGATGAGGACGCGCTGGCGCTGGCCACCCGAAAGCTCGTGCGGATAGGAATTGAGCGTGCGGGTGGGGTCGAGGCCAACCATGGTCAGCAGGTCCTCGGCGGAGCGAGTGCCGCCGCGCGAGGTGAGCTGGGCCATTTGCGAGCGGATCAGCATGGCCGGGTTCAGCGAGGACAGCGCATCCTGATAGATCATGGCGATGCCCTTGCCGCGTAGGGCATTGCGTTCCTTCTCACTCATGGTGAGGAGGTTCTTGCCCTCAAAGAGGATCTCGCCGCGAATGCGCGCCTTGGGATCGAGCTGACCCATGATGGCGAGCGAGGTAATGGACTTGCCGCAACCAGACTCCCCGACCAGCGCCACGGTCTCACCGGGGCGGACGGAGAAGGAGATATTGTCCACGACATCGACATTGCCGTGGCGCGGGAAGCCGATGGAGAGATTGCGCACTTCGAGGATGGGCGCGACGGTCTCGTCCATTGTGAGGCGGTCGGTGCGGGCCAGTTCGACCCGGCGGAGTTCGGCGAGGCGTTCTTCGAGGAGCGCGGAGCCGGCGGCATCAGCAGTTTCCTCGGCCTTGGGGGCTTCGAGCTGTTCGATGGCGGCTTCGACCTCGGCCGCATTGACCTGGGCACGGGCGCGCGGAGCGGCCATGGCGTCGGTCATCCCCTCGGCGAGGACGTTAAGCGCCAGCACGGTGACGGTGATCAGCGCACCGGCAAAGAGCGTCGACCACCAGGCGCCGGACATCACCAGCTGACGACCGGATGCCATGACATTGCCCCAGGAGGGTTCGGGGTCGGGGACGCCAGCCTGGATGAAGGAGAGCGAAGCCTCAAAGACGATGGCATCGGCCACAAGGATGGTGGCGAAGACCAGCACGGGCGCAATGCAGTTGCGGGCCACATGCTTGATCAGGATATGCGGTGTCGAAGCGCCCATCACGCGGATCGCGGCGACATAGTCTTCGCCATACTGGCCGATGATATTGGCGCGGATGACGCGGGTGAGCTGGGGCACGTAGAGGAAGGCGATGGTCAGCACCAGCACCGGCATGGTCTGGCCGAAGACGGTGACGAACACCACAGCGAGTGCAATGCCGGGGAAGGACATGACCATGTCCAGCACGCGCATCAGCACTTCGGAGACCCATTTGCCCGAGGTGGCCGCAATGGCGCCGAGAATGGCGGCGGCCACGAGAGCTACTGCCGTCGCCGCCAGACCGATGATGAGCGAATAGCGGGCGCCATAGACGAGACGGGAAAAGATATCCCGGCCCTGACGGTCAGTGCCGAACCAATGCGCGGCGTCAGGACCGGCGGGACCACGGGTGAGGCCGGTGGCCAGCGGATCGTAGGGCGCAATCAGCGGCGCAAAGATCGCGCCAAGGCAGACCAGCACCAGCACGCCTAGGGCAAAGCGGGAGGTCAGCGACAGCTGGCGCAGCCCGGAAAGCGCAAGGCCAGGAACGGAAAGCTTTTTAGTGGTTTCGGTTCTGATCACGTCAAATATCCCGGATGCGCGGATTGACCAGCACGTAGAGCAGGTCGACGATGACGTTGATGACGATAAAGGCGATCGCCACGGTGAGGGTCACGCCCTGAACCAGGTTCGGCTCGTTGTTGGTGACGCCATTCATGATCAAGATCCCCATCCCGTTGATGTTGAAGATGATCTCGATGATGACCGCACCGCCCATGAGATAGCCGATGCGCAGGCCCAGAACGGTGATCGGGGTGATGAGCGCATTGCGCAGCACATTTCGGCCCACCACGACATGGCGCGGGATGCCGGCGCCGAGCGCGGTGCGGACATAGTCCTTGTCCAGCTCTTCAACCACGGCGGTTCGTACCACGCGGGAGAGCTGGCCGATCACCGGCACGGCAAGCGCCACGGCCGGCAGGAACATGCGCATGAACCAGCCACCGAAATTGCCGAACATGCCCGGCAGGCGTCCGGCGGTCGGCAGCAGCGAAAAAATGCCCACTTTCTGACCGAGCAACTGGATCAGCAGCACAGCCAGCCAGAAGGATGGCGTCGACAGCGAGGCAATGGAGAAGATGCGGATGACCTGGTCGGGCCAGCGATCGCGATAGATAGCGGCGATAACGCCGAGCAGCAGCGAGAAGACGACGGCGATGATGAGGCCGAGGAAAGTCAGCTGCAGCGTGATGGGGAAAGCGCGCATTACCTCGTCGATGACGGGGAGCTGGCGGGCCGAATATGTGCCCATGTCGAACTGGAGCAGGCCGCCGACAAAGGAGACATAGCGCGTCAGGAGCGGCTCGTTGAGGCCGTGCAGTTCGCGATATTGCGCCCGCGCCTCGAGCGAGGCGCCCTCGCCCAGCGCCGTGATCGCAGGATCGACGCTCGAAAAGGACATGACAAAGAAGACGAGGAAGGTGATCCCGAGGATCATGATCGGCAATTGCACCAGACGGCGCCCGATCAGGTTGAGCACATTTAGCATGGCCGTCCGGCTCGCTTTTCAGTTGCAGGGAACCTGCCAGGCTCCGGGTATGCCCCGGAGCCTGAAGTTTTCAGATCAGCTTATTTCTTGACGCCAACGTCGAGGAAGGAGAGGCCAGTCGTTGGAACCGGGGCAAAGCCTTCAAGTTCTTCGGCGCTCCAGGCAGTCGGCAGCTGACGGTGCAGCAGCGGATAGAGCGGAACCTCGACCGAGATCAGGTCCATGGCTTCGTTCCACTTGGCCTGCTGCTCTTCACCCGACAGACGCAGGGCGTCGTTGAGCAGGGTCGTCAGCTCGGCATAGCCTTCGCTTTCAGCCCAGCGGTAGCGCGTGGTCGGCCAGATGTTGTCGCCAAACCACCACTGCATCAGGATGTCAGGGTCGTTGCCGAACACAGACGGATCGCCGGGGGCAATCATCACCTGCATCTCGCCAGCGTCCACCTTCACATACTGACCACCGGACTGGCCGATATCGAGCGTGGTGTTGAAGCCAACGGCATCAAGGGATTCCTTGATGATCGGCGCCACGTCCTTGACCCAACCATGGTCGGTGCTCATCAGCGTGATGTCGACGCTTTCGAGGCCAGCTTCAGCCAGGAGGGCCTTGGCCTTTTCCGGATCATTGCCGTAGACGTTTTCGGCGCGATGGTAGTTCGGGTGGGTCTCGGGCAGGAAAGAGCTCGCCGCAGTGGCGTTATCCAGCATGCCGGTGCCGATTACCTTGTCCATATCGATGGCGTACATGAACGCCTGACGGACGCGCACGTCGTTGAACGGTGCGGTCTCGGTGTTGAACATGGCGAAGAGCAGACCAAACGACTGGGCCTTTTCGAGCTCGGCAACGGCAGCAACCGCGTCGACGTCGATATAGGGCACGTCTTCGATCGCCATCACGGTGCCCGAGTTCAGCGCGTTCACGCGAGCGGTCGGGTCAGCGATGAGGTTCCAGACCATGTCGGCGGCCAGAGCCGGACGGTTGCCGGTGTAGTCTTCGTTACGCTCGAAGACGATTTCCGCTTCCGGAACAGCCGAGATCAGCTTGTAGGGGCCAGTGCCGGTCGGGAGCTTGCCGAAGGCTTCCGGATCCGCCTCAACGAGAGCCTTGGGCACGATCTTGATCGAACCAATGCGCTCGTTGAACAGCGAGAAAGGGAATTTATTGGTGAACTTGACCGTGGTCTCGTCGACAACCTCGACCTTGTCGATGAACGACACGAAAGAGCGGAACAGCGAGTTGGACGCAGGGTCGAGCACGCGCTCGGCCGAGTAGACAACGTCTTCAGCGGTCACCGGGGTGCCATCATGGAAGACGGCGCCGTCGCGAAGCTTGACGATGTACTCGATGCCATCCGCGCTGGTCGGCATTTCGGCAGCCAGAGCCGCATAGGGCTCGCGGGTGACCGGATCGAGATCAACCAGGCCTTCCATCGTGTGCCAGTTGGCAGCAACCGTGACCGCACCCGAGGCGCTGAGCGGGTCGAACGTGCCGGACAGGCCATAGGCGATGCCGGCCTGGATGGTGGCATCGAGATCGATATTGTCGGTGGCGACCTGCGCCTTTGCAGCGCTCATCCCGAGAAGGGACATGGAGGCAAACGCCCCCGCAGCCATGAACAGGGCCCGACGAGATACGCCGAATTTGACAATACGCATGAATTCCTCCGTGACATCAGACGTCAGACGTCTACTATCTTCTCGCGTGCCCTTGCGCAAGCCTTGTATGCTAGCCCCAACCGTGGTCGTTGAAGGCGGGGACAAAATTGGAGGGACTGACAGGAACATGAGCGGACCGATCGACAGTGCACAGGCCCAGTCGCGCATGTTGCGCAGCACAACAGCCGAGGAAATCAAACGGCTGATTCTGCGCTCGGGACTGAGACCAGGCGATACGATCCCGACCGAAATCGAGCTTTGCCAGGAACTGGGCGTGTCGCGATCCTCGGTGCGCGAAGCCATCCGGACCCTCGCGACACTCGACATTGTTGAAGTGCGCCACGGCCTCGGCACGGTGGTCGGCAATATGAGCCTTGCACCGCTCGTCGAGACCCTCGTCTTCCGCGGCGTGCTTTCCCCGGGCGATGATCTTGAGGCCCTGCGGGAAGTGGTGGACCTGCGCTGCTCTTTCGACCTGGCGCTGGCCGACCGCGTGGTCGAAGCCCACGAGGGCCGGGTCAACACCAGTATGCAGGCACTGGTCGACAAGATGATGGACAATGCGTCACGCGGGGAACCCTTCCTCGCCGAGGACCGGCAATTCCACTCCGAACTCCTGGCGCCCGTCGGCAACCAGCTTGCCGGACAGCTCGTGGCAGCTTTTTGGGACATTCACTCGGCAGTGCTGCCCAAGCTCGACCTGGCGCTGCCCGCCGATATCCAGATCACAGCCAAGGCGCACGGCGATCTGCTGACCGCGGCCCAGCTGGGTGACCGCGAAGGCTATCGCCGCGCCGTTGTCGATCACTATGCCCCGCTGATGCGCATGCTGAACACACGCAAGACGTCGAACGCCCAGAAAGTGGCCAGCGCCGGCTGAGAGCGACGCCCGCCACCCTGCCCTGCCGGTTTTTCCGGACACTTGCCAAGATTGTGGCCAGCCGGCGCGTCTTACGAATAGCGCGACCAGAAGGCAGCCCATGACACAACGCTTCACAGACCTCTATGTCAGCCGGCGTCACCGCTTCAGCCTGGGCAAAGACCAGCAGACCGGCGGGCTCTATCTGTCGACCCCCATATCGGGCTCGGTCCGCGCGGTGGAATTCGAGGCCTATTTCCGGATCAGCGCCGAGGAATATGCGCGCTTCAGTGCCGATCCATCGCTCACCGAGAGTTTTCTCGAGGAGTGTCGCCAGCATCTGCATTCCGATCGATTGATTGGCTGACCGGCAAGACCTCAATTCGCCCGCTGCGAATCCAAGCGCGACGGTATGTCGCTTGGGGTATTGCCATTGCTGTAGGGATTGTCGCACCCCGGAGTGCGACATTTATGCACTCAACTTTAGTCGAATGTATCCTGTCATACGTTATGCATGTCAGGCGTGCAGAGCCGATTTCTCGAGCGGAAAAATCTGCCCTTAAATTGGCTATATCCGGGCATTTTTTGGGCAGGCAGTGGATCGTTTGGGCACAAGTCCCGAAAAGGCGCCAAAAGCTGCGGCCGAGCTAAGCCATTGATGCGTCACTTGACATTCCGCGGCCGATTGGCACAGGGTGCGGCATTGCACCTCACATTGCGAAATGTGCGTATTTTTCGGAGAAGAGTTTTGAAGCGTAAGCTCGCAACCGTGGCCACTTTGGCCAGCCTTTTTATTGCTGGAGTTTCCGTTACTCCGACCATGGCCTTCCAGGCCGCAGAATCGACTGACGCCGCTGTTGCCGAGATCGATCCCGCAGTGATGGAACTTGGCGGCACACTGTATGCCGACAATTGCGCAGCCTGCCATGGCGAGAACGGTGACGCCGAGCGCAAGTTCGCCGGCAGCCAGAGCCTCAAGCACGTCGTTCTGATCGCGTCGCAGGTCATCCACGGCGGCGAATTCATGCCGAAGTTCGATTTCCTGACCGACGAAGAAGTCGCGGCTCTGGGCACCTACATCCGTAACTCCTGGGGCAACACCCTGGGCCCGGTTACGGCTGAAGAGATTGCTGTCTACCGTTAAAATCTAAAGACTAAAGCTGGTACGGCCCGCAACGACGGCGCCGCACCAGCTCCTACCACTTCCAGACATTGAGTTTCGCCTGGCGTTCTTCTGAGCGCTCGGGAAGTCGTGCGTTGTTTTGGGCTTTCGGATTGGGCATCCGAACGCATCGATGGCGCATGCCAATTTGCCCGACAACAGATTTTCATCATCTCTAGGGAGGTTCTTATGAGGATGAAGTCACTTGCGGCCCTGTTTATGGGGTCGTGCTTGGTCCTGACGGCTGCGCCGGCGATGGCGCAGTCGGATCTGCTGGAGAACATGTCTCCGGTTACCGACGAAATGATTCAGAACCCGGATGCAGGTTCCTGGCTCAGCTGGCGCCGTACGCTGGACAACCAGGGCTTCAGCCCGCTTGACCAGATCAACAAGGACAACGTCTCCGACCTGCAGGTTGTCTGGTCCCGCGGCATGACCGAGGGTTTCCAGGAAGCCGCTCCGCTCGTCCATGACGGCGTGATGTTCCTGCCCCACCCGCGCGACATCATCCAGGCTCTGGATGCGACGACCGGTGACCTGCTCTGGGAATACAAGCGTGAAGTCCCGGCCAACGCGCCGATGATCATCACCACCCGCAACATTGCGATCTGGGACGACCTGCTCGTCTTCAGCTCCAAGGACAACTACCTGGTTGCCCTCAATGCGAAGACCGGCCAGCTGGCCTGGGAAACGCAGCTGCGTGACGAAAACACCTGGGCGTGGTCCACGCCTGGTCCGATCATCGTCAACGGCAAGGCAATTTCCGGTCGTTCGTGCGCTCAGCAGCCGAGCGGCGACACCCCAGTTGGTGGCCCGGAAACCTGCTACCTCACCGCTCACGACATGAAGACCGGTGAAGAGCTGTGGCGCTTCCACACCCTGCCGCATGGCGACATGGCCGGCAGCGAAAGCTGGAACGGCGTTGACGACAGCCTGCGCCACCACGTTGGCAGCTGGATCTCGCCGTCCTACGACGCCGAGCTGAACCTTGTGTACTTCGGCACCTCGGTGACCTCGCCGTACTCGAAGTTCTACTTCGCCAACTTCGACAGCATCGAAGAGCTGGATGAGCAGGAATTCCTGTACCAGACCTCGACCCTGGCCCTTGACGCCGACACCGGCGAACTCAAGTGGTACCAGCAGCACATCCGCGACCACTGGGATCTCGACCATCCGTTCGAGCGTATCCTCGTGGACACCGCGATTGCACCGAACGCTGACGAAGTGCGTTGGATCAACCCGGCCGTCACCCCTGGTGAAGAGCGTCGCGTCGTGACCGGTATCCCGGGCAAGACCGGCATCTTCTACTCGATCGACGCTGCAACCGGTGAGTTCCTCTGGGCTCGCGAGACGACCTATCAGAACGTTATCTCTGATATCGACACCGCAACCGGCCGCGCATCGCATCCGCTCGACATGATCCCGACCGAAATCGGCCAGTCGCTGCTCGTTTGCCCGTCTGACGCCGGTGGCAAGCGCTGGTTCACCAGTGCCTACAGCCCGCTGACCAATGCGATCTACTCGCCGCTGGCGAACTTCTGCATGCAGTCCGTGACCCTGCCGAACGACATCCGTCTGTCGCCAGACGTGCTCGCACCGGGCACCAGCGTTGTTGGCCGTCTGAATGCCATCAGCGTCGAGACCGGTGAAGAGCTCTGGAGCCTCGATCAGGAAGACTTCACCACGTCGCTGCTCGCGACCCAGGGTGGCCTGCTGTTCGGTGGTGACACCAACCGTCGCTTCCGCGCTTACGACCAGACCAACGGCGAAGTGCTGTTCGAGTCGATCGTTCCGTCCGCCGTCGGTGGCGTTCCGATCACCTACGCAGTCGGCGATCGTCAGTATGTCGCTGTCCCCGTCGGTTCGTGGCTCGATATGACGCCATATGTCGACAATATCCCGCGTGACATCCCGATGGGCGGCAACGCCATCGTCGTCTACGCCCTGCCGCAGAAGTAATCTGCCGGCTTGACGATCGAGGGATGCGGCCCAAGGGCCGCATCCTTTTTGAATGAGCGCCGTGAGCGTCGGACGTTCGCGGGGGCACTGGACTACCCAATTCTGAGATTTCCAGGAATGAACAGATGAAGATGAATGGCCTGTCTGCACTATTGATCGGGACCGCGCTGGTCCTGACCTCTTTGCCAGTCGCGGCGCAGTCGGACCTTCTGGAGAACATGTCTCCGGTGACCGACGAAATGATCCAGAACCCCGATCCCGGCGCCTGGCTCAGCTACCGCCGCACGCTGGACAACCAGGGCTTCAGCCCGCTTGACCAGATCACCAAAGAAAACGTTGGCGACCTGCAGGTTGTCTGGTCCCGCGGCATGACCGAAGGCTACCAGGAAGGTACGCCACTGGTTCATGACGGCGTGATGTTCGTGCCGCATCCGCGCGACATCATCCAGGCCCTCGACGCCACCAATGGCGACCTGCTCTGGGAATACAAGCGCGAGCTTCCCAACAATGTCCCGATGATTGTTGCAACCCGCAACATGGCTATCTGGGACAATCTGATCGTCTTCAGCTCCAAGGACAACTACCTGGTTGCCCTCGACGCCAAGACCGGTCAGCTCGTCTGGGAAACCCAGCTCCGCGACCAGGACAGCTGGGCATGGTCCACGCCTGGCCCGATCATCGTCAACGGCAAGGCCATCTCCGGTCGCTCCTGCGCCCAGCAGCCGAGCGGTGACACCCCCGTTGGTGGTCCCGAGACCTGCTTCCTCACCGCTCATGACATGAAGACCGGCGAAGAGATGTGGCGCTTCCACACGCTTCCGCATGGCGACATGGCTGGCAGCGAGACCTGGAACGGCGTTGACGACAGCCTGCGTCACCACGTCGGCAGCTGGATTTCGCCCGCTTACGATCCCGAGCTGAACCTCGTGTACTTCGGCACTTCGGTGACCTCGCCGTACTCGAAGTTCTACTTCGCAAACTTCGACAGCGTCGAAGACCTGGATGCACAGGAATTCCTGTACCAGACCTCGACCCTGGCCATCGACGCCGACACCGGTGAGCTCAAGTGGTTCCAGCAGCATCTGCGCGACCACTGGGACCTCGACCATCCGTTCGAACGCGTTCTCGTGAACACCGCGATCGCACCGAACGCCGATGAAGTCCGCTGGATCAACCCGAACGTCACTCCGGGTGAAGAGCGTCGCGTCGTGACCGGTATCCCCGGCAAGACCGGCATCTTCTACTCGATGGACGCTGGCACCGGCGAGTTCCTCTGGGCTCGTGAGACCGTCTTCCAGAACGTTATCTCCGACATCGACACCGCAACCGGCCGTGCGACCATCCCGCATGACATGATCCCGACCGAAATCGGTCAGTCCATGCTGGTCTGCCCGTCTGCATCGGGTGGCCGTCGCTGGTTCACCAGCACCTACAGCCCGCTGACCAATGCGATCTACACGCCGTTGTCCAACAACTGCATGCAGTCCGTGACCCTGCCGAACGATATCCGTCTGTCGCCTCCGGTCATGGCACCGGGCGTCACCAATATCGGCACCATCAGCGCCATCAGCGTTGAAACGGGCGAAGAGCTCTGGAGCCTCGACCAGGAAGACTTCACCACCTCGCTGCTGTCCACCCAGGGTGGCCTGCTGTTCGGTGGCGACACCAACCGTCGCTTCCGCGCCTTCGACCAGGACAATGGCGACGTGCTGTTTGAAGCGATCGTTCCGTCTTCGGTCGGTGGCGTGCCGATTTCCTACGAAGTCGATGGCCGTCAGTACATTGCCGTCCAGGTTGGTTCCTGGCTCGACATTGCCCCCTTCGTGGCGCTTAGCCCCCGCGAAGTGGTCACAGGCGGCAACGCAGTGGTCGTCTTCGCCCTTCCGCAGAAGTAATCTGCTGATACGCGCCTGTTGAAGGCTTGATCGGGAGGTGGCCCAAGGGCCGCTTCCCTCTTTGGAGGAAAACATGTTCGCACGCAGCCTAACCGGTACCCTGATCCTTTCAGTGGCTCTTCTCGGATCTGTCCTCCCCTCTTCTGCCCAATTCCGACGTGTCGTTCCCGACAACATGGTGAACACCGCGGTCTATGCGGGTGGAAACATCCGCTTCTGTATCAATCCCGTCAGTTCTCTGGCCGAGTTCGATCGTGCCCTGGGCCAGACTTTGGCCGACATCCTGCTGGTCCCGGCCGAGTTCTACGAGCTCAAATACGCCATCGAGCCTGCCCCATGGGGCTATGACCTGGCCATTGGCGAAGAAGATCTGTTCATCCAGATCAGCGAGAATTGCGACGCCGTTCTGGGCTTTCCCATGCCGTTCATGGACCTGACCTATGACTGGCTGACCACGACGTCGCCCTATTACACACCGCGCTTCATGCTGGCGTTCTCCAAGGACGCCCCGCCTGCCCTCGACCAATTGCCGGAAGGCTCCGAGTTTGGCAGCCGCGTCGGCACGCTGTCGGACATGCAGGTGCGCGCCTATGCCAGAAGCTCGGCCAACAAGCTCAAGCGCCGGGTCTATGCATCCAACGTCAGCCTGATCCGCGCGCTCGCGGCCGGCGACCTGCTGGCAGCTGTGGTCTGGGAGCCGGCCGTCTCCATCGCCGCGCAGACCGAGCCCGGCGCGGGCGATATCCAGATCGTCGCGCCGCCCTTCAGCGTCGAGCCCCAGCCCTTTGCCATCGCCCTGCCGTCCAACCAGACCTATCTGCGCGAGATGCTAGATAGCGCGATCAGCCAGTTGCGCGCGGGCGAGGAATTTTCCGGTCTGCTGACCGAGTTCGAACTCCCCGGGGAATGAGCCATGGGTCGTCCGATCTCAGTCCAGCCGCGCTTTAGTCCAGCTGCCGGGAGCTTCCGGGCAGGAAAGGTTTTGGCGTGTTCGATCTAACTTTTCCACAGGTCCTGTCGCGCCTGATCGCTGCGACCCTCGTGCTGAGTGTTCTCGGCCTGTCGTTTGCCGGCGCCGCGCGCCTGCTCGGCGACAAGGGTGTCGGCTATGAGGGCAAGCTGAAGCCAAATCCCATTCTTCATGTCGACCTCTTCGCCATCGTCACGAGCGTGTTCGGCCGCGTTGGCTGGATCAAGCCGCTGCGCATCGACACCGCCGAAAGCCTCGGTGGCCGGTGGGCTTCGGCGCTCGCCGCGCTTGCAGCGGCCCTCGTGACACTGATGCTGAGCAAGCTCACCGTCGTGCTCCTGCCCCTCGTAGCCAGCTACTGGCCGGCGAGCAGCGCTGGTTTCGTCGACTGGACCATTCGCGAAATCCCGCAGATCGCAGCCTGGACCCTCGCGATCAACCTTGTTCCGTTGCCTCCGCTGCTTGGCGGATATGTGCTGCAGGGCGTGTCGCCGGAGGCGCACCGCTGGCTGGTGAGGCGCCATTTCTGGGTCACCGTCGCAATCACCGCGCTGGTCGTCGTCTTCCACAAAAGCCTGCCGCTGACGCCGTTCAACTGGCTGGCGACGCTGTTCATGACTGGTGCCTTGTGACGGGTATTGGAGACACCTACGCCTCGATCCTCGCCCCGCTGGGGGTGGTGAGCCGGCGAAGACGCGTTCGGAATGTCGTTCACGCGGTGCTCGCTGGTGCGGTCACCGGGCTTGGCGCTTATCTCGTCGTGCAGATCGCTGCGCGCATGGGCACCGTCATCGACCCCACAATTCCAGTCGTGGCCGTTGCCGGCGCGACGATCGCCGGTGCGCTATTGGTGACCGAGATCCTGCGCCCGACGCCGCTGGCGGAAGCCTTCCGGCTGGACCGGGCCGGCGGGCTCGAAGAGGGTTTTGGGACCGCCGTCGAGCTGGCTCGTGCCTCAGCGCCCGTTGATACGCCTGTGGTCGCCAAATTCATCCGCTCGGTTGAAGCGCGTCTCGGCGGGCTCCCCGAGACCCGGGTCGTCCCTGTTTTTACAAAGGGGTTCTGGGTGGGCCTCGTGCTGCTGGCCCTGCTGGCTGTCGCCACAATCTATGTCCGGCAAATGCCTCAGCCGATGACCGCTGAAACTTTGGCCGGCGAGCAGGACGCGGCCGCGCTCGAGACGATCGAAAGCGTCACCGAAATGCTGGCGACGGATGCCGAGCTTCGCGAGAACCCCCTGCTTGAAGCGATTGCACAGACGCTCGCCGACAAGGTCGCGGAAGCCGCCGGCGCCCCGCTCGATGAGCGACTGGCGCGCGAGGTCAACGATCTCCTCGACCAGGCTGCCGCCAGCTATGGTGAAGATGCACCCAGCTGGCTCGGTTCGACCGAGGGATCACGACTGCTCGAATTGGACGAAGCCCTCGCCGAAATGGATCCGGCCGACGCTCCTGGCGCGCAACCACCGCTGGAACTGGCCGTCGACCCCTATTACGTGCCGCCGGAAGAGCGCTTTTCCTCGCCTCCAGGAGAGTTCAGCACCGCGCCAGAGGCCGGTGAAGGAAGCGATGAGACTGGGCTGACCGCGGTCGACCCCGAAGCGTCGGGGAATCTTGAAGGCCTGACCCTTGGGCAGAGCCCGCAGGCGATGACGGAAGAGGAAATCAAGGCCATCGGCGCCACCCCGGTTGGGGCGGCACTCGACTCCGGCCGCGGCGTTTCCCACGCAGCGGGCCTTGGTGAAGAAGATTTCCGCGCAGATGATGAGTTTGCTCGCCTCGGCTTTGAGCCAACCGAAGACATGTTGATCAGTGCCGAGCCGCAGCCGGATGGCGCGCGCATTCGCATCGAGATCGTGCCGGATGCCAATGTGACCAATGTCGCCGGGCAAGCCAACAGCATTGGCGGACAGAGCGGGACGGGTTCCACCGAGCCGGTCGACCGCGAATTTATCCCTGTCTCCGCGCGCAGTATCGCCGCGCGCTACTTTGAACGGACCGCACAATGATGGGTTTTGCGGCACCGCTTTTCGGACTTCTGGTCCTCGCGGCCGGATATGTCTGGTTCCTGCACAGCCGACGTGAATATCGGCAGGTCGTGCCCAGCCTCGCCATCTGGCAGCAATTGCGCAACAACGCCGGCTTTAAACGCAAAGCACGGTTGGTGCCGCCCATTACGCTGGCGCTGGTGTTGCAGCTGATCGCCGTTGCGCTGCTCGCCGCCGCCCTGACCGCGCCCTTCTGGGGTCGCCAGGATGTTACCGATCACCTCGTGGTGGTTGTCGACACCAGCGCGACCAGAGGCAATGCTGACGCGCAGACGCTCCAACTTGCCGACGCACTAGCAGAAATGACGGCCGATTTCACCGGTCGTGGCGGGCCGACGCCAAAGACCCTTACGGTCATCACAGGCGGACCGCTCCCCCATTATATCGCCGCCCGCTGGTCCTGGCAGGATGAGCGGCTGCACCATGCGCTGACCGACCTGAAGCCGACGGATGGGGCAACGGACTGGGCCGAAACGACGCGCCTGATCGAGGCAACGCTCGGGAGCAAGGAGAGCACCGAGGTCCTGACGATCGGCTCGCGTGGCCAAATGGAGCCGCTGGCCGAAAACTGGCCGGAGCTCACCTTTGCCTACCGCTCCCTAGCTGCCGCTCCGGCGGGCCCAAAGGTCATCGCAAATCTCACGCTCACCGATGCGGACAAGAACCTCTGGACACTCGAGGGCGAAGCGATTGGCGATGCAGCCACCACCGAAACGCTCTTTGTCCACTATGCGACCGCCGCCGAACGCACCCCGCTCGACTGGGCCAAGCGCGAGATCAAGCTCGGCACGTCGGGTCGTGCAAAAATCTCTGTGCCGCTCGAGTTCCCGGGACCTGGTATCGTCACCGTTTCGCTCGGCACCGAGGCGACCCAGGAACCGCTGCGGTTTATCGCCGACGCAGCGCCGCAGACCCTTGATGTCCTCTATATCGGGGAGCGCGATCAGCTCCTGCTCAAGGCGCTCAACGCCGTTGGTGGCACCCAGATCTTTCGTGACACTGCCTCCGCTGGTGATGGCAGCGATTATGGCCTGATCGTTGTCGACGGCGCACGCGACACCTCCGCACTCCGGGGCAATGTTGTCAGCATCGAAGCCGATGGTCCTGCGCTCGCAGATGTCGATCCCGATTTCTGGGTCAGCGACCATCCGATGACGCGGGACATTGACTGGTCTTCCCTGACCATAAGCGCGGGCTCGGGCCTTACCACCGCACCCGACGATGTCGTGCTTCTCGCGGCAAACGGCGTCGCGCTGATGACAGCGGCGACCACCGAGCATGGGCGCAAGGTGCGCCTCGGGTTTGACCCGGCGGCCTCGAACTGGCCGGAGCTCTATGCATTCCCGGTCTTTGTCTCCAATCTCATCGATTGGATGGGGGTTCAGCCCGGTGGACCTCTGGCACCGAATTGCTTGGCGGGGCGCCCGTGCGAGATCGACGCGCGCCTGATCGGCCAGCCGCTCAAAAGTCTCGACACTGCTGATGCAGGCGCAGAGGTCGTCCCGGACGGAGCCTATGTTCCGCTGCGCGCCGGACTGTTCCAGATCGGATCGGGCGCAGACGCAAGGCTGATCGCCGTCAACGCACCGCACAACGACGACGAAACAGCTGAAGCCGAGGCCCAGCCCTATCCAAAGCTGCCCTATGGTCTTGCGCCCTGGCTGATTGGTCTGGCGCTTGCGGTCCTGGCCGTGGAAGCCATCATTACCGCCCGGCGCAAGGGCCGCCTGCCGCAGATTTCGCTGTTGCGCGTGGCGACGCTCGCACTGCTCATCGCTGCGGCGCTCAACCTGCCCCTGCCGTGGTACCAGAACAGCAATGGGCTGGCGGCCATCTCGGCGGACGACGGGATCGCCCTGGGCCGTGACAGCAACAGTATCGCGATTGGCCCAGGGACCAGCGTGCTTGCGGGTGCGGACGGGATTGGATCCGCGACTGGTGCCGCACGGATACCCTACCTTGGCGTCAGCTATGATCTCGCTGCGGCGATGATCCCGCCGGATCGGCAGGCACATGTCGTTCTATCGGGCGATGCCCAGCGCGATGTTGGGCTGGAACGCACGGCAGCGGGCGGACGGACGATGGTGCACCATCTGCCTCTCGTGACGCCGGGCGCGGATGAAGTCTATGTCCAGCGCCTCGACATGCCGCATCTCATTCTGCCGGGTGAACCCCTTACCCTCACGGCATTGGTCGAGAGCACGGCAGAGCGATCCGTCGAGATCGAACTGCTTGTCGATGGCGAGGTCATTGCCAGCCAGGATCAGGCGCTGACAGCCGGTAGCAATCGGATCGAGACTGTGTTGCCGGGCCTCGAGAACGCGGAAGCCCTCATTGAGCTGCGCGTTGTCCATGATGACGCCTATCCGCAGAACAATGTGGCCGGCCGCATCGTCAGCGCCTCCCCGGCGCGCCCCATTGCCGTGGTCGCCGCCGATCCCGTGCATGGCGAGGCTTTCACCCAGCTTCTGTCGGACCAGGGGCTGGAAGCCAGCCTGCTGACGCCGGGCAAGTTGCCGTTTTACGCGGAAGACTGGCTGGGCTACGGCGGCATCGTCCTGCTCAATACGCCGGCGCTCTCGCTGACGACGTCCCAGCAGGTGCTGATCGAGCAACTGGTCGCCGAACACGGCATGGGCCTTGTCATGCTGGGCGGCGCCAACAGCTTTGGTCCCGGCGGCTATTTCGGCACGCCACTCGAAGCCCTCTCGCCGCTGTCGAGCCGCGTCCCCCAGGACGCGCCTGAAGTGGCCATGGTTTTCGTGCTCGACCGGTCCGGCTCGATGCAACAGGCCGTTGGGCAGGCCAACCGTCTCGACGTTGCCAAGATGGCGACCGTGTCGGCGACCGAGTTGCTCAATCCGCAGAGCCGGGTCGGCATCATCGTGTTTGACGCGGAGGCACGCACCGTGCTTCCGATGACCCGTCTCGCCGACGCACCCGGAGCCGTGGAAGCGTCGCTGAGCGGGTTCGATCCCGGCGGCGGCACCGACATTCTGCCGGGCCTCAAGGAAGCGATTGAACTGCTGCGCACCATTGACGCGCAGGCAAAGCATGTCGTCGTGATGACGGACGGGCTCAGCCAGCCGACGGACTATACGCAGGTGGTCGGGGAACTGCGGGAGCTTGGCGCAACCGTATCGGCCGTCGCCATCGGCCAGGGCGCGGACTCTGCGGCGGCACGGGAGATCGCGGCGCTCGGCGGCGGTGCGGCACATGTCTCGTCGGATTTTGCCGCCTTGCCGTCGATCCTGTCTCAGGAGGCCATGCTGTTGAGTTCTCCGGTCGAGGAGGGCACGACCCAGCCCGTCTGGACCCGACCGGCTGCCAACTACCTCTCCGCCCTGCCCCGCCAGCTGCCGCCGCTTTTCGGCTTTGTCGGAACGACGGCAAAGGACGACGCCCAGCTCTTCGTCACGGCGCTCGACAGCAAGGAACGCGACATGCCGATCCTCGCCTCCTGGCGCTATGGCAATGGTCAGGTGCTGGCCCTCGCCACGGATGCGACAGGGACATGGGGTGAGGCCTGGCAGCGATTGCCCGAGTATGGCGCGCTCTGGAAGGACATCCTGACCCAGTTCCAGCCGATCACCCCGCGTCCTGGCGAAACGCTCGACCTCGCAAGCAACGGGGACTATCTGACCCTTGGCGTGAGCGCGCTGGATGACGACGGGCTGCCGCTTGGCGGACAGGTCCTTACCGCGACGATCACCCATCCGGATGGCGGCACCACCGCGATCACCCTCGCCGAAGCAAAGCCCGGCCACTATGAAGGTCGCATGATGCTCGGCGCAACCGGACGCTATGAGATCGCGCTCGGGGACGCTGAGGACGAGGCTGCGCTGCGGGCCGTTCACTATCACTCGTATAGCCCGCTTTATGACTTCTCCCGCGTTGGTGGCGCTGCTGCCCTGGCGGCCGCAACCGGTGGCGGGGAAATCTCAGCCGACGCCGCGTCCGCTCTGGCTTCGCGCGTCGAATTCGCCTGGGAGCGCAACTGGCCGGTGTGGTGCCTCATCGCTTTTGCGCTCTTCCTCCTCGAATTGACACTCCGCTATCGCGGCTTCTCATCCCGCCGACCTGCGACAGCCTCGGTCAGCGCCCCCAATGGCCTGCGCCCAGAAGGAACTATCCGATGACAGCATCACAGCCGCAGCTTGACGCTGCAATTGCCGACCTCGACCGGTTGAGGGAGACGCTGAAGGCAGCGCGCACAGCCATTGGCAGTGCCGTCGTGGGTCAGGAGAGCGTCGTAGACCTCATGCTGATCGCACTGATGGCCGGCGGGCACGTGCTGCTCGAAGGCCCCCCGGGCGTTGGCAAGACGCTGCTGGTGCGTACGCTGGCGACCGTTGCCGGACTGAGCTTTGCCCGCGTGCAGTTTACACCTGACCTCATGCCGGCCGACATCACCGGCGCATCGGTGCTGGTGCCCAATGCCGATGGACGCGCGCATCTTGAGTTCCGCAAGGGACCGATCTTCTCGCAGCTGTTGCTGGCCGACGAAATCAACCGCGCAACGCCCCGGACCCAGTCGGCGCTGCTCGAAGCCATGCAGGAAGGCACGATCTCGGCCGCCGGCACCACGATGGACCTGCCCAAGCCTTTCTTCGTGCTGGCGACGCAGAACCCGATCGAAATGGAAGGCACCTATACCCTTCCAGAGGCACAGATTGACCGGTTCCTGTTCCGCATCGACGTGGCCTATCCGAACGAGGATGTGCTGACGCGCATTCTGACGGCCACTACCGGCGCTGAACAAGCCGTCGTCGCGCAGGCAATCACGCCCGAGGAACTGCTGACGCTTCAGCGGCACACCCGCACAGTTCCCACGGCGCTCACCCTGCAGCAGGCGATTGCCCGCTTCTGCATTGCGACCCAGCCCAAGGGCGCATCGGCCGACAAGGATGTGGCGAAATATGTCCGCTTCGGCGTCAGCCCGCGCGGCGCACAGGCCCTGACCGTTGCCGGCAAGGCCCACGCGCTTTTGTCCGGGCGCAACCATGTGTCCGTGGCCGACCTTCGCGCCGTGCTGCTGCCGGTGATGCGCCACCGCGTCCAGCTCAACTTCGAGGGTCGCGCGGCAAACGTCGATATTGATGCGCTGCTGCTGCGCGTCTTCGAACAGACCGTCGGAAAGCTCTGAGATGCGACCGCCCGCCCCTTTGCTCGAGCGCCTGTCCAGATCGAGGATGCTGCCCGCTTCCGCGCAGCCATCCGTCGGCATGGGCGAGCGGCTGTCCCGGCAAAAGGGCGCGGGCATGGAGTTTCTCGACTTTCGCCCCTATCAGGCCGGCGACGACACCCGCAATCTCGACCCTTATCTCTACGCCCGTACCGGCGAGTTCGTGGTGCGCGAATATGCCCGCAGCCAGCAGTTGCCGGTGACCATCGCGCTCGATCTCTCGGCCTCGATGGCGTCTGGAGACAACGGGAAATTCGAGCGCGCCAAGCTGATCGCGCAATTGTTCGGCTTCATCGCCCTTGCCAGTGGTGATCGCGTGCAGCTCGCAGTCACCGCCGACCACAAGACCCTGCTGTCGCCGCGCTGGCATGGCGCGGCCCGGGCAGACTATATGTTTGACTGGATCGACAAGCGCACGGCGGGCGAAGAGGGCGGCTTCATCGACATGCTGCGCGCCCTGCCCCAGCATCTGCCGCCGCGCGGCCTCGTCATCGCGGTCAGCGACTGGTGGGACGATGATGTGGGACCTGCGCTCAACATGCTGCGTGCGCGCGATCAGGAAGTGGTCGCCATACAGGTCCTCGGCCCGAATGAAATTGACCCTTCGAGCATGGATCAGGGTATCGTGACCCTTGAGGATGTTGAAACCGGCCAGGAGATTGAACTGTCCATTGATGCCCAATTGCTCGACCAGTACCGGTCCCTGTTCGCTGCGCGGCAGGATGAACTGCACGGACTGTTCACTGCCAAGCACTGGCATTTCCTCACGGTTTCCACCCAGGATGATCTTGACCAGCTTTTCACCCATACCCTTCGCGCCAAGGGAGTTCTGTCATGAGTGACATCGCCAATCCGCCGGCAATTCTGGTCGATAGTGTTTCCAAGCGTTTCGGCCGCGTTCTGGCCCTCGACGGAGTGTCGCTGTCGGTGCCGCAGGGGCAGATGTTCGCCCTGCTTGGCCCGAACGGCGCGGGCAAGACCACGCTCATCGACATCCTCTGCACCATCCAGAAGCCGGATAGCGGCCGGGCAGAAGTGTCCGGGATAGACGTGGCCAAGAACCCGCTCAAAGTGCGGCATCAGCTTGGCGTCGTCTTCCAGGAGGCCACGCTAGACACTCGCCTGTCGGTCGAGGAAAATCTCGATTTCCATGGCCTCGTCTACCAGATGAGCCGCGCCGACCGGCGCAAACGCATCGACGAGATGCTGGCGCTGGTGGAACTGACCGACTGGCGCGATGCGCTTGTGAAGACGCTGTCCGCGGGCATGCGCCGCCGTCTCGAGATCGCCCGCGGCCTGATGCATCGCCCGCGCATCCTCTTCCTCGACGAGCCGACGGTGGGCCTCGACGCCCAGTCGCGCGCCAAGATCTGGTCCTATCTCGAGACGCTTCGCGCCAGCGAGGACCTCACGGTCATCGTGACAACCCACTACATCGAAGAAGTGGACGCCTGCGACAGCATCTGCATCATCGACCATGGCAAAATCCTTGCGCATGGCACGCCCGAGGCGCTCAAGCAGGCACATGCTGCGCCGCTGCTGCGCGTCAGCCCGCGCACGCCGCAGGCGCATGCGGCCCTGATGGAGCGTTTCCCCGGCACCGTGCAGGCGGCAGACGGCCAGTTGGTGATCCGCTCGAACGACATCACCGTCGATGCCCTGCTCGAGGAATTCGGCAACCAGCTCCGGCATGTCACGGTTGACCAGCCCAGCCTTGAGAGTGTGTTCCTGACGCTGACCGGCCGCGACTTGCGCGAGGCGCGCGCCACGCCGGCCAAAAAGCGGGGACGCGGCTAAGATGGCGGGCTTCGCACTCAAAGCGCGGGATGGTACGGAGCCGACCTGGCTCATTGCGCTGACGCGGCTGGGTTTTCTCGCCCTGCTGATCGTGCTGTGGTGGATTGCCTCCATCAATGTGGCACGTAATCTCATCCCCTCGCCCATGGCGACGCTTGCTGCTGCCGGTGAACTGCTGGAACAGGGCCGCCTGCAGAAGGGACTACTGGAGTCCCTGACCATCTATCTCTCCGGCTTTGGCCTTGCCATCGCCGTGGCCATTCCGCTGGGCGTGCTCATGGGCGCGTTTGGCCTCTTTGGCCGGACCATCGAAATTTTCGTCTATGCCCTCTCTGCCACGCCGCGCGTCGCGTTCATCCCGCTGATCATCGTGCTGCTGGGGCTGGGGCTGCAGGCGAAGGTGTTCATCGTCTTCCTGGGCGCGGTCATGCCCATCCTGCTCAACACCTATGCCGGTGTTCGACAGGCCGATCCCGAGCTCATCGAAATGGGACGTTCGGTGGGTGCCGGGCGCCTGCGCATCTTTACCCGCATCGTGCTGCCGGGAGCCGTGCCCTATGTGATTACCGGCCTGCGGCTGGGCGCCACGATCGGGCTCATCAATACCGTGGTGGCAGAGCTCTATACAGCCGTCGGCGGCCTCGGCGGGCTTCTCGCAATTTACGGCAATACGTTCCGAATGGCGGAATATTTCGTCATCGTTCTATCCCTCGCGGCCATCGGTGTTGTTGTCACCGAGACGCTGCGGTTCGTCGAATTGCGCCTCGCAAGATGGCGGCGCTAGTTTAGAGGAGACTGCTATGTTGAAATCACTTTTGACTTCGCTCGGCGGCGGCATCGCCGTGATGACCCTGATGACCGGCGCCAGCCTGGCCCAGTCCGATGAGCCGTTCCGGCTGATCGTGACCCATCTTGAGGCCCCGCTGGTGCCCAATTCGGTCATGGATCTGGCTGTCGAGCTCGGCTACTTCGAGGCAGAGGGCGTCAACGTCGAGCTGGTCCGCGTGCAGCAGACCCCGTCGGCGATTGCCGCGTTGCAGTCTGGCGAAGGCGAAATGGCCAACATCGGCGTCGATGCGCTGCTGCAGGTCATCCACAATGGCGCGACCGACTTCCGCGCCGTGACCTCGCCCAACAAATCCCTGCCCTTCCTCATCGCTTCCAAGGAAGACATCGCGACGGCGGCGGACCTCAAGGGTCGCAGCTTTGGCGTTGGTCGCGTCGGCAGCCTTGACCACTCGCTCTCGAGCAAGGTGCTCTCGAGCCTTGGCCTTTCGCTCGACGATTCCGAAGTCATCGCCATCGGCCAGCCCGACGTGCGCGGCCAGGCGCTGCTCGCCGGCCAGATCGACGCGACGACGATCTCCATCGGCGTCTGGAGCGAACTGCCCGACACCGAGGGTCTGCATGTCCTCGTTGACCAGGACGCCTATTATGAAGGCGCGCCGGTGGTGAACAAGGTCAACGCAGTCTCCGGCGATGTGCTCGCAAACCGCGCCGAAGACGTCGAGGCCGTGATCCGCGCTCTGACCAAGCTGTCGCGCGAATTTGCTGCCGATCCGCAGAAGTGGGTCGACGCTATGGCCAAGGCGCGCCCGGACGTCGAGCTCGAGACGCTGGAACTGCTCTCCAAGGCTTTCGTAGGCAGCTGGAGTGTCAACGGCGGCATGAGCGCCGAGGAACTGAACTTCACCGCCGACTGGCTCTATGACACCCCCGATTTCGAAGGCCAGGAAAAGCTGCCGCTCAACCAGTGGGTGGATTTTGCTCCTGTCGACGCCGTGCTGGCGGATATCGGTACCGAAGACGGCATGGACCCTGCTGATCGATGAGTGACACGTCTTCCCCCGACACGCCTCGGGGCCAAACGAACATGCAGGGGCCAAAGCCCCTGCTCAGCTTCGACAAGGTCGAAAAGCGCTTCGCACGCCCCGACGGCACCGTCAGCACGGGGGTGGGTGGAGTGTCGCTGGACATTGCCGAGCAAAAGTTCGTCGCCCTGATCGGTCCCTCCGGTTGCGGGAAGACGACACTCTTGCGATTGACCAATGGCCTGATCGAGCCCGACGCGGGCTCGGTCCTTATCGACGGCAAGACGCCGCGTCCCGGCCCTGACATGGGGTTTGTGTTCCAGGCGTTTCGCCTCATTCCCTGGGCCAGTGTCCAGGAAAATGTTGAATTTGCCCTCGAGAGCCTGCCGCTGTCGAAGGCCGAGCGTGCCGAACGCGCGCTGCACTATCTCGATCTCGTAGGCCTGTCCCGCTCGGCCAAATCCTGGCCGTCGCAGCTTTCGGGCGGCATGAAGCAGCGCGTGGCCCTCGCCCGCGCCCTCGCCAGCGAACCGCGCGTCTTGCTCATGGACGAGCCTTTTGCCAGCCTTGACGCGCAGACGCGCGAGCTGATGCAAGGCGAGCTTCTGGCCATCTGGCGCCAGCGCATGCCCACGGTGATGTTCGTGACCCACAGCGTCGACGAAGCGCTGGTGCTGGCCGACCGCGTGGTGATCATGGGCGCCGGCAAGGTTCTGGAAACGCTTGAAGTCGATCTGCCGCGTCCGCGCCATTCCGCGCAGATGCGTTCGGACGGGCGCTTCATCGACATGCGCAATTACCTTTGGAACCGTATCCGCGACCTGGTCCTGAGTGACCCGGCTTCGGAATTCTACGGTCGCAATCTCAGTGAATAGGAAGAACCAGATGGGTAGCGTTCTGGGGCAGTTGGGCGGTGTCTACGCGATCTGGTTGCGCGAGGTGAAACGCTCGCTCCGCGACAAGGGGCAGCTCATCGGCGGCGTCAGCCGGCCGCTGCTGTGGGTGCTCATCCTCGGCATCGGGCTCAACCCTTATTTCCGCGGCGAGGTGTATGGCGAAGTGCGTTTCGTCGTGCCCTACACCTATATCCAGTTCATCTTCCCCGCGGTCGTCGTCCTCAACATCCTCTATACCTCCGTGCAGTCGGCGGTCTCGCTGATCTGGGACCGTGAGTTCGGCTTCATGCGCGAGGTGATGGTGGCCCCGATCTCCCGCAATCTTGTCCTGCTCGGCAAGGTGCTGGGCGGCGCGACCACGGCGGTGATCCATGGCTGCATGGTGCTGGCCGTGGCTCATTTCGTCGGGATCGGGTTGACCATAGAGACGATCCTCAAGGCCCTTGCCCTCATGTTCACCATGGCCTTCGGGCTGACGGCCTTCGGCATCATCATCGCCAATTATGTGCGTGGCTTTGAGGGTTTTGGCGTGTTCTCCAACGCGGTCATCCTGCCGCTCTACTTCACTGCCAGCTCGGTGTTTCCGCTCGATCCGGCACTGACCCGCGCCCAGACCCTCGTCACCTATCCGGAATGGCTGGTGGTCATCGTCGAGCACAATCCGATGACTTATGCGGTCGACGCCATGCGCGGCATCCTCATCGGGTTCAACCAATTCGATCCTACGCTGGGCTTTACCGTGGTCGGCGCAATGGCGGCGAGCCTCTTCGCGCTCGCCATGTGGGAATTCAGGAAGATCTGATGGCCCGCGACGCTGCCTCCCGCCCCGCAGACCGGAAACGCCACTGGCTGTTTGATTTCGCGCCGCTTGCCGCGTGTTTCGCGCTGCTGATCAGCCTCGGCTTCCTGCCGCCCGACACCTCGAGCGCCGAGGTCGACGCTACTGGTCGGCTGAGCGTCTGCATGCCGTCCAATTATCCGCCACTGGTGACGGGCAATGCCGAAGCCCCAGGCTTTGAGGTGGAACTGGTCAACGAGATCGCCGATCGTCTCGGCTGGCGGCTCAACATCGTCACTAATGCCGCCATGGGCCGCGACTTCAACCCGCGCAACTGGCGCATCAACCGCGCCCAGTGCCAGATGCTGGCAGGAGGCATCGTGATGAGTGCGACGACGCAGTCGTTCCTCGATACGACGCGGCCGCATCTGCAGACCGGCTGGGCGCTGATCAGTCGGTCAGATGCAGCGCTCGCCGATATCGACGGGCAGATCGGATTTTATGCTGGCCTGACGGGTCTTGATCGCATCGGCCTTGGCCAGTATCTGCGCCAATCCGGGATCAGCCCGAAAATCGTCAACACGGCCAATGCGCTGCGTTCGGATCTTGAGCGTGGCACCATCGCTGGCGGCGTGACCGAGGGGTTGCTTGCCGCGTCCATGGCCGACGACAACGACCTCAATGTCACCCTGCTCGGCGAGCCGCTGGAGCAGTTTTCCCTCGGCCTCGGCTTCTGGAAGGGTGACGTCACACTCCAGCGCAAGGTTTCCTCGGTGCTGGACCAGATGTGGGCGGACGGGACAATCGAAACGATCGCCGAGCGCTATGGCCTAGACAGCGTCTTCCTCTGTTCCCCGAACGGCGCGTCCTGCGGCTGAGCGACGTCGCCACTGCCTTTCTCTGAGCGCCTGACAGACTCTTTCCTGAGCCTGTCAGCGCGCCGGATTATCGGCAGAACTAGAAGTTCGCGTCGCCCAATGCGGAATTGATGAGGTCGAGGCAGCGCATCAGGAAATCCTGTTCCGACTGCTCAAGACCGGCAAGCAAGGCGTGCCGTACGTCTTCCGTGGCGGGTGTAACGGCGTCGAGCACCTCGGTACCCAGTCCTGTCAGGCTGAGCAGTCGCCGCCGCCGATCCTGGGGATCGATCCTCCGCTCGATCCAGCCCCGGTTGGCCAGCATGTCGACAACCATTGAATTGGTGGACCGATCGAAGAAGGCGAGCCTTGCCAGATTGACCTGATCGATATTGGGGCGCGCGTTCAGAACGAACATCATGCCGAACTGCGTCGTGGTCATATCGTAGGGCTTGCAGGCTTCGATGAACCGGGCCGTCGAGAGCTGATGGGCCCGACGGATCAGGAAGCCGGGACGCTGTTGATTGTCGTTTGGATCTGACCCCCGGGTTGTCATTGAGAACTGACCCGCCTGTAGATAGTGGGTCTTGGGCACGGCTTCATAGGCATGGTCGAAACACATCACCGCAAGCTGTAAGTCCTTGAAGGCCGAGTTCGCCTCGTTGGCATCGAGCCAACCAACGCTGCTCATGTCCCGGCCAGCGAACAGCAGTTCCTTGGACCAATCCCCGACCAATTGCAGCACAGTAATTCGAAGATTGGCGCAACCGCGTTGGTCCTGTTGGTCGTCGGCATGGACAGGAACAAACAAAGACAGAAATGCCGGGAACAGCATCACTGCCATTCCCGGCACTCGGAGGTATTTCACGATGGTCGGGATTAGCTGGCCTTGCGCAGCATAAGCCCGCGTTCGGCTGCTGCTGCCGCAAGCTGGGTGTCGAGTTCACCCGTGCGCACAGCTTCGGTCAGGGTGTCGAGGATCGCAGGCAACGCCGAAAGCTCACCAACGGCGATGGCGTTCTTGTCCTTGGCGAATTCGATGGGCTTGCCCGCATAGCGAATACCGAAGAAGGTTTGACCGCTGGCATCCACGAACCAGCCAGCGCGCAGACGTTTCGGGGTTTCAACCGCAACTCGAACCCCATCCTCGTTCTTGCGCCAAACCACGTGGGTCGGAGCATAATGCTGCCCAGCGATCTTGGCCTCGGCCATCGCCTTCTGTTCTGCCAGCGCCGCGATCACCTTGTTACGGGCGCGCTCAACGGGATCATTGCTGGCGCGAACTGGCTGTGCAGTGGTCAACTTCAGGGTCTTCAGGATGCTCATGTGGTGGTCTCCGGGATGGTTGATCTCCATTCCCGACTACAGCCGTCAGCCAAAAGAGCGACCACAATCCTTGCGGTCATCTGGTTTCTGCTACGAGTGACCGCTTCTCTATTGAACGATCGAACGCATAGACCGAAGGAGCCGATTGTGGCGGTCGCTTTCGACCCCATATCGGTCATCAACGATGACTGATGTACGCCCGAGAGCTGACATTCAGTTGAGGCACACTTCGTCGTTTGGCGGCGGTCATTGGGGGCAGTGCGAGCCTCTTGCGCGGCTGAGTGCCTCATATCACCGATACTGCTTTCCCGAGCTGGCGCTGCGTGAACGTGATAGGAATAGTGCTTGCAAAGCCTGACCTGACTCGAACCCGGAATGACACGCCTGATGCCCCCGTCACTGCGAAGCCGCCTGAATGTTGCCCTGCTGGTCGTAGCCCTGTCAGGGCTGGTTTCAGGCTTGGGTCTGATGTGGGCCAGCAACAACGAGCTTGCCAGGATTGCGTGGTTCGTTGGCGTCGTTCCTGTCCTCGCAGCCCTTCTTGTCGAAATCGTCCGCAGTCTTGCCAAGGGCGAAGTGGGCTTGGATATCGTGGCCGCACTTTCAATGTCGGCCGCCTTGTTTTTTGGTGAGACGCTGGCGGCGGCCGTCGTTGCCCTGATGTATTCAGGCGGCACGTTCCTCGAGAGCTTTGCGGAAGGCAGAGCCCGTCGCGAAATGAGCCAGCTGCTGTCCCGCGTGCCACGGACCGCCACCCGGCACCGAGACGGCAAGCTCGAAGAGGTGCCGCTCGACGCTATCGAGCCGAGCGATCTGCTCCTGATCCGACAGGGCGACGTGGCGGCCGTGGATGGTGCTGTTGAAAGCAGCACGGCGATGTTGGATCAGTCAGCACTGACAGGCGAGTCGATGCCGGTGCGGCTTGGCCGTGGCCAGAATGTGATGAGCGGCTCGACCAATGCAGGCGAGGCGTTCGATCTTCGGGTTACGCGACGCGCCTCGGAAAGCACTTATGCCGGGATCGTGCGGCTGGTCGAGGCGGCCCAGGCATCAAAGGCGCCGATGGCTAGACTCGCCGACCGCTATTCCCTGCTGTTCCTGCTCATCACCGTGATCCTTGCAACGCTGGCGTGGTGGTTCACCGGCGACCCCATACGCGCCGTGGCGGTCCTTGTGGTCGCAACACCTTGCCCGTTGATCTTGGCTGTTCCGGTGGCGCTTGTGGCAGGGCTGTCGCGGGCAGCGCAGTTTGGCGCGCTGATCAAGGGCGCCAGGCCGCTTGAAGCGCTCGCCAGCATCCGGACGCTGGTATTGGACAAGACCGGCACCCTGACGGATGGACGCCCCCAGATCGTTTCGATCGATACGATTGAGAGCGTGCGCGAGGAAGAACTGCTGTTCCTGGCCGCTTCGCTTGAACAGGCGTCCAAACATCCGATGGCGCAAGCCATCGTGACATCGGCGCGCGAGCGCGGAAGCGTCCTGCGCATTCCCGGGGAGGTTGTGGAGGTCCCGGGAGAAGGCCTTGAGGGTACGGTTGATGGCCGCAAGGTTGTGGTTGGCGGCGCAAGCTTTGTCGCGCATCGCATTGGCAGCGCCGTACCCGAAAGCCGCATTCTCGATGCTGGCGCCGCTCTTGTCGCAGTGGCAATTGACGGAAAGCTCGCCGGACACATCACTATGGCCGATGCATTGCGCTCGGGAACGCAAGGGCTGCTGGCAGGCCTACGGCGCTTGGGCATATCCCGGATCATGCTGGCGACCGGCGATCGGCGCGCTGTGGCCGACGCCATCACGGCTGGATTGAACCTCGATGCAGTCCACGCCCAGATGACGCCTGACCAGAAAGTGCAGCTGATCCTGACCGAAAGGGAAGGCCATGCTCCTGTGATGATGGTGGGTGACGGCGTCAATGATGCGCCGGCGCTGGCCGCGGCGGATGTCGGGGTGGCGATGGGCGCGCGTGGCGCTGCCGCCTCTGCAGAGGCAGCCGATGTCGTCCTGCTGGTCGATCACCTCGATCGCCTGCTGCCCGGGATCGAAATAGCGCAAGGCGCGCGGCGGATTGCGCTGCAGAGCGTTGCTGTCGGCATCGGCCTGTCGGTCGCAGGCATGATCGCTGCGGCGCTTGGCTACCTGACGCCAGTCCAGGGGGCGCTGCTGCAGGAGGCCATAGACGTCGCCGTCATTCTCAATGCCCTGCGAGCGTTGCGGATCAAACCACATGCGCTTCCCACGCCAGATATTGCTACCGCGTCCTAGGAGGATAGTGATGAGCCGCTTTTCGCATCCTGAAGTCCACAGCATGTGTCGGATCTTCGGGGTTAGCGCCGGATAGCGCGGAGGTCGGTTGATCTCGATCAACGCGTGACGGTTGAACAGGCGTAGACTGAGGCCTAAACGGAGGTGGTCATGCGTATACAGGACAAGGTTGCGGTCGTCACGGGAGCTGGCTCAGGCATCGGTTTGGCCATTGCCCGCCGGTTCGTGGCGGAAGGGGCAAAGGTTGTTGCCCTAGACTGGCATGCCGACGCCATCGCGGCGGCAGTGAGCGACATCGGAGGCGCCATCATTGGCATGACGGGTGATGTGTCCAAGGAGGCAGACTGCGTTGCGATGATCGATCGTGCAGCAGCCGAATTTGGGCGCATCGACATTCTGGTCAACAATGCCGGCGTGATGGACCTGTTCCAGTCCGTTGCCGACGTCGACAACGCGACATGGCGCCGCTGCATGGCGATCAATGTCGACGGGCCTATGTATGCCATGCGACGAGCGGTTCCGCTGATGCTGGAACTGGGAGGCGGCTCAATCGTCAATATCGCATCCGTGGCCGCTACAGGTGGCGGCGCAGCGGGCGCGGCTTATACCGCCTCCAAGCACGCGCTTATCGGCCTGACCAAGAGTACAGCGTTTCAATATGCTAAGCTTGGACTGCGCTGCAATGCGCTGGCAGTGGGCGGCGTCAGCACCAACATCATGGATAGCGTCGAGGGGCACGCGCTCGACCAGGCTGGGCTCGGGCGATTGGGTGCTTATCAGGCCAGCAATCCGGGTATGCTTGAACCGGCCGACATCGCCAATGCCGTTCTGTTTCTCGCCTCCGACGAGGCCCGTCACCTCAATGGCGCGGTGCTGCCGGTGGATATGGGCTGGAGCGCGGCATGACCGATAGAGGACGTGCGACTACCGACACCGCACTGCGTGTTTTTGTCCCGCTTTGGCTGTTCTTTGCCGGTTGCGTCGTCGCACAGGCATTCGATCGAGTTGAAGACGGCCGGGCGTTGGTGACGATGTACTGTGCCGATTGTCATGCGATCGGAACCAATGGCGAAAGCCCCCTGAATATCGCGCCACGGTTTCGTGACCTTCATCTGCGCTACGACGTGGAGTTCCTGAGCGAAGCGCTTGTCGAAGGGATCGTTACAGCCCATCCCGAAATGCCGCAGTTCGAGTTTGACCCTGACCAGGCTGCAGCTATCGTTGCTTACCTCAAGACATTGGAGCCTTGAGGCCAGTGGGGGGCACGTCCTGATGAGAGATGGCGCTACGTCCAACAGTTGCGATCCTGTTGACCCGCCATTGCGCTCGCCAGCTAGAGCATGTCAACTTTCAGATCGGCTGGTCCAGAAGCTGACTGTCTGGAAACCTGAAGAGTTTCGGCTGCCGATAGGCGCCCGAAAGTCTGGGATGACCGAACCCGCGATCCGCAGGCTCAGCGCTATGGGTAATTCTGGATTTGGCCGGCTTGGGAACAGCGCTGAGCGAGTGCGGGAGGCGATGCGGCTGGGGCGAACGGGTCGATGAAGGGGCCGATGCAGGGGCACTTGCGGCGGTAGATGTGGCCCATAGCGGGTGCCATGGCGGCCCGGCCATTGAGCGGCGCAAGATCTCCAGCAGGCCGCGACGCTGGCATCGCAGTCTGGGCCGATATTGGATCATGCCGGGTCATGGGCGTTCTCCCGGTTTGATGCTGGTGCTGCAGGCGGTGCCCGCGGTTGGCGCCAGGGCGCGAAGGTCTCGATGATCACCATGGTGCCGCCACAGCAGGGGCATGATGGACCTGGGTCTGCAGGCTCTTCGCATGCGGGTTCTTCCGGTGCTGGCGCTACCTCAAGCAGTTCACGGGCATGCGCGAGACAGCCCTTGCGGGATGAGCCGGCGAGCATGCCGTAGTGCCGGATGCGGTGGAAGCCGCGCGGCAGTACGTGGACCAGGAAGCGGCGGATGAACTCGTCGGCAACGAGGGTCATAACCTGCTGCCGATCGGCGCCGGTACGGCGATAATCCTTGTAGTGGAAGGTCACGCCGGTCTGGTCGAATGCGATGAGGCGGCTGTTGGAGATCGCCACTCGATGGGTATAGCGCGAGAGATAGGCGAGCACTGCCTCCGGTCCGGCAAAGGGCGCCTTGGCATAGACCACCCAGCGCTTCTTGCGGACCGGTGCAAGGTGACGCAGGAAGGCACGGCGGTCGCTGAGGCCTGCAACTTTGCCGAAGAAGGCGAGCCGGCCGGCATTGTGCAGCTCGAGCAGCCGGGTCAGGAACAGACGGCGGAACAGGGCCCCTAGCACGCGGACCGGCAGCAGGAAGGCCGGTCGCGACGAGATCCATCGGCCATCCGGTGTGATGCCGCCACCGGGTACGATCATGTGGATGTGCGGATGGTGGGTCATGGCCGAACCCCAGGTATGGAGCACGGCGGTGATGCCGATGCGGGCACCCAGATGTTTGGGGTCGGCCGCTATCGTCAGCATGGTCTCGGATGCCGCCTTGAACAGCAGATTGTAGACCACGGTCTTGTTGTGGAAGGCGATGTGGGCGATCTTGCTGCGCGTCAAACAGGGTGAGACTCGTATTGCCTCATTTGGTGATGCTCCCGAATGGTGTTGCCGTTGCCTCATCAGAATATTCCCGGCAAAGGAGCTGCGGGCACTTCATTGTTCGGCGTGCCGGCGGGCTGCGCAGCGGAGCCTACAGGGTCAGTTGAGCGAAGCAGTGGCTGTGCCGAAGAGCCGAAGATCATTCCGTGGGCCTGCTCGGAACGCCAGGTCTTCAGCCGACGCTGCACGGTTCGCAGCAACGCATTCGGATACTCTCCCGGGCGTTCGGACTGCAGCCGGTCGAGCAATTCACGCCCTGTACGCCACGGCTCCTGCTCGAACCATTCCCGAAGATCCTCGGTCACGGTAATGAGCGGATCGGGCCGCCGGCGCTCTCGTTTCTGTTTTGGTTTCGGCGCCGATGTTGGGCGCACGTCACCCTGCTTCCAGATGATCTTGAGGCTTTCCAGGAAGCCGTCGAGATCCGGCCGGATCTTTTCCTCGGTCGCAGCTGCAGTCATGCCATCGGTCAGCGACACCAAACGTGACTGCGCCTCCCGCATATCTCGCAGCAGCCGAACAGGGTCGAGACTGGCATAGGTTTCCTGCAACCCAAGCTTCGTCTCTTCGGATATCCTCGGGTCGTCCAGCAGACGCTGGTAGGGTGTCGCCGGCGGGTGATAGCGCTTGTGGACCTTTGCTCCGTCGCGATGCTTCTCCGCCAGCTTGAACGAGGGCTGGAAGAAGTTCACGAACAGTCTTGACGAAGCGTAGAGCTCCGCCAGCACTCTCGCTGCCTCGATCCCCTCGAACCTTCTATATCCGACCAGCCGACGAACCACGGCCCCGTTCTTCTGTTCCACGAACGCTTGGTCGTTCTTGCGATAGGGGCGGCAGCGCGTGAACGTAATCTGCGACGTCGCGCAGTAATCACGCACGGTTTCGTTGATGAACACACTGTCATTATCGGTATCAAAGCCGAGGAGAGGAAAAGGCAGACGGACGCGTAATTCGCTCAGCACCGCCGTCAAAAGCGTCTGCTCCCGCACCAGCAAGGGTGCACATTCGGTCCAGCCGGTCGCGATGTCGGTCAGCACGAAAGTCCAGGCAAAGCTGCCCCTTGCAACAGGTCCGCTGTGCGACACAAGGTCGGCTTCGACATGTCCAGGCGCTGGATCACCCCAGTCCGAGAAGGTTCGGATCGGAATGCTTCGCCGCAAGGCAGTTGATGCCGTTCCGCGGCGATACGGGCTGCGTGTTCCCGCCTTCGCTTCCCTCAATGCCCGATCGATGGTTGCCGCGCTCATCGTGATCAAGCCGGCTCGGACTTCTGGAACCAGATCAAGGTGCCCATGCCGTTCCATCGCTTCGAGCAGGAGCGGAATGAGAGGACGAAGGCGCTTGCCGCAAACCCGATCGGAGGCTTCCCAAAGCACGATCAAGGCCGCTCGGACCCCCTCACCATAAATCCGGTGCCGGTTTGAGGGCTGGGCCTTCAAAGGAGCAGCCGAACGCAGTAGCCGAGCCGCATGTTTGCGGTGATAGCCGCTGACGGCAACGAACTCATCCAAAATGCGCTGCTTCTCATCCCGCTCACTTCGCCGATACCGCTCCACCAACACCGTCAAAAGCTCGTTGCGTGTCACCATACTTACGTTCCTCATTCCCTGCTCCCGCCAGCCCGTGCCGGGAGCATTTTAAATGAGGCAACACCAAATCTACCGGGTACATTTCAGGCGAGGCAATGCGGACTCAGCGACAATCAGGATGAGACGGAGCTGTTGGTGCGTGTCGCAGGCAGGGCGTAGCCCGACCGGAGGCACGTACCAATCGCTTTGCCCGATTTCGGGGTCTGTGATCGCGGTCGTCCCGCTACAGTGGTGGTTTTCAGGAGGGGACCACCTTTGTGCCGGGGCGCCATGTAACCGATCATCAGATGAGGCTTTTCATGAAGCTCAGACAAACCCACGCTACCGAGACGGCGTCAGCCAAGACCGGGATAAGCCGCGCGACAGGCTACCGGCTGCTACAGGACCCGATATTGCCGTCCCAGAGGCGAGAACCTCGAGGGCGACGGCGCCCTGATCCTCTTGTGCACATTTTCGAGGCTGAAGTTGTGCCGTTGCTGCAGGCAGCGCCGGGGCTGCGACCTGTCGCCATTTACGAGGAACTGCTGCGCCGCCACCCCGACCTGCAGTCCGGCATTCGCCGTACACTGGAGCGTCGTATTCGCGCCTGGCGGGCCATCCATGGCGCCGAGCGAGATGTTATTTTCCGGCAGGTTCACGAACCGGGACGGCTGGGGCTTTCGGACTTTACTGATCTGGGCGGGCTTGGCGTCACCATTGCCGGGCAGCGGTTGAACCACCTGCTGTACCACTTCCGTCTGCCTTGGTCTGGCTTCGAACATGCTCACGTCATTCTGGGCGGGGAGAGCTTTGTTGCTCTGGCCGAGGGGCTGCAGAATGCTTTGTGGTCAGCCGGTGGTGCTCCTCATTATCACCGCAGCGACAGCCTCTCGGCCGCCTTCCGCAATCTTGACGCCGAGGCCAGAACAGATCTCACGACGCGATACGAGGCTCTTTGCTCTCACTATGGGATGACCCCGACGCGGAATAACAAGGGCGTGGCCCATGAGAACGGCTCGATCGAGAGTGCTCATGGCCATCTCAAGGGCGCGATCCGGGATGGCCTGCTGATGCGTGGCAGCCCTGACTTCGAGGATCTGAGCTCCTACCGCGCCTTTGTCGACGAGATCATCAGCCGGCGCAATGCGAACCGGGGTAAAGGCATAGAGGCGGAGCGAGCGCATCTGCAGGTTCTGCCTGAGCGCCGCACCACGGACTTCGAGGAGGTGATCGTCACCGTCTCCAGCACGGGCGGGTTCACCTTGCGCAAGGTGTTCTACACCGTGCCTTCCCGCCTCATCGGACACCGATTGAGGGTGCGTCTGTTCGATGACAGGCTGGAAGTGTTCATGGGCGGAACGCATTTGCTGACCCTGCCCAGAGGGCGCGCTCAGGCCAACGGCAAGCATGACCAGGTGGTGAACTACCATCACGTCATCCACTCCTTGCGCAAGAAGCCCATGGCGCTGCTGCACCTGGTTTATCGCGACAAGCTCTTCCCCCGACCGGAATATCGTCGCGCATTCGAGGCCCTGTGTGCGGCGATGCCGGAACGGCCCGCCTGCAAGATCACAGTCGAACTTCTGGCACTCGCACATGATCGCAACTGTGAAGGAGAACTGGCCAGCGAGTTGGGTCAGGTGCTCCGTTCCGGTAGCCTGCCTGATCTGGCGGCGTTGCGGAGAAGGTTCTCTCCAGATCCCGCCGCCTTGCCCCAGGTCTTTGTGCAGCCCGTCTGTCTGGACAGCTACCAGGTTCTGGTCGGAACCCAGGGCATGGCGGGAGAACGCGCATGAAAGCCAATACCCATCCAGTCGATGAAGCTCGCCTGGGCATCATGCTCAACGAGCTAAGATTGCCTGTAAACGTCGGCATCATCGACCGCGAATGCCGGAGTACAAGCAAGTGCAAGAATTGCGATGGCTATTGCTCTCATTGACCGCCCCCTCGGCATCGGTTCATCTATCCTAACGTATAAGGGGGATCATGATGGCGCGCACTATTCTTGCGGTGACACTCACAGTCATTATTGCATCGACAACGCACGCGGCCGAGGCAGACGCCAAGAAGGCAATGATCATGCTGACGCATTGGCAGTGCTACACTTGGGCGTCGATGCACGACAACACCGCTGCCGTCGAGCGTCACTTCGTGGCTGGACTGGAAGCCGGAAACGTATTCATGGACGCCGCCATCGCTGGGATGATCACGCCGGAGGAAGCACGCGCTAACGTCCCGGTCATGGTCTCACTGACGATGCAGGGGCCAACGAAGGACTTCATTCTCGGTCGACTCTTCGAATCCATTCAAGGCGACGCTTACGACGAGATCACGGCCGAAAACGAGATTGGACTCCCGCTCAATCCCGCCGACTACATCACCGACGATGAACTGATCGACGTCAAAGCTAGAACAAGGTACGACCGCGCGAACTGCACATTACTGTAGGTGAGATCCCGATTACGCCGGTGGGTTTCGCATTACGAATGCGCGATCGGGTGGGAAACGCATTACGAGCTCATGAAAAACGTCCCCCACCCATGAATTATGTCCACGGGCGGAGCGCAGGCATGAAATCCGTCCCCTACACGGTCAACGCTGGCTCGCGCTGCTCTAGCGTCCAGTCGTCGCTACCGGGCTCGTAGATGATCTGCGGCAGCGTCTTTAAATAGTCGCGGATCGTCGGATAATCGACTGGCATCAGATTCCAGACGTCGACGCCGACATCGCATTGTTGCGCGTTCATCGACATCTTGCCGTGGCAGTGCCCGAACAGCTGAATTGAGCCGTGACGCATCGCGTTCCACGCCCTCATCGGGTAGTGCGAGAGCACTAGGCGCGTGCCGTCTACGGAGATCTCCGCGTAGTCCCTGACGGACGACCAAGGCAGCTCTTTAACGCTCTTTTTGTCGTGATTTCCGCTAATTAGGTGCTTCGATCCATTGAGCTTGCCAAAAATGCGGCGGAGCTGCTTCGGATCAGCGCTGTCGTGCGCGAAGTCGCCCAAGTGCCAAACGGTGTCCGACGACGTGACGACTTTATTCCACTTGTCAATGAGATAGGCATCATGTTCTTCGATAGTGTCAAAGGGACGCCCGCTGTATTCAAGCGCGGCTGTGTCGTGGCCGAAGTGTGTGTCGCTGATGAAGTAATGTGTCATCGTTTTTTCCCCGTAAAATCAGGGTATGCCGGATCCGCAAGCAAGGAACTAGAGCTCTCTATAAAGAGCCCGCCCTGCCGGCAGCCGTCTCAATCCAATTGCCGCCAGAATGACGGGCGGGCACGGCCGGTCGCCGTTTACGACAGCATGCAGCGTCTGCCGCGGCACGCCCCAGTCCGCCGCCGCTTTTGACATCGAGCCGTGCTTGGCGATCTCGCGATTTAGCCTTGCGTGCAGCTGCAGATCATTGATGACGGGCGGGCCCTGACGGAGCGAATTCAGGGCAGACCGGATCTCGTGCTGCAGGTCGCGAACGTCGGTGCCCGAGTCAGCGACGTGCCCCGCGATTTCGAGTGCGCGTTCGAGTGAGGCGACGGTGGTGCTGGTCATGATTTACCTCCCCTGCTTTGAGCGGATGATCCTGACGGCGGCGAGCAGACCGTCGTCGATCGCGCGAGCGGATGTCTTCTTGCCCCCGACTGTCACATCCGCATCTTCGAATTCATCGCCAATAACTGCTTTATTGAGCACATCCGATGCCATGACGATGGCCTTGACGATCTTCTCTGCCTCGGCTGGTGAAAGCGTGATCATGTTCATCAGAACGGCTCCTCATCTGGGCCACATTCAATAGACACGGCGGGCTCGCGTGGCGTGATCGGCTCGTAGTCATAGAGCTCATCGCGATCGATCCAGTGCAGCTTGCCGTTCTCTTTTAGCCACGCGTATTCGATCTTGACTGTCATGCCGCCGTCGCCGTACGGCCCCGACATCGAGCCGACGAACTTCTGATCGATGAACCGGCTGCCGGCGCGGCCGGGCTTGTCGTTGACGAAATACCCGCGCGCGGTCTCAGCGACGACGTAGACTTCGACACGCTCGTAGTGAACGAGATCTTCGAGATCGCCAGGGCCGACGTCGGCGTAGTAGAGATCGGCGGCGCGGGTCATGACTGGACCTCGATGGCTTGGTCGATGTACCCTTTGATCAGCTTGAGATCGTCTAGCTCATAGATGACGAACCGCTGTTTTTGATCGAAAAGTCCGTCGCGGTCGCAGCAATCTTGCAGTGGCAGACTCTCTCCAGCGCGCAGTCGGGCTTGATCAAGTGCGCGAGTGACATCGCTATCCATGCCATGCCATCTACGTGCGCAGAATAGTCATCGAGACTAATCGTATAGAAGTCGCCGGCGTTTCCGCCGATTGGCTCATCAAAAATGAGCATCTCATTAGCGATCTCGATCGGTCCGATGTTGTCACACTTGTCCACGCGCGCGAAAACGACGGGCGTCTTGAGATGAAGAAATGTAGTGCGATCGACGATTTTCATGCGGTTTTCCTCACGATTTCGAATCTCCCTGGGGACGATACGGCACGCCAAACATCGTGTTCCAGAAGCGGCGGGTTTCGGGGGCGTCGGTGTCGTTGAGAGTGATGCGTCGGCGCCCAACCTGCGAACGAACGCGATAGTGGTAGACAGCGACGCCCCGCTCGCGGGCACGATCCATCTCGCGCTGCCAGCGACGATCCACGGCGCTGACCCTAAGCTCAACGTTGACATCGAACCAGTCGTCGAGCGTCATCGGCTTCTGCATCGCGTCGGCGATCCTATGCTCGTTCTCGATCTCAGCAGTGCGGAAGCGCGCTGCTGAGATTTCGACGGACTTTGCAAAGGTGATGAAGTCCTCTGGCAGCTTCATTCACGCCACTCCCAGCTCTTCGACGGCACGCTCGACGTCGAAGTTAAGGATGTCGCGACCCATGCCGACGAGCAGGCCGCAGAAGAATGTGCGGATGTGTTCATAGCCAGTGCCAGTGGTGCTGTCCGGCGAGAAGACCAGACGGCTCTCGGATGCACGCTGACTGAACACGATAGCTGGACCATCGGAGCACACGTAGACCGGCAGACCTGCCACGGCGCGATTGAGATGATGGACGGCGTTCTCGATCTTCGTCTCGCCGGGCACGTTCACGCCAGCGAGACGGAAGCCCGTGAGCGCGATGCGGACCCGCTCTGCCTCGGCGCTGTGGCAGCGCTTGACGCCGTGAGAGAGGATGCCGCCCTCGTCCACGATCTCGTCGTAGAGCCGGATGAACTCCTCGTCGCACATCCGTTCTGAGGCGACGATGAGGGCTCGATCGCTGATCGACGTTACGGGGTAGCCCGCGAAGACAATGCGATCGCCAGTGTCGTAGGCGACTGTCAGGACAGAGCGCGGGGGGAACGAGCCGGTCTTGATCTCGATCAGATCGCCAGTGCGGAAATTGGTGTCCATTTTCAGATCACTCCCGTGATGATGGCGAAAGAGAAGGAGCCGGCGAGGATGAAGATTGCAGGATTCGCCAACGACGTCGGCTACTCGATGAACGAGTGCCTCGACTTCGTGTACGGACCTGAACTCGCGCGCGTCACCGAGAGCCTGCCGCGCGAGATGAAGCGGATCGCCGAGCTGAAGAAGATGTGGCCCAAGGCAGCGTGATGGCGTCACGCAGTCATTACCTCATAATCCGTTATCGAGGGTTATGAGGTAGTGACGATCCGCGAGTGACCTAAAACAGATCGCGGATGGATCATATTTCGACATCGCGCCGAATAAGTTATCAACTTCAACGGCTTACACGCCCACTTCGACGACGAACTGCGGATCGAAATCGGGATTTTCGCTCCAGTCGTCGCTTTCGTATCCCCTCGGGTTGGCGATAATACGTGTGTTTTCAAGCACATAGTCACACCGGCGATGGATGTGCCCGTGTATCCACAGCGTTGGCGATCTTACACGGATCAGATCGCTGAGATCTGACGCGTATGCAGCGTCTTCGAGGCCGGGGTGGTGCCCGCATGAAATCGGCGATGGCGCGTGATGCGTGACCACGACTGTCGGGCCGTCGAACGGCTGGGCCAGCGTTCGATCAATGGCAGCGCGATGAAGCGCGTGGGCGTCGAATGTATGCTCCGGCCACAGAAGGTCCCCGTCCGGCCCTGTCACGCGTTGGTATTCTGGCATGTGCCGTGCCGCCCATGCTTGCGAAGCATAGGCGTCGCCGGCAATGGCGAAGTCCGTCCACAGCGTGGCACCGACGAAGCGGAAGCCGTCGATGACGACGCTCTGACCAGCCGGCAGCACGACCACGGGGCCGTCGACTTGCGCCTCGAAAGCATCCAGACCGCCTCCGCTCAGATCATGATTGCCCGGCACGAAGACGATTGGCTTCTGCGTCATCGCATGCAGCCGCGACAACTCAGAGAGTGCAGCGGCAGGGTCATTGCTGACGTCGCCTGCAATGACCAGCACGTCGTGATCGGGTAGGATCGGCGGAGGCCAGGGCATATGATCGAGATGCAGGTCTGAGATGATCCAGATCTTCATCGCACTGCTTTCTTCGCTTTGAAGATCAGCATGTGCAGATCGATATCTTCGAGCTCGTCGATCGCGCGGTCAAGCTCTCGCCGGAGCTGCCACCTCCGGTCTTTGACTTCATCGAGAGGGGCCGGCACGCCAGCGAGAATATCGCGAGCCGAAGCTGTTCCGATCTCGATCAATGAGACCAGCAATCGCGTGTGCCACTCAGTGCCCCTGAGTGAATCGAGCAGCTGTCGGAGATTTTCTGGCGTCGCGTCGATGAGCGTGCGGCCCCACCAGACCGCAGCCCCCGAGGGGGCGGAAGGGTCATGCGGAAGCTGCACGCACGCTTCGACGAATAGCGTGCGGAGGCGGACGAGTTCGCTGTCACTTAACATCGTCAGCATCTCCCCGCGGCATCGTGATAGAAGTGTCTTGCCAGCGTCCCTTGCCACTAAAGAGTCGGCGGATGTACGCAGTGCCGCCGTCAACGCTCACGTTGCCGCATCGGCAGCTCTTGAAATCATGGCGATGCTCCGACACGATTTCTTGCTCGCACTCTAAGCAGCGCGCGCTATTGCGAATGATGATGTCTTTACTGAACATGTCAGCATCTCCCCATGATTGTTTCGCGACCGTCGAGGACGGTCTGGATGATACGCGTCAGCTTCCGAATGCTGCCGCCTGGCCACGCCGCGCGGACGAGATCGAGTTCGTCTTCTGCGAGCGGCTGGAACCATCGCCGATCGATGCCTCGCTCCCGCGCGATGCGATCGACGATCTGCCCCGACAGCACGCCCAAGTGCGCCCAACTGGGCGTCGGCATGCGCAAGATACGCATGCGATCGCGGAGAGGCGCCGGAATGCCGTCGACCGAATTCGCGGTCGCAAAATGGCTCACGAAGCTCAGATCGCACTCGACTTCGAGTGCCGGGTCGCGGAACCGGCGTGCCTGGTCTAGCTCGAGCAACGGCAGCAAGGCGTCCAAGGCGGCCCCGTTTGCCGAGCCAGTCACCGCCTTCTCAACCTCGTCCCAGATGACGGCGCCCGATGCTGTCTTTGCGCGCTTGATCAGCTGCAGAGGCACGCTTTCACGGGCCGTAGACCACTGCGCGCTCGTGCCGCCAAGAGCTGCGTCTGCCACGCCGCCCAAGCTGAAAAGCTCGCATGGAAGCCCGAGCTCATCGCAGATCGCTCGGGCCAGCGAACTCTTGCCCGACCCCGGCTCTCCGACAAGAAGAGTCGGCCGAAAGCGGACGTCGTCGCGGGTCACGAGGTCGCCAAGAATGGTATCGATCACGTCGATAGCGTGCGGCCATTGAAGCATCAAATGACGTCGTGCCGCGGCGATATCGCCCTTGGCCACCAGTGGCAACGGCTCCCCGGCGATGTCCTTCCAGCCTCGGAAAATGTCTTTGCGATGACTCGTCTGGCCGTCCGGCAGCTCGGGCACCACGATCACTGCAGCCGGCTCGGCAGCACGGGTCTCTTCGATGGCTTCTTGCCAATCCTCCTCGCCCGGCTCGTCGCGCTGAGCGGCTGCGGCGATGTCCTCGAAGGTCGGTGCCGCACCCGTTTCTGCGGCCTTCTTATCCGCGGCTGCGATGATGACGCGCGCAAGACCGATGTCGTCTTGAACGTCGCTAAAACGGGCAATTTCGTTGTAGCCATGCTTGCAGTAGTTCTGCATCGACGTTTGCTGTCGGCCGAGTAAACCTGCCACAACACAGTGGTGCCAGAAGTCGAGATTCCGCGAGCGCGAGACCGCCCGCTCTGCGATATAGAGAGCGAGCGCCTCGCGCGCTGGACGAGTGCTATCGCCACTCGTGAGCATGCACGATTGATAGACGCGCATGCGCCATTCGTCTTCGTGCGAAATCCCAGATAGCTCCAAGCGCACGGCTTCAACTGCCAGCGGCGCGCAGGTGTCGCGCAACACTGAAACTGCGTTGCGCAACTCAAGTGTTGGCACAATCGGAACAGCCGCTCCGTGCTCGTCGTAGCGATACAAACCGATCGTCGGCAAACTGTCGCACCAAGCTTGAATGTCGCGCTCAATGTTGTCCGCGAAAAACGGCGCCCCGGCGATGAGGTCGTCGAGCGTCGGAAGACGCCCGGCGCGGATGACGTCGTGCAAGACGCCCCGTTCGCGCACGAGAAGAATGGTCGCAGCGTCTGCGACGTTTTCCTTTGATGTCATGTGATTTTTGGTAGCGGGCCGGTTCCGGCTCCACGCCCCGTAGCACTCCGCGGATGCGGGCTGGGCTCGGGGTGCGCCGCCGAGCGCATGGCATCGGCGTCACAGGTCGGCGTCTATAGCGCAGAGATCAGAGCGTGTCCGGAGAGAAAATCGACGGCATTTTATCTAATGGCTGCGGCGTCACTCGATGTCGCGATCGACGAGCCGCTTGTGTCTGCTTGAGAGCCATGCCGCGATGACGTCGTCGTCGATGCCCTGCGATCGCATAGACGCTATGAAGTCGTCCAGGTGCTCTGCAAGCCGCGCGTCGCGCACGCGGTCTGCCATCTCACCGGCTTGTTTCTTCACTCGATCGGGGATTGGCGGGGAATCTGGGCCCTTTCCGAGCATGCGCTGCAGCGAACGCGGATTGAGATCGAGCCAGCGCGCGATCTTCTTGCTGGACCATTCCGGAAATACTGCAGCAAGCGTCAATGCGAAGAGGCTGTGCCTGCGTGGATCAATGTCCCATTCGTCTTTGTCTTCACTCATACCCCGCAAGATACACACGCGCGCGCTGATCCGCCATACCTTCTAAGTGCTTGCAATTTAATGCAAATCAGAAATAATTCACTTTTTATGAACTTTCTTCTTGAAAGTGGTTAATGCGTGCGCTATCTTCAAATCATCGGACGGCAAGAGGCGGTCCGAACAACACCTAAGTACCAGAATGGCGAGCGCCAACTGGTCGATGGAGACAGAAAATGAACGCTTTCCGCGTCCTGAACACAACTTCCTCACAGACCATCGCAGTCGTCCTCGCAGAGGATTGGGATGCAGCTCTCGAAGCCGCTGCAAAGCATGCCGGCGTCGGCGCGCACATCGACGTCGAGAACGCGGACGGTGATGTGGACTTCGTCGCAGACTTCATCATCGACGGCATCAAGAAGAACAAGGAATACAACAGCGGATCGTATGATGGTTGGGATGCAAGCACGGCCAGGGAGATCTACTGCGACTTCTCCGCTTTCGATGCTTTCGATCCCAATGAGGAGAAGAATCTCATGATCGCCCTGCTCGCAGAGCCTGGCTTCGAGTCCGCTGTCGATGCTCGCGTCACGGAGTGGCTCAATGATGCCATCCGCGAAGAGGCTGAAGAGGCCGAATGAGCGACACCACGGGGGCTACGGCCCCCGTCTTCTTCTGTAGGAGCCACTCATGGACATGACACGAACTGATACCATCGAGACCGTCGCCGGCATCCTCTTCGGCCGCGACAAAGCTGGGAAGCCCGAAAAAGGGTGGGTCGCAAAGCTCGCACGCAAGCTCGATATGACACCGACTGCTGTGCACAAGACACTCGAAAAAGACGAGAGTCCCGTCTTCGATCGCAAGCTGATCGCATTGATCGAGCGCGAGCGCACCCGCATGACGAACGACGTCACGATGCTCTCGGAGATCCTCTGGAGTCCCTTCAACATCGACCTGCCCACACCGCCTCCGATCATGCCCCTCGCGCAGCGGGAGGCAGAAGTCGATGCAGAGCGAGCGAAGTATGGGCTCGTCGACCCGCCTCTCTACGAAGACGAGGGGCATCAACACCAGCGGGCTAAAGGCATCCGTAAGGAGCATGGCGGCAGCTATGGCTTTTCGATCTGCTTCGACACGCGTGAAACAGAGAAGATCGCGCTGAGCTGCGCCCAAGGCGAAGGCCAAAAATGGCAGATCCAGCGAGCTTCCTGGGACGTCGAAAATGACACTTCGAAGATGCGGGAGCGCATGGAAGAGAGGGGCCTGTCCGTGGAGCCGCTCGGAAAGCGGTATATCGATGGCCCTACCATCTATCGCATCAGCCAGAGGGGCGCCCAAAATGCTGAATGAAGCAGAAATGATCGACCGCGCGATCGCCGTTCTCTTTGCGCCCGGCGTCGATTCCGACCTCCGTCCATACGCGCTCGTCGACGGCATCGAGAAGGCCGCGACGCCCTCGGCGGCATGGCAGATCTTTCAGCGCGGCTGGACGTGCTGTGATGCCGTGAGCCCGCGTGTCATCGACGACATCATGAAAGTGCTGCTCGCCACCAGCGCGCGCGGCACGGACTTTCTGAAAGGCAAAGACCGCGAATTCTACGACAGCCTGCCGACCAAGGTCACCGTCTATCGTGGCGCCCCAAGGGGTTCACGCGGCGGCATTTCGTGGACCACTGACATCGCTATCGCGCGTGAGTTCGCGGAAGGTCATCGCGGGATGTACGTGCCAGATGGCGTGATCTTCGAGCGCGTCATCAAGAAGTCGGACATCTTGACTGTCTCCATGGACCGCGACGAATCGGAGATCATCTTGAAGCCCCGCTGGCGCAGCGCGACCGTCATCGAGCTCGAAGACGCCGCATAAAGATGAGAGGAGATGAGGTGATGTCGTCACAGCGAAACACTGAAGACCGCATTCTCGCCGCTGGCGCAATCAGATCAGTATCTGGAGCGGGGGGCTGGACTGGAGTTGTCCTTTCGGGTCCGAAAGGGGCGATCCGGCCGACCGGCATTGAAAAACGACTGTCACAGAAGTCGTGGCAGACGCGGAAAGAGGCTGTCGCGTTTGCGCAGGCTTATATCGACAAGCACTGACTAGCAACATCAATCCATCCAGCCGGCGCCTCACCCGCGCCGGCTTTTCCATGCCGATCGCGTGTCGCTCGTCCTAAACTCGTCCTAGTCCGAAATCGGACCAACCCCCGGAAAGCAAAAACCCCCGGTTTCCCGGGGGTTTGAATGGTAGCGAAGCCCAGATTTGAACTGGGGACACACGGATTATGATTCCGCCGCTCTAACCAACTGAGCTACTCCGCCTCAAGGCGTCGACCTAGGCCGATGAGCGCTTTAGTAAAAGTGTGGGGCAAAGCTGTCAAGCGGATCGCTATCAATTTTCCGATTGTGCCATCAGCCTTTCCACAAGTTGCAAATCCGCCAAGAACTTAGCGCGTTCAACCGCCCTGCCCTCGGCGTCCGGAATGCGCAGGAGATAGGAGGGGTGGTTGGTGACGACGAGGATCGCGCCATCGTCGAGCGGAATCGGTTCGCCGCGGACCTTGGCGACACAAACCGCTTTTCCCAGAAGGCTTTGGGCGGCGGAGGCGCCGAGGGCGACGATCAGCCGGGGCCGCGTCAGCTGCCGCTCCATGTCGAGCCAGTGGCGGCAGGCGGAGATTTCACCGCTATCGGGCTTCTGATGAATGCGGCGCTTGCCGCGCGGCACGAATTTGAAATGCTTTACCGCGTTGGTAACATAGAGCTTTTTTCGATCAATGCCGACCTCGGCGATGGCCTCGTCGAACACCTGGCCGGCGGGGCCGACGAAGGGGCGACCGGCCAGATCCTCCTGGTCGCCGGGCTGTTCGCCGACCACCATGACCTTGGCGTCGGGCGGGCCTTCCCCGAAGACGGGCTGGGTGGCGTGCTCGTAGAGGGGGCAGCGGCGGCAGCTTTCTATGGCTGCCCTTGCATCGGGGATAGACTGGATAAGTTCATCTACCGCGCTGATTTCCCGCGCCTTTTGGCGGAGGTGCCGGGCCGGCGGCTGGGTGCTCGCACGGGCGATCATCTCCGCCTCCATCGCCCGCGCATTGCGGATGAGGGGCGCGATCTGGGCGGCTTCGGGGAGATTGCGCCAGTATTTGACCGGCATCTCCGATTTCATCATCGAGACCTTCAACCGCGCCGGGTTGAAAATGGCGGCGTAATAGGTGGTCCAATCATCCTCCACCGCGTCGTGGGCGGGGACATCTTTCTTCGAGCCGCCAGGGCCGAACGACAAATTCTCCATATCCCAGAAGGTACTAGCATAGGGAGTAACGATGGCCCAGTTCATGCCGGCGAAGCGTCGGGCGAAGAAGGGTGCGGTCGCTTCGAGCACATAATGGTCGGGCTCGAGCCAGGCGACATAGCGCTCTTCGCCCGCCAGAGGGACCGTGCGGAAGCGCACGAAGGCCTTCATCTTGTGTGCATCACGACGCACCGCAGAGGCCATATTGGTTAGCAGACTGTTAGCACTATCAGCCGCGTTCATGAGAATTCGTGAATCCTGCTGCAGACGCCAGAGCATGGTGTAGAGCCGGGCAAAACGCTCGGGGTCGGAATGCTGTATGACGGTCTGGGCGAGGGTGAGAAAATCGCGCGGGACCGAGCCGATGGCGCCCGCGACGGTGGGCAGCATGTCGTCGCCTGCCTCAAAGAGGCCATTGTCTTCCGCGCCGTAGCGCCAGACCACATTTGCCGGGGCGACACCGGCGGCGAGCAGTCGGCGCGCCTTGTCCCGCCACTCGGCAAAATCATTGGGGCTCTCGAGCCGAACCGAGAGCATCAGAAAAGGCTCATCTGCTGGGGCGGCGGGGTGAGGCGCTGGCGCAGTTTGACGTCATCGATCTGGCCGCCCGGGCTCCAGTCGCTGGCGGTAATGAAGGGGCGGACCTTATCGATGGAGCCGGCGATGCGCGCGACATCGCTCAACCGAAGTCGGGTGAGGCGGCGGCTGGAGATGATGCGATCGACGCTGCGCACGCCGAGGCCGGGCACGCGCAGCAGCATTTCGCGATCGGCAAAATTGACGTCGACGGGAAAACGCGCGCGTTCCTTCAGCGCCCAGGCGAGCTTGGGGTCCACCGCCAGATCGAGATTGCCCCCTTCCCCGCCGGCGACGATTTCGGGGACATCAAAACCATAAAAGCGAATGAGCCAATCGGCCTGATAGAGGCGGTGCTCGCGCATCAGCGGGGGCGGCGCCAGCGGCAGGCGGGAGGAGGCGTCGGGAATGGGCGAGAAGGCGGAATAATAGACGCGTTTCAGCCGATAGCCGGAATAGAGCCCGGCGGCGCGGGTGAGGATAGCGTCGTCATTGGCCTTGTCGGCGCCGATGATCATCTGGGTGGATTGACCGGCGGGGGCAAATTTCTGGGGCTTTGAGCGGGTCTTCTTTTCGGGCTTGGCCTCATCGAGCTTTCCGCGCAGCCGCGCCATGGCGGTGCGGATTTCGGCGGGACGCTTTTCCGGCGCGAGGTTTTCCAGCGCGCTGTCTGTGGGCAGCTCGATATTGGTCGAGAGCCGGTCGGCCCAGAGGCCGGCCTCGGCCAAAAGCTCGGGCGCGGCGTTGGGGATGACTTTTAAATGGATGTAGCCGGCAAAGAGGTGGTCTTCGCGCAGGGTCCGGGCGACGCGAACCATCTGCTCCATGGTGTAGTCGGGCGAGCGGATGATGCCCGAGGAGAGGAACAGGCCTTCAATATAGTTGCGTTTGTAGAAATCGAGGGTGAGCTGGACCACCTCTTCGACCGAAAACCGCGCCCGCGCCACGTTGGAGGAGGAGCGGTTGATGCAATAAGCGCAGTCATAAATGCAGAAATTGGTCAGCAGCAGTTTTAAGAGGCTAATGCAGCGGCCATCGGGGGCGTAGGAATGGCAAATGCCGCTGCCCTCGGTCGAGCCAATGCCCTTGGTGCCAGCCGAATTGCGCTTCTCGCTGCCGCTCGAGGCGCAGGAGGCATCATATTTGGCGGCATCGGCGAGCACCGCCAGCTTGCGATTGAGGGTTAGCGTGGCCATCTTTTTTGTTCATCCTTTGTTCTGGATGTTTAATGGCTTGGGCTGCGGGAGGGAATGGGAAAAGGGGGCGGTGGAGGAATTGTGATCGGGGGAAGACAAAGCGTCCGCGTCACTAAGTGGCAGGACCTACGCGCTTTGGTGGTGTGTTCAGCCGCATTAAGTGCATCGCCAGGCCACCGCAGCCTACAAGCACTCTACGCCCTACAGTACGAAGCAGTCTCTGCCCGCCTGCTTTAGGCGACTGCACAAGAGCCCCGCCGCTTCAGCGGAAGGCGCGGATACCCTTATCCGGTAGAATATGCCCCTCGGACCAAGGTCCACCCGCTGAACTTCCAGATCCGCCCCGGCGAAAAGCGACCCAAACTGAGAGGCTATTTCCTGTGCGGCCGCCAATGCAGCCTCCTCGGTTCTGGTTGAGTAAAGCTGCACGAAGCTCTCCACCGCACTGGTACCTCGTCTCGGGCCTTTTTCACCAGTAGTGGGGCTGAGCTTTTCGCCATTGCCGAGTGCGACGTAGTCACCATTGTCCGCTAGTGCGACCCCGAACGTAATAGGTGTGCTCTCTCCACCTTGGTGAAAGGTTACCCTATAGGGGACCACATCCGCTTGAGGGATGGTTCGGCCAAAAAGGATCTTTATTGCCGTTCCCGCTGGTAGGTAAGTGTCGACACCGTTTTCACGGAAGACACGTTCGATAGGGAAGATCCAGGCATCAACCAGCCCCTCCTTCCCTAAGACCGCGCTTAGTGTAGTGCCCTTCGAGATCGGCACAGTACGCTCTGTAATATCCTGCCCCGCTGATTTAGGGAGGATTGTACGGCCAATGTCAGAATTGGCCGACACTGGATTTTCGGCGGCTGTGTGGACAGACGGATTACCCTTCAATATGCCCCACTGAGTCAATTCGGCAGCGCTAAAGACGTACATTTCCTCTGGCCGAGTACGAAGCATGGCGGAAGTGACTTCTTGCCGAACGCCGAAGTCCACAAATGCTTCCAAGATGTCTGACACCACAGTTTGCGCCACTGACGCATCCGTGTCCTCACCCCAAACCTGATGCACGCCTAGCGCTCCGTCGACACTTCGCTCTTCACCCGCAAAAAATACGAAGGCGCAAGCGGAGTAGCAGCCCGCATTGGGGGGGACGTAGGTCGCCAACCCCATTTCCTTGACTTCGTAGGCTAGGAGTAGAGCGCTGGAAACGTAGCCCCCATCGCTGGCCAAGAAGAGAACTTTGGGAATGCCAGCGGCCCGGACTGCTCGCCGAAAGTCGAGCGGCGTCGATGCTCCAATATCACCGCGAAGCCAAATCACGCCGGGAGATTCCCGCAAGACTTGAAAGCTGCCGATTTGAATTACTGCTTCCGCGTCGGATGCGGGCAGGACTGGCGACGGCGCTAGTTCGGGAGCGGGGCTCAGGTCATCACTCCAAGGGCTCGCGAACGACGCAAGAAAAAGGGCAACTATCGACCCTTGTTTAGTGTATCGCTCCGTCCATCTGACCGTAAACCCAGACGTAAAATCACCGTTCGCGAACATCAGAGAGTAGAAGTATTCTCCATCCAGCACTCCAGAAACGACAAAGTACTCATCGCGCAACGTTCGGTATGTAACGTCGCGCCTGGAATTTTCGGTTGAGAGCTGCTGGTATAGATCGGCATATGACTGGACAGCATTTGACTGACTAACGGTGTCGAGGCGCATAAATCCGTCAGGCCGAGTGTAGGCTGTCCCGACCGAGGTTCGACTGGTGTCCGGAAGTAAAGCCCGCGGCACCGCAATCTCGAGTTTGCCGCCTTCGTCGTGGACAATCTCTAAGCCAAGTTCTTCGAAAACGGATTGGGCGGCCCGAGACAGTGCACGCATAGCCGTACCATCAAGGACGCCAGTCGCAGTGTCTCCATTCCATTTTTGGAAAGCAGTGAGCGCCCGATACGTTGAAGGGCCAAACGCACCGTCGATTATGGCGTCATAGAACCCTGCGAGCGTAAGATCTGTCTGAAGCGCAACTCGATCCTCGTCGCCGAGCTCTCCGAACCACCCCCGACTGAGTTCAAAGTCGGCCCGTGGAGCAGAAGTCGAGGCGAAGTAGAGCGATATCAATAAAAGACACGCAACACCCCATCTGTTGACGTTTCCAGATATCATTTGAACCCCCGCCCGAATTAAGCTTCTCAGTCTTTCGGGCTCTCCGCAAGTGGCCACTTAAGACACGAGCAACAGCGACTTAACAGGTTCTTCGCCGTTTTTGTCGCGGCCGGCGATTCACCTACTTCTTTTGCGCGGCTTCTTCTCCCACTCCACCCAAAGATGAATGGCAACGAGCAGCGGGCGGGAGACGACTGTGGCAATGAGAACTGCCGCGAGGGTGGAGATCGGGCGGGTTTCGGGCTGGAGGGAGAGGATCAGGGCGGTGATGGTGGCGACTGCGAGACTATATTCAAAGACCGCTAGGGTGCCGCCGCAGAGACGCGCCAACGCAGCCTCTAAAAGAGTGGGGACTGTTTTTTCGGGCTGCTCGCTCATGGTTTTGCTCCTCACCTGGCAATGAGACGCTGGGCGAGAAGCGGGCCTTGGTCGAAAGATTGGTTCAGGCGGGCTGAGTGTGCAGCCTTGGCTGGGTGCGATGGGCGCGGATGCTGAGGAGGACGCTTGCCAGCATGAGGAGCATGGCGGCGATTTCGAGGAATTGCGGGAGGCGCTGTTCCCAGGCGAAACCATAAAGCAGGGCAAAGAGGGTTTCGAACAGCACCATGGGGCCGACGAGGGTGAGCGGCAGCAGGCGGCTGACGCGGTTCCACAGGGCGTTGGCGACTAGGGACGCGAAAAAGGCGATCGCTACACAGACGAAGAGGAAATTCAGCCACAGGCTGGTGTCGGTCGGCAGGGGCGCGTGATTGAGCGCGACGGGCATGAGCGCAAGGCCCTGAAGGCCGGTGACGAGGCCGATGATGAGGTTCCAGTCCTCGGATGAAAGATCGGCGTGGCGCTCGAGGAAGAAACTGTTGCCGACGGCAAAGCCGGTCCAGGACAGCAGCGCGCCCATGGCCAGAACCATGCCGATGATCGGGCCGGCGGTGCCCAGCGAGAGGCCGGTGCCGAAGGCATCGAGCGTGATGAGGGCGATGGCGGCTGTGCCCAAGGTGAGCGCCGGCGCGAGGCGCATGAAGGGCACGGCACCCTTTTGCAGGCACCCGACAAGGGCGATGGTGACCGGCATGAGGCCGATGATCAGCGTGGCGATGGGCACGCCGGCGAGGAGGATCGCATTGGTCAGCAGCAGGTAATAGAGCGTGTTGCCGATGATCGCGAGGCCGAAGGCAATGGCGAGGTTTTTCGCGGTGAGCAGCGGCAGGATCTGGCGGAGGCGGAAGAGCACGAGCCCGAGCGCGAGGAGCCCATAGACGAGATAGCGCCCGGCGACGAGCATCAGCGGGCTGAAGGCGGTGACCGTTTTCGGGGCGACGAAGACGAGGCCCCAGAGCGCGCCGGTGACGATGGCGAAAATGACGCCGAGGGTCAGGTTTTTCGGGATGGTCATGGCGGGGGTGGTCGTCTCGGGCGGGGTGGTTCTGGGTCGATGCGCCAGTGGTAGCGGATTGGCGCGGCAATGGGGGCGGAAAAAGCGGAGGGGGCAGCGGTTTTCGCGGGGGTTTTCGGGAGGGGCGCGGGCGGCGTATGATGGCGACAACCGGGAGCCAGGCATGAAAACGACCAATTACGACCGCGTCTTCGGATATTCGGTGGCCAGCATCCACGAACTCTATGTGGCGAAGGTGGAGCGCAAGGGGCATACGCGCGAAGAGGTCGACCAGGTGATCTGCTGGCTGACCGGGCACAATGAGGCAAGCCTTACAGCGGCGATGGATGAGGGCCAGACGCTGGGCAATTTCTTTGACAAGGCCCCGGCCATGAACCAGGCGCGGGAGCTGATCAAGGGTGCTATCTGCGGCGTGCGGGTGGAAGAGATCGAAGACAGGACGATGCAGAACATCCGCTATATGGACAAGCTGGTGGACGAAGTGGCCAACGGCAAGGCCATGGCGAAGATCCTGCGTTCGGCCTGAGACGCCTCAGGCTTCTTCAGGGGGGCCAAGGGGAAATCTGAGGCTGACGGTGACGCCATCGGCCGAGGAGGCGGTGTGGAGGGTTCCGCGCGCCTGGGCGGCAAAGGATTCCATCAGGCGGCGGCCAATGCCGCTCGCCTTGCGTTCGGGCAGCGGGTCGCCATCATTGTGGATGGAAAGGTCGGCCATGCCGGACGCGTCGACCTCCATGCGGATGGAAATCGTGCCCGAGCGTCCGTCGGGATAGCCATATTTGACGGCGTTGATGATCGCCTCGTTGACGAGCTGGCCGATGGGCATGACGATTTCGCTGGGCAGATCGACATCGGCGATGGCCGTTTCGAGGCGGATCTGCTCGGAGCTGGCATAGATCACCTTGCTGGCGATGTCGGTAATGTAGCTGCGCGCCGGCGCCTGGACGAAATCGATATTGCGATAGATGTGCTCGTGCACCGAGACCATGGCGGCGATGCGCGGCTCGATCTCGGCGAGGATATCCGGATTGCGCACCTGGGTGCGCACGAGGGAGAGTACGGACTGGAGATTGTTCTTGATCCGGTGGTGGATCTCGAGGAGGAGGCTCTCGTTGCGCGCGAGGGATGTCGCCAGCTTGCGGCCAGTGCGTTCCTGCTGCATGGCGAGGCCCCGCATGTGCCAGGAGGCGACCCCGAGAAGGATCAGGATTGGCGCCAGGGTGGCCAGCGTGACGCCGACGCGCGACCAGAACTGGCCAAGCTCGACCTGGGGATCGACGCCGATGACGGCAATGAGCGGGGCGGCCTCGACGCTGGAATAGCCCAGCACGCGCGTGACCCCATCGATGGGAGAGGCCGGCGCCCAGTAGACGCCAGTCGGGCTGGCGGTGAAATTGCCGACGAACTCCTGGGACACCGTGTTGTCATAGACTTCGGTATCGATGGGCGGCAGGCGAGCGGTTATCCAGCCGCCGCGGTGGACAACGAAAGCATTGGAATCGCCGCCGATGCCGACCCAGGCGTGGCTGAGGATATCGGGAGGCGCATAGGCAACCGCTGCCCCCTGGAACACGCCATGGCTGCGCAGGGCAAGGCCTATGGCGAAGGTCTTGTTGCCAGTGACCCGATCGGTGATGAGATTGGAGATGACCCAGTTCTGTCCGTCGCGCATCTGGCCGAAATATTGCCGATCACTGATATTGACGGGGCGGGCCGTCAGCCCGATGAACTCGCGGGAATTGCCCTCGGCGTCATAGATGATCATGGTGACGCCATCGGGCAGGTCGGACAGGGCGGCGACAAGGGTGCGGGTGGAATCCACATCGCTCGACACGGGACCCAGTTGTTCGGCGACGCGGCTGAGCGTCTGGCGAGCGACTTCCACATACCAGCGGACATCGGTGGCGAGCGACACTGCGTAAGCCTCGACGCGGTTTTCGAGGTCGTCGCGGGTGCGCTGGTAGTCGAAGGTGAAGGAAATGGCCGCAATCCCCAGAGCGAGGGTGACGAGGGCGGCGTAAAGAAAACCGATAAACTGACCACTGGAGCGCGGGCGGCTTGTGGCGCCAGGTGGATCGGCGGGAGGTATTCGTCTGGCCCGAAACATCGATGCGCTCCCTAAGTCGAGAGGATGCTAGCCCAGGATAACAGTCGGGGATAGCCTACAAAAATGGATTGCTCCGCGCTCGCGGCCTGCGCGCTCATCGTTCAAGAAACGACACCAGTGCGTTGCGATTGGCTTTCTAGGCAAGAAGGTGCCAGAGTTCTACATTCCTCCTCGAACACGGCGCCAGACGCCGCAGCAATTGGGAGACGAAAATGACCCTCGAACTTGGCGGCATCCACCATCTGACCGCCGTGACCGCCGACGCACCGCGCAATCTCAAGTTCTATACCCAGACCCTTGGCATGCGCCTGATCAAGAAGACGGTGAACCAGGACGACACCTCGGCCTATCACCTGTTCTATGGCGACGGCGTGGCCTCTCCCGGCGCGGACCTGACCTTCTTTGACTTCAACACGCTGCGCGAGCAGCGCGGCAACCACAGCGTTGGCCGCACCGGGCTGCGCGTCGACAGCGAGGAAACGCTGAAGTGGTGGAAGGACCATCTGGAAGCCCATCAGGTCTCGACCTCGGGCATCAAGGAACGCTTCGGTCACACCTCGCTCGACTTCGAGGATTTTGAAGGCCAGCGCTTCCGTCTTGTCGTCGACGGCAGCAACAAGGTCGTGCCCTGGGCCAAGTCGCCCGTGCCGGTAGACAAGCAGATCATCGGGCTGGGGCCGATCACCCTGTCGGTGCCAAAACTCGAGCCGACCGACGTGATGCTGACGAAGGTGATGAACATGCGCCAGGTGCGCAATTACCCGGCCCGCGAGCGCAATGGCGAAGTGTTCGTCTATGAAATGGGTCCGGGCGGCCCGGCAGCCGAGCTGCATGTTTCGGTCGATCCGAGCCTGCCGCGGGTGCGGCCCGGCGCCGGTGGCGTGCACCACGTTGCCTTCCGCACGCCGGACCAGGACAGCCTGCGCGAGTGGATCGAACGGGTGAACAGCTTTGGCATCCGTTCCTCGGGAGAGGTGGAACGGTTCTATTTCACCTCGCTCTATTTCCGCGAGCCGAACGGGATCCTGTTCGAGATTGCCACCGACGTGCCCGGCTTTGCCGCGGACGAGCCGATGGAGAGCCTGGGGGAAACGCTGGCCCTGCCGCCCTTCCTCGAACCGCACCGGGCCCAGATCGAGGCCGGTCTGAAGCCGCTCGACTAAGCGTCATAGCCAAGAAAGAGCCCTCCCTCGGGGAGGGCTTTTTTGTTTTATGCAGCGACGAGTGGCGACTGGCGGCCTAGACGCCGGGGGGTGGGGAGATGGCATCGTCGGCGGCGCGGCCGCCCATTCCCATTCCCATTCCCATGCCCATGCCCATCCCCATGCCGCCACCGCCTGCGCCGCCGGCACCGCCGCCGCCCTGCCCGCCTCCGCCACCTTCGCGGCCCTGACCGCCCGGCTGGCCACCGCGACCGCCACGGCCACCGCCGGCGCTGGCGGGACGGGTCGGGCCCTGCATGGGGATTTCGAGATCGGCGGGGATCGGGGTGAGATCTAGGGCCTGGCGGATGAAATTGCGCAGGGACACGACGAGGTCGTGGGTGTGGACCTGGTTGCCGGCGACGAGCTCGCGCGCGACTTTTTCAGCCAGACGCACATGTTCGTCGGTGCCGAGCAGGATGATGTCTGAGAGGGCGGCCTCGACATTGTCGCGCACCTGACGAACGCGCTCGAACGTCTCGTCGCTCATGGTGCGGGGTGGGACAGCCTCGCCACCGGCTTCGGCCGCGGCCTTTTCGGCGGCGCGGATATCGCGGAGATGGCGGGGATCGACGGAGAGGCGGCCGGTGAAGGAGCCGCCGAGCACCTTGTAAGCGGCGATGAGGGTTTTGAGGCGCTCGTTGATCTGGCGGTTCATCCGCTGCTGGCGCTGCTGGATGGTGGTCATCATGACGAGGCGAATGCCGATGCCGATGAGCGCAAAAAGCGCGATGCCGATCAGCGAGGTCAGGATCCCCTGCCAGGAAGTGAAGTCAAAGCCGCGCAATTGAGTGTTCTCCGATGGTGGGGAGAGTTTGGCATGGCGGGGCTAGTGGGGGGAAGGGAGTGGGGAGGCCGATAGGTCCCCTCACCCTGGCCCTCTCCCCGGAGGGGCGAGGGGACGCAGGAGGGGACGGGCTGGTGGAGGCGGAGGCGGAGGCGGAGGCGGAGGAATACCCCCACCTGGCCTCCCCCTGGTAGGGGGAGGGACAGATCGAGATTGGGGTTGGCTTAGTGGTGGAAACGTAAGCCCCCCACCCTCAATCCCTCCCCACGAGGGGGAGGGAGGCCGATCGCGTTTTTGGGCGCGGGTGGTGGTGAGCCCCTAGTGCCTCAGCGCGCCGTTGTCGTGTCGGGTTTGAGGAGGGCGGCGGTGGAGACGAGGCGGAGGAATTCGGCGCGGTAGCCGCCTTCGTCGTCTCCGCGGCCGGCGCGGGCGAGGGCTTCGATTTCGGCCCATGTCATGGCGGAGCCGTAGACGCTGGACTTCAGCTTTTGGCCGAAGGCCGCAATTGCGGCGGCGAACTGGGCGTCGGGGCCAGCGGTGGTGATGTCATCATAGACCACATCGGCGGTGACCGGCTCTTCGATGAGCTGGCTGACCGTTTCGCCGGGGAGTTTGTAGCGCATCTTGAGGAAGGCGAGCTCCTCCCCTGCCCCGCTGGTGGTGGCATTTTCGCCATAGCGGAGGGGATCGATCTGTTCGCCGCCCGAGCCGACCGGGGTGATTTCATAGAGCGCGGTAACGGTGTGGCCGGCACCGATATCGCCCGCATCCACCGCGTCATTGTTGAAATCCTCGCGGTTGAGGGCGCGGGTTTCGTAGCCGATGAGGCGGTATTCGGCGATCACTGCTGGGTTGAACTCGACCTGGATTTTGACGTCCTGGGCGATGGTGTGGAGCGTGCCGCCGATTTCCTCGACCAGCACTTTTTTGGCTTCGGCAAAGCTCGAGATGTAGCTGGCATTTCCATTGCCGTTCTGGGCAAGGGCCTGCATGGTCGCGTCATCAAGATTGCCGCGACCGAAGCCGAGGATGGAAAGGCTGGTGCCGGTCTGGCGCTTTTCGGCGATGAAATCTTCGAGTGCCTCAGGGTCGTCGATGCCCACATTGAAATCGCCATCGGTGGCGAGGATGACGCGATTGGTGCCCTCCACCCTTGCTTCTTCGGCGAGGCGATAGGCCAGTTCGATGCCTTCAGCCCCGGCTGTGCTGCCACCAGCCGAGAGGCCGTCGAGCGCCGAGAGGATTTTCGCCTTGTTGTCGGCAGAGGTCGGCTCGAGCACGATGCCGGCCGAGCCGGCATAGGCCACGATGGACACCGTGTCATTGGCCGAGAGTTTGTCGAGCAGAAGCGCAAAGGCGCGCTTCAAAAGCGGGAGCTTGTCGGGCGCATCCATCGAGCCTGAGGTATCGATGAGAAAGACCAGATTGGACTTTGTGTCGGCGCCCACGGGCGGCTCGAAGCCCTTGATGCCGATCTCGAGCAGCTGGGTTTTGTCGTTCCACGGCGTGGGGAAGACTTTCAGGGTCGGCTGGAACGGCACATCGGCGCTGGCGGGCGCGGCGTAGTCATAGGGGAAATAATTGAGCAATTCCTCGATGCGGATCGCATCGGCTTCGGGGAGATAGCCGTCCTCGAGCTGGCGCCGAACATAGGCATAGCTGGCTGTATCGACATCGATGGAGAAGGTCGAAACAGGTTCGTCGGCAACGGCCTTGAGGCGCTGCTCGTCGAAGCTGGTGAAGCTATCGCCGCTGGGTTCAGCCGCAGGGGCATAGCCGAAATTGTCGACGGAATTGCGCGTCAGCATCTGGCCCGCGGCCGGGCTGGGGGCCGCCGCCGTTTGAAGCGCGATGGAGGGCGAGATCGGCGCAGGCGCGCGCACCATGGGGGCTTCGGCCATTTTGTCCTGCGGCGAGGGCATGACGGCATCGGCGATCATCGCTTCGGCCTCCTGAGCAGGCTCGGGCGGAGCGGGTTGGGTTTCGACCAGCACGGGAGCTTGCCCGGCGGTGTCGGAGATCACGGCCGGGGCCGGATCGTGGGCGGCACCACCGACCGGGGTCAGCGCGGTGGAATTGTAAAACTGCAGCCCGAGCGGGAAGAGCAGCAGGGCGACGGCGGCGGTGCCGAGAGGAATGCGGGCGTCCATGATCGAAAATCCCTTCAAGGAGGCGATGATGGACGTGAGACGCCAGCCCCCGGAATTTCCTTTGGATGGGGCGGCAGATTTTTTTGCCTGCTCTTCTTCCTGGGCGTCATCATAGGCGGCGCGGGCCGCGGCGAGGGCGGCAGCGCGGGCATCTGGACGCACTGGCGGCGGCGTTGTCGATTTCAGGGCGTCGAACGGATCGTGGTCGTGGTGGCTCATAGCAGCCCCCTCAATGTCTTGCGGGCTTCGTGCACATGGTAGGAAATGGTCGCCTCCCGGATGCCCATGATATCGGCGGCTTCGGCGTGGCTCAGCTCCTCGGCATAGACGAGGAGCACGGCGTCGCGCTGTTTTTCCGGCAGGGTGCGGACGGCGGCCCAGAGTTCGCGGTTGGTGGTGGCAGCCTCCTGGTCCGGCTCGGCCTCGGAGGGTGTTATCTCGGCATAGCTTTTCGCATGTCGCCCCCTGCGCTGGCCGGCGCGCTGCCAATCGCGCACCGCATTGAGCGTGATGCGATAGACCCAGGAGGAAAAGGCGCTGCGCCCATCGAAGCCGGAAATGGCCCCGCCAAGTTTTATGCAGACATCCTGGGCGATATCCTCGGCATCGTCGCGATTGCCGCACCAGCGCCAGGCGGTCCGATAGATGCGGTCGTAATGGGTTTCCAAAAGCTCGGCAAAAGCATCGGAGTCCCCGTTCTGCGCGCGCCGGACCAGCGCCTCGGCTAGTGCCGTTGCGGGATCGAGCGGTGGTGCGGCAGTCAGTCCCATCATGGCAGCATGCACATCTGGCCTCTTTGGCTTAATTAGAGGCTAAGACGCCGGCGCCGGAAACTTCCTTTGGGTCGGGGCCGAGATATTTTTGTGAAGCTGTGCACGGGGGCCTATAGAAGGCTGACGTCGACGCTGCGAAAGGCCAAGATCATGACAGACAAGCCAGAGAGCCCGTTCAAACTCAATTCAACACGGATTATCATTCTGGCGCTGGGCGCGCTGGTGCTGCTGATCAGCATCTCGATGTTTTCGGGCGGGCTGGGGACGTATAATGCGCTCAAGGAAGCCGCCAATGCGGCCAAAACGCCGAGTGCCGAGCAGGTGGAGCCGGCGCAGTAGGTTTTTGTGTGTTTGAAGGGGATTACCCCCACCTAGCCTCCCCCTGGCAGGGGGAGGGACGCATCGGGGAGGCGGAAGCCCCTCATGACTTCACGACTATCTCAGAGTGATGGATTGGCGGCGGCGGGGCCTCGGGCCTTAAGCAGCATTTCTTTTGCGGCGGGGTTCCCCTCACCCTGACCCTCTCCCCGGAGGGGCGAGGGGACGGTGAAGCTGAGGGTTTTGTGGGGCGGAAGCGGCGGACACCCCCACCCCAACCCTCCCCACAAGGGGGAGGGAGCCTTCGGTGGCTCACCGGCATCGCGGCACACTGGATGGGCTCCTCCCCCCTATCAGGGGGAGGTCAGGTGGGGGTTTTCAGGCCACCAGGGCCTGGGGCACTGCTTCAGCAATAAAGCCGCCGCCTAAAACTTCTGAGGTCTGGCTGTCGTCGGTGTAGAAGACGCAGGCCTGGCCGGGGGAGATGCCGTATTCGCCTGAGACGAGGGTGACGTAGACTTCCCCGTCCTGCATCTGGATGACGGCAGGCTGTGGGCCGCGGGTAGAGCGGACTTTGACTTCCACAGGGGCGCCATTGCCGGCGCTGGCTTCGGCGAGCGGGACGCTGCCCAGCCAGTTGACGTTGCGCAGGCGCACCGTGTGGGTCTTTAGCGCTTCGCGCGGGCCGACGATGACACGGCCGGTGCGGTGATCGAGTTTGACCACATAGAGTGGTTCGCCCGCGGCGACGCCGAGACCCTTGCGCTGGCCGATGGTGTAATTGACGATGCCGTCATGGGTGCCGAGCACACGACCGTCGAGATGGACGATTTCGCCGGTCGCCATGGCTTCGGGGTGCATCTTGCGGATGATGTCGGCATATTTGCCCTGCGGCACGAAGCAGATGTCCTGGCTGTCGTGCTTTTCGGCGATCTCGAGACCCATGTCGCGGGCCAACTCACGCACTTCGGCCTTGCCCATGCCGCCCAGGGGGAAGCGCAGGAAATCGAGCTGTTCCTGGGTGGTGGCGAAGAGGAAATAGGTCTGATCCCGCTCGCTGTCGACGGGACGGAAGAGCTGGCGGCGGCCATCGTCGCCAAGGCGCGACTGGACGTAATGGCCCGTGGCCAAGACGTCGGCGCCGAGATCGCGCGCAACCGTCATCAGGTCGACGAACTTCACGGACTGGTTGCAGGCAATGCAGGGAACCGGGGTTTCGCCCTGCTGATAGGCATTGGCGAAGGGTTCAATGACCGAGGCCTTGAAGCGCTCCTCATAGTCGAGAACGTAGTGGGGAATGCCCAGCTTGGCGGCGACGCGGCGGGCATCGTGGATGTCCTGACCGGCGCAGCAGGCACCCTTGCGATGGGTGGCCTCGCCATGATCGTAAAGCTGGAGAGTGATGCCCACGACTTCATAGCCCTGGCGGGCGAGCAGGCCGGCAACGACGGAAGAGTCAACGCCCCCGGACATGGCGACAACAACGCGCGTGTCCTCTGGACGCTTGGCGATATCAAGCGAATTCAACATGTTTGTCCTCTATCCGGTTGGGTTCAAGGGCCAGCGGATTGATGGGGAGTGCTCATACGCGTTTTGGCGGGAGGCTGCAACGGCGGACCCGGCAGGAATTGCCGGGAGTTGAGCGCTAATTGCCTGTAACGGATTGGAGCGCAACCGCGCTGACATTTGCAACACCTTGTTTCTCAATCAGAATTTTCTGGGATCGCGAGTTGGCAAGGGGATTGCATTGCGTTTGCAGAATAGGACTATCGAGAGGCGCTCGGCTTTGGCATCACATCTGACACTTCTTTCCGCATTTGGTGCCGCGCCGGTAAAGCCTGTCGCTCCGGTTGCGAACAAGGCAGATGCGCGGGACGACGCGTTTGCCCGGCTGGTCGAACCAGAAGCAAAGCCGGCAGACAACAAGCCTGCCGACACGGCCGCTGCACCGGCAAAGACTGCTGACCGGGATGCGCCGCCGCCCAAGAACGATGCTGTGTCAGGCGAGCCAGCGACCGTCGCCGAGGCTGTCCCGGGTGAAGCAGACGACGCTGCCGAAACGGAGACGCCGCTCTCCGAGGCTCTGCTCGAAGCGCTTGCCGCTGTCGTGTCCACCCTGGGTGGGCAGGCCGAAGGCAGCCCGCTCAAGGATATCGAGGACGCGCTGGGTGAACTGGCCGATGCCATGGGCATCGACATGGCCAGCCTCATCCAGCAGCTGCAGAAACTGGCCGAGGCCAATGGAGCCGTCGCCGGTGGCCAGGGTGACGCCGATGGCGAGCTGCTCGCCAAGCTGACCGACTTCCTGGCCAAGGCGCTCGGCACCGACGCCGAAACCCTCGACCCGGAAATCCAGGCGAACCTCAGCCGGCTCGTCGATGCGGCCAAGAAGTTTGCCCAGATGGTGCCGACCGAGCCAGAGCTGGCCGAGCCGACACTCAAGCTTTCCGAGCCGGTGCTGACCGGCAAGGCCGAGGATGGTGCTGCGACCGATGGCAAGTCCAAGGACGCGGTGTCTGACAAGGAACCGGGCCAGCGCGCTGCGCCCGAGGCCGCGCTGCGTGCCGAGCGTCCCGCCGGCGCAGATGCGGGGCGCCCTGCCCCCAATCCGGCGGCCAATGGCGCCGATGGAGCCGAGCTCAACCTCGTCCAGCAGAGCCCGACCGATGTGGCCAAGCTGCCGACGGACACCTCGGCCGCCGTGCCGCGCGTGGTTCAGGCCGGCTACCAGACCAGCCAGCAGCAGATCAATCTGCCGCAGATCGCCTTTGAAATGGCGCGGCAGGTGGACGGCGGCAATACGCGCTTCCAGATCCGCCTCGATCCGCCCGAACTGGGCCGCATCGACGTTAAGCTCGATATCGACGCCAATGGCCAGGTCAATGCCAGGCTGACGGTGGAAAAGGCCGAAACGCTCGATCTGATGCAGCGCGACCAGCGCGCGCTTGAACGGGCGCTGCAGCAGGCCGGGCTCGACGCCAGCAAGACCAATCTCGAATTCTCGCTCAAGCAGAACCCGTTTGCCGGCGACCAGAATGACCATCCCGAACGCGAGGGCGGCGTGGCCGACCAGGGCGAAGCGGGAACCGAAGACAGCGAGGCTCCGCCCGCCGTCACCCTTTATCGTGGGGCGCTGCAAGCCAGCGGCCTCAACATTGTCGCCTAAGGAAGTACAATCATGATCGACGGCGTTTCCGGTTCGAGCGGCGCAGGCAATGGGGCTCTCTCCGGCTCGCGCACCACGATTGCCCAGAATTTCGACACCTTCCTGCAGATCCTGACCACGCAGCTGAAGAACCAGAACCCGCTGGACCCGCTGGATACCAACCAGTTCACCCAGCAGCTGGTGCAGTTCACCGGGGTCGAGCAGCAGCTCAAGACCAATGAGTTTCTCGAGAGCCTGCTCACGACCACCCAGAATACGCAGCGGTCCGACGCGGTGTCCTATATCGGCAAGCAGGTGACGGTGTCGGGCTCGACCACCCAGCTCAAGGGCAGCCACGCGCTCTGGGCCTATAATGCCGACGCCAATGTGGCCAACGCCAATATCACCATCAAGAACGCCACGGGTGACATCGTCTACTCCCAGACCGGCTCGCTGGGGATCGGGGAAGGCACCTTTGCCTGGGATGGCATCGGTTCGGACGGCACGCCCTATCCGGACGGGCTCTATACCATCCGCATTGACGGCACCAATCTGTCAGGCAAGACCGTCAATGTCTCCACCTCCTCGGTGGGCACGGTCACGGCCGTGGACTTCTCGGGTCGCGAGACCATGGTTACTGTCGGCGCCAGCAAGGTGCCGCTGCGCGACATTTCGGAAGTGCGCGCTGCCGAGCCGGCCAAGCCGGTCGCGGATGAAGAACCGGCCGCTTCCTGAGGCGAGACGCGGCGCCAGCCAGCGAAACTGGCAGTCAGCGCCGCGCAAATTTGAGGGCCATCGGGTGTTTGACGCCCGAGGCCCCCGGGGTCAGGCGGGCGGGACCGCTGCGCCCCATCAGGGGCGTTCAGCCCCAGAACGGGTCCGAATCCCGGTCAATTGACTGAAATTTCATAGCATTCTTAACCTGTTGTAAGTTTCCCCTTAGGGGTCTCTTAAGGCCGATACCCTATTCTCCTCACCATATGGTCAGGTTGAGTAGAGAGTAAAATGACCGTACAAATGCGTCCTCGCGTAAAGTACGTTATCGGACCGGACGGCAGCCCGCTCACTATTGCGGACCTGCCTCCTCCCAATACACGCCGCTGGGTGATCCGTCGCAAGGCCGAAGTCGTGGCCGCCGTGCGTGGTGGATTGCTGAGCTTGGAAGAAGCTTGTGCTCGCTATGCTTTGAGCGTCGATGAGTTTCTGAACTGGCAGGCGGCAATCGACAAGCATGGACTGGCTGGTCTTCGGACCACCTGGATCCAGCACTATCGCGAAGGCTGATAGTGTAGCCATATTCTGGCAGGCCCCCGCGGACACAAGTCCTGCGGGGGTTTTGCGTTTGTCGCGCTGTCAGGGCGTTTGCAAGCCGAGCGCATTGGCGCTCGCAGGGCGCGCGCGCAGGCGATCGTAGTAGGCCTTCACCGCAGGCAGGTCCGGCTTTTCGAACGGCGTGCCGAACCAGCGATGGATGGAAAGGCCCAGCGCGATATCGGCTACTGTGAAGTCCGGGCCGGCAATAAAGGCGCGGCCGTCGGCGAGCGCGTTTTCAAGCAGTTTCATTCTCGATGACCAGCGCCCGGTTGAGCGGGCGATCTCTGCCGGGTCGTCATATCTCGGGGTCCGGCGCATCAGCGCATTGACCGCATAGCCCCATGTCGGATTGAGCTCTGAGGCCTGCCAGCCCAGCCATTGAAGAGCGTGGCAAGGTCCTGGCGGGGCGTGGGCAGAAGTTTTCCGCGCGTCTGGGCCAGGTAGACGAGAATGGCATTGCTCTCCCACATCGTTGTGCCGTCGGCATCGACAAGCACTGGCACCTGAGCGTTGGGATTGAGCGCCAGGAACTCCGGGACATTGGGATCGCGCAGCGGCAGACCCCAGTCCTGCCGCTCATAGGGTTCCCCCAGTTCATCGAGCGCCCAGAGCACTTTCCGGACATTTATCGACGTCAGCCGGCCAAGCACCTCGATCACAACGCATTCTCCCCCTGTACAACTGGGCAATAATTGCCGCGCATCCCGCTTTGGGACCGGAGGTTAATACATTGTTTACCATCTGGTGGGTAATTTTTGCCCAGCGGTCGACGGGGGCTCCGACGGTCGCGCTGGTCCGAACTTGAGTGGCAGCGTGGAAAGTCTTACCAATCTAATCAATCGCATCGGCTTGCCGCGTCTGGCAGCCATGGGCACAGTCGCTGTGCTTATCCTTGGCTTCTTCGGCTTTCTGGTGCTTCGCGCCCAGACACCGAACCTGGCACCGCTCTATAGCGGGTTGAGCCTTGAAGACTCCTCGGCCATCGTCACCGAACTGCAGACGCTCAACATTCCGTTCGAGCTGCGCGGCGAAGGCGACACCATCCTCGTCCCCCGTGACCAGATCACCACCCTGCGCATGAACCTGGCCGGCGAAGGCCTGCCCAGTCGCGGCCAGGTTGGCTATGAGATCTTCGACCAGCAGTCGACGCTGGGCGCCACCAGCTTCGTCCAGAACATCAACAATGTTCGAGCCCTCGAAGGCGAACTGGCGCGCACCATTTCCTCGCTGGCCCGGATCAAGAGTGCCCGCGTGCACCTCGTCCTGCCCGAGCGCGAACTGTTCCGCCGCGAACGCAAGGATCCATCGGCGTCGATCGTCCTGTCGGTGCGCGGTGCGCTTTCGACCGGCGAAATCCGCGCCATCCAGCACATGGTGGCGTCGGCCATCCAAGGTCTCAACCCGCAGCGCGTGTCGATCGTCGACGACGCCGGCAATCTTCTCGCCTCGGGCGCCGAGGACTCCGGGCTTGGAGCCCTCTCCGGCCAGGCCGAAGAGCGCACGCTTGGTTTTGAGAACCGCCTGCGGACCCGCGTTGAAGACATGCTGGCCAATGTGGTCGGCGCAGGCCGGGCGCGCGTCGAAGTCAGCGCAGAGCTCGACTTCAACCGCTCGACCGTGACGGCTGAAACCTTCGATCCGGACGGCCAGGTTGTCCGCTCGACCCAGATCCGTGAAGCGGCCAATGAATCGGCCAATGCCTCGGGTCAGGTCTCGGTCGCCACCGAGCTGCCGGGTGCGTCCGACAATGCCGGCGACGGCCAGGGCGAGCGCGGCAATTCGGCCGAAGAAGTCATCAACTACGAGATTTCCAAGAAGACCGAGACCGCCGTTACCGAAGCGGGTTCGCTCAAGCGCCTGTCGGTTGCCGTGGTGGTCGATGGTGCCTATGCCGACGATGGCGCGGGCAACATCACCTATTCGCCGCGCAGCGCCGACGAGTTGGCCCAGATCCTGACCCTGGTGCGCTCGGCAGTGGGCTATTCGGCCGACCGTGGCGACAGCGTGGAAGTGGTGAACATGCAGTTCGCCGAACGTCCCGAGCTGGCGACGCCGGGTACCGATGCCAATGCAGGCCTGCTCGACTTCACCCGCGACGATCTGATGAACGGCGCCGAGATGGCCGTGACCCTCCTGATCGCGCTGGCCCTGATGTTCTTCGTGCTGCGTCCGCTGCTCAAGAAGGTCATGAGCCCGGAACCCGGGCCCCTGGCCCTGCCGGCCGCTGTCGAGCTGGGTCAGAACGGCACGCTTGACGCCGACGGCCAAGTGATCCCGGTCGACGAACAGCTTGCCCACAGCGCACCGGCATCGATCGACTGGGTGTCCGACGCCAAGGCCGTGGGTGACCAGCAGATGCAGGCCCTCAAGTCAGTCGGTGAACTGATCGATGAAAACCCCAAGCAGGCTGCGCTGGTCGTGCGCAACTGGCTCAACAACGCGGCGTAATTGATCATGGCACTGGTATCCCAATCCGCTCCCGAGAGCGCCGGAATGACGCCGCAGCTGAAGATCGGCGGCAATGCCGAACAGCGCACCCTGCAGGGCGACGAAAAGGCCGCGGCACTGATGCTGGCGCTTGGCCCAGACCACGGCAAGCCGATCTTCGACGAAATGGACGAGCACGAAATCAAGGCGCTGTCGCGCGCCATGGTCAAGCTCGGCCCGATCACCCCGCGGATGCTGGACGAGCTGATGAGCGAGTTCGTCTCCTCCATCGCCTCGAACGGCGCGCTGCTGGGTAATTCGGACTCCACCGAACGGCTGCTGCTGAGCTTCCTGCCGCAGGATCGCGTCGACGCCATCATGGAAGAGATCCGTGGGCCGGCCGGCCGCAACATGTGGGAAAAGCTCTCCAATGTGCAGGCCGATATCCTGGCCGCCTATCTCAAGAACGAATATCCGCAGACCGTTGCGGTGATCCTGTCCAAGATTTCGCCCGACCATGCCTCCGAAGTCCTCGCCGTGCTGCCTGAGGAGCTGGCCATGGATGTGGTGCAGCGCATGCTGGGCCTCGACCCGGTGCAGAAGGATATTCTCGAAAAGATCGAGATGACCCTGCGGACCGAGTTCATGTCGACGCTCAACCACGCCAAGCGCCAGGACAGCCACGAGCAGATGGCGGAGATCTTCAACGCCTTCGATCGCCAGACCGAAGCGCGCTTCCTCACCAATCTGGAAGTGCAGAACCGGGAAGACGCCGAGCGGATCAAGTCGCTCATGTTCACCTTCGAGGATCTGGTGCGGCTCGACATGTCGGCGGTCCAGACCCTGGTCTCGCGCGTCGACAAGCGCGAACTGGCTCTCTGCCTCAAGGGGGCGAGCGACAACATCAAGGATTATTTCTACAAGAACATGTCTGCCCGCGCCGCCAAGATGCTGCAGGACGACATGGCCGGCATGGGTCCGGTGCGCCTGAAGGACGTCGACGAGGCCCAGAGCCGCATGGTTGCCACCGCCAAGGATCTGGCAGCCAAGGGCGACATCGTCATCGTCAAGTCCAAGTCCGACGACCAGATGGTTGCCTGACGCCATGGCCGCCCTTGCCCGCTTCACCTTCGACCTCGACCTGGCAGAGCACCCCCGCTCCGCCAAGCCGGTCGTTGCCGATGACTTCGCGCCCGAGGCCCAGCCCGAGCCCGAGTTCGTCCCCGAGCCGATCGGCGTGCCCGAGGAAGTGGTGGCCCAGATGGTCGCCCAGGCCCGCGAGGACGGCTTCAAGGAAGGCGTCAGCGCCGGGGAACGCAATGCGGCCTCGACGGCAGCCCAGACGATTGCCGCCGCAGCCGGCACGCTCGCTGCCCATACGGCGCGGATGAGCGCCTCGCTCGACGACACCATTGCGCTCTACCGGCGCGAGGCCGTGTCGCTGGCCGCCAGCGTGGGCAGCAAGCTCGCCACCAATCTGATCGCGGCGCAGCCGACCGAAGAGCTGCGGGCGCTGATCGCGGAATGCATGCCCAGCCTCAGCGGCGTGCCGCATCTGGTGATCCGCTGCCACCCCGACCTCGCCGACAGCCTGCGTGACCTCGCCACCGAGCAGATCACCTCCTCGGGCTTTGCCGGCCGGCTGGTGGTGATGGGCGATCCCGATATCCGCCTCGGCGACGGGCGGCTGGAATGGGTAGACGGCGGGCTGGTGCGCGACAGCGAAGCGCTCTCCGCCGAAATCGACAAGCAGATCAATGACTATCTGGCCGCCCTTGGTGGCCCCAACACAATTGAGGAGGGCGGCGAATGAACCCGACCGATCCCGGTAGCGAGCTGAATGAAGAGCTGGGCATTGGCGAGATGGCTCCGCCCCAGCGTGACGACCGCGCCGAAGCCTTTGTCGAGCGCACAGCCGGCGACCTCGAGGCCGTGTTCGACGTCCCCGTTCGCGTTTCCGTCGTGCTGGGCCGCACCAAGATGCCAGTGAGCAATCTGCTCAAGATCGACACCGGCACCGTCATCGAACTCGACCGCCAGGTCGGCGAAGCGGTGGAAATCTACGTCAATGACCGTCTCGTGGCGCGCGGTGAAATCGTGCTGGTGGAAAACCGGCTCGGCGTCACCATGACCGAGATCATCAAGGCACAATAAGGAAGCTGACAATGCGTCTCCTCATCGTCGGAGCACTGGAAGGCCAGCTCAGCCAGGCAACCAAAATGGCCATGGATGGTGGTGCACGCGTTGCCCACGCGCCTTCTATCGATATCGCCATGGCTTCCCTGCGGACCGGACGCGGCGCCGATCTGCTGCTCGTCGACGTGATGATGGACATTACCGGTCTCATCGCCGCGCTTGAAACCGAACGCATCGCCATCCCCGTTGTCGCCTGCGGCGTCGAGACCAATGCCGCTGCCGCGGTCAACGCCATCCGCGCCGGGGCCAAGGAATATATCCCCCTGCCCCCCGATGCCGCCCTGATTGCTGCCGTGATCCAGGCCGTTTCGCGCGAAACCGAGGACTTCCTCTATCGCGACCCGGCCATGAGCCGCGTGGTCAAGATGGCCGAGCAGATCGCCGGCTCGGACGCCTCGATCCTGATCACGGGTGAAAGCGGCACCGGCAAGGAAGTCATCGCCCGCTTCGTGCATGCCCGCTCCAAGCGCGCCAACAAGCCGTTCATCTCGGTCAATTGCGCCGCCATCCCCGAGGCGCTGCTCGAATCGGAGCTTTTCGGCCACGAAAAGGGTGCCTTTACCGGTGCCATCGCGCGTCGCGTCGGCAAGTTCGAGGAAGCCTCCGGCGGCACGCTGCTGCTCGACGAAATCTCGGAAATGGATGTACGCCTGCAGGCCAAGCTGCTGCGCGCCATTCAGGAACGCGTCATCGACCGCGTCGGCGGCAGCAAGCCGGTTCCGGTCGATATCCGGATCCTGGCGACCTCCAACCGCAATCTGACTGACGCTGTGCGCGAAGGCAGCTTCCGCGAGGATTTGCTGTTCCGCCTCAACGTCGTCAACCTCCGCCTGCCGGCTCTGCGCGAGCGCCCCGGCGACATCGTGGCGCTGGCCGACCATTTCGTCGCAAAATATTCCAAGGCCAATGGCCTGCCCAATCGCGAGCTTTCCGAAGAGGCGCGCCAGGCCCTGTTGCAGGCGCCCTGGCCGGGCAATGTCCGCGAGCTGGAAAACACGCTGCATCGCGCCGTGCTGCTGGCCACCGGCTCGATGATCGGTCCGGAAGCCATCGTGCTGCCGGACGGCATGGGCCTGGCTGAAGCCGCGCGGATCAACTCCCCGGCCCAGCAGCTGGCCCAGACCGCCGAAGCCATGTCGCGGGCGCTGGTCGGCCGCACCGTGGCCGAGGTGGAGCGCGAGCTCATCCTCGACACTCTCGACCATACCTGGGGCAACCGCACCCATGCGGCCAATATCCTGGGCATCTCGATCCGCACGCTGCGGAACAAGCTCAACCAGTATTCGGACGAGGGGATGACCGTTCCCGACCCCGGCGAGCGACGCAGCGTCGCCTGAACCAAAATTCCTGGAGCCTCCCTTCCCCGGAAGGGGGGCTCTGACTTCCTCAGGCCCACCGGACCTTTATCATGACCGATCTTACCCCTGCATCACGCCCGGGCTTTTCGCTTCCAGCCGTGAAAAGCGTCATGGACATGCTGCGCTCTGGCGACATTGCGCTCGCCACCGGCGTGATGGGGCTGATCGTCATCCTGATCGTGCCGCTGCCGTCCATCATCGTGGACATGCTGCTGGCGATCTCGATCGTCTTTTCGGTGATGATCCTGATGACGGCGCTGTTCATCCAGAAGCCGCTGGAGTTCTCGTCGTTTCCCACGGTGCTGCTGATCGCCACCATGCTGCGGCTTGGCCTGAACCTCGCCACCACGCGCCTCATCCTTTCGGAAGGCCATAACGGCACGGCTGCAGCCGGTCACGTCATCGAAGCCTTCGGCAATTTCGTGACGGGCGGCAATTTCATCATCGGTATCGTGATTTTCATCATCCTCGTGATCGTGAACTTCATCGTCATCACCAAGGGCTCGGGCCGTATCGCTGAAGTGGCCGCGCGCTTCAGCCTCGACGCCATGCCGGGCAAGCAGATGGCCATCGATGCCGATCTTTCGGCTGGCCTGATCGACGAAGACACCGCCAAGAAGCGCCGCGCCGAACTAGAAGGCGAAAGCGCCTTTTTCGGTAACATGGACGGCGCCTCCAAATTCGTGCGCGGCGACGCCATTGCCGGCCTTATCATCACCTTCATCAACGTCGCCGCCGGCATGGCCATCGGCATCATGCAGGAAGGCCTCAGCGTCCAGGAAGCGGGCAATGTCTATACGCTGCTGACCATCGGCGATGGTCTCGTCAGCCAGATCCCCGCCCTCATCGTTTCGACCGCTGCCGGTATCCTGGTCTCGAAGTCGGGCGTCACCGGCGCCGCCGACAAGGCTCTCTCCCAGCAGTTCGCCGGCTATCCGCGCGCTCTGGGCATGGCCTCCGCTGTGATGGCGGCCCTCGCCCTGCTGCCGGGCATGCCGCTTGTGCCCTTCCTGGCTCTCTCGGGTGGCGTGGGCTACGCCGCCTACCGTGCCGGCAAGTCCAAGGCTGCACGTGAGGTCGTTGAAAAGACCAAGGCCGCAGTCGACGCTGCCCCCGCCGGCGCGCCGGGCGCTCCGGGTGCTGCAAATGCGCCGGGTCGCGCTGCCGAGCCGCCGATCTCCGACAGCCTCAAGATCGACGATCTCAAGCTGGAACTGGGCTATGGCCTGCTCGGCCTCGTCAAGGAAGATGAAACCGGCACTGACCGCCTGACCGAGCAGATCAAGGCACTGCGCCGCCAGCTGGCGCTCGACCTCGGTTTCGTCATGCCGCCGGTGCGCATCCTCGATAACATGCAGCTCGAACCCAATGACTATAAGGTTCGCATCAAGGAAGTGGAGGCGGGCCACGGCCAGATCCACGCCAACCTTCTGATGGTCATGGATCCCTATGGCAACCAGATCGACCTGCCGGGCCATCAGACCACCGAGCCGACCTTCGGCCTGCCAGCGACCTGGATCGATCCGGCGCTGCGCGATGAAGCCGAGCTGCGCGGCCTCTCGATCATCGATCCCTCGACCGTGATCTCGACCCATCTGACCGAAGTGCTCAAGGCCAATGTCGCCGAGCTCTTGAGCTACGCCAATGTGCAGAGCCTGCTCTCGGGCCTGCCCAAGGAACAGCAGAAGCTGGTGGAAGACATCGTCCCCAGCCAGATCACCGTGTCGGGCGTGCAGCGCGTGCTGCAGGCGCTGCTGGCCGAGCGCATCTCGATCCGCGATCTCTCGACCATTCTCGAGGGCATTGCCGAGATCGCCGGACCCGGTCGCTCGATCCAGGCCATTTCCGAGCATGTGCGCAGTCGTCTGGCGCGCCAGATCTGCGCCACCAACCTCGGGCCGGACGGCAATCTGCCGCTCCTCACGCTTTCGCCGCAGTGGGAACGCGACTTCGCCGAAGCCATGGTTGGCGAAGGCGAAAACAGGCACCTCGCCATGGCGCCGAGCCGCCTGCAGCAGTTCATCGCCTCGATCGGCGCCGCCTTTGAAAAGGCAGCACAGCAGGGCGAACTGCCAGTGCTGATCACCTCGCCGTCCATCCGCCCGCATGTGCGCTCGATCATCGAGCGGTTCCGCCCGCAGACGGTCGTCATGAGCCAGAACGAAGTGCATCCGCGCGTCCGCCTGCGGACTGTTGGCAGCGTTTAAGAAGGCACGGATTAATACTGGAATAACCTAATAGTGCGGCGCAGTTTTTTATTGTCATTATCGTGCTACATTAACGTGTGTCTACGTAATGGGGTGCGCGATGGAAGGGTCAGTCAGACGTAAGCGACGCATATCGCTGACCGCTTTTCTGAGCTTTGTCATACTGACTGCCCTGGCGCCGCCGCTGCTGCTGCTGGCCCTGGTGGTGTTCCGCACCGCCGAGACAGACCGCGCCGCAGCGCTGACTATTCTGGTCGACAATTCCAAGGTCATCGCATCCATGGTTCATGGCGCGCTGGTCTCCGATGTGGAAGTGCTCAAGACGGTGGGGTCCCACGTCAACGAACTGCACACCGACCTCGAAAGCGAACTCGATCTCATCACCTAACACTTCCGCGGCGAGGCCGTGGTTCTTTCCGACACATCGGCAGACACCAGCCCGGACCGGCCCTGGACAGTATCGAACCTCCTCGACATCAATCCCGGCGAGAGCGCCAAGCTGGTCTTCGAGGTGCCTCTGGCAGACGGCACCGGCGACCAGATGCGGGTGACGGCCGATTCCACGGCTGTGTCGGGAAAGATATCGTTTGGCGAAATGGAGAACCAGACGCTGGTGGCCGTGGTCGTCGGCAATGGCAATATGATTACCCGCTCGACGGAAGCGGCGGAAAACCTCGGCAAGCGCGTTCCCACCTGGGAAGCCCTGCTTGCGGTGGGCGCTCCATCAGACGCTTTCGACGCCATCGCTTTTAATGGCACGCCGATCTCGTTCGGGTTTTCCAGCATTGAAGGTACACCGGGCTGGGTCGTCGTGGTCGGCATGCCCAAGGCCATTCTCGATGCCCGCTGGCAGAACCCGCTGCGCGCCTTCGGCATCGGCGTGATCGTTGCCATTCTCGTGGCGGTGCTGCTGTCCTTCTTCCTGTCCCGGCGCATCACCGGACCAATCCGAGCGATGGTGGCCCGTTCGGAGGCCATCGCGCAGAATACCAAGGCTGCCCTGCCCCCGGCGCCCGAAACCATCGTCGATGAGCTCGAAACGCTCTACAATGCGCAGGTCAATTCCCATCAGCGCCTGACCGAGCGCGCCAATGAGCTCGAGTTGTCGAGCAAGCGCTATCGCGCCGTCTCCAAGGTTGGAGCCATGGTGACCTGGCGCGCCGACAATCGCGGCAAGGTGCTGGAAATTGAAGGCTGGGAAGACTTCACCGGACGGCCAGCGGACAGCGCCCTTGGCCGCAACTGGTCCGAGCAGATCCATGAGGAAGACCTGCCCAACCTTCTCGAGACCCTCGAAAACGCCGCCCGCACCGGCGACGCGACGGTGACCGCCGAGGCGCGCGTGCGTGGCAGGAACCAGAGCTGGGTCTGGATCACGCTGAGGGCGGCGGTGATCTTTGACGCCCAGGGCGTTCCAGCCGAATGGATCGGCACGCTGGAAGACATCGACGACCGCAAGCGCATGCAGCTGCGGATCAGCCACATGGCCTATCATGACCATCTGACTGGCCTGCCCAACCGCATCAGCCTTGCCGAACATTTTGAGCAATTGCTGCACCCGTCCAATGCCGGGCAGTCCTGCGCGCTGCTCTATATCGACCTCGACAAATTCAAGCAGGCGAACGACACCTTTGGCCACGCCGCCGGCGATGCCCTGCTCAAGGAGGTCGGCACACGGCTTGTGGCGGTGCTGCGCAAGAACGACCTCGCGGCGCGCCTGGGTGGTGACGAGTTTGCGGTGGTGCTCGGCAACCTCGAGAACCCGGATTACTCCCAGCTGGTGGCGACGCGTATCGTCAAGTCGCTCTCCATGCCGTTCGAGATCGACGGGAACCGGATCGAGATCGGCGCCAGCGTCGGTATCGCCATGTTCATCACCGGCGAGCTGTCGATCGAGCATGTGCAGTTCGAGGCCGACCAGGCGCTCTATCGTGCCAAGACAAGCGGTCGCAACCGCTGGTCGTTCTCGAAAAGCGAAGAAGACGAACGGCGCGCCTGATGGTTCGACCGCCTGATTGTCGGGCGGAGTGTCAGCGCCTCGCTCTGGCGCTTGAAGGCGATTGAGCCCAAAAGCGTAGCGCGCTATGAGCGGAGGATGGACCAGATCACCATTCTTCGCGCACCCGTTTTTTCCACATTGTGCAACGCCGCCTTCCGGCTGCGACGCGCCGTCTTCGTCTGGGAGCAGAAGGTTCCCGAGGAAGAAGAGCACGACAGCTATGACCTCACCGCCACCCATATCGTGGCGGTGGCGGAGGGCGAGGTCGTGGGCACGCTTCGCCTCATCGCCATGGATGAACACATCAAGATCGGCCGCGTGGCTGTGGACGGACAGTGGCGCGGCAAGGGCATCGCGCGGAAGATGATCACCGCGGCGCAGGACTACTGCCGGACGCAGGGCCGGGACCGGTTTTTCCTCACAGCCCAGTCGGACAAGCTGGTGCTCTATGAAAAGCTCGGCTTCGTCGCTTTTGGCCCGGAATTCATGGATGGCGGCATGCCGCATCGGGCGATGCGCGACTATGACAAGGACAGCGCCATCCTCGTCGATTAACGATGGCTTAACGCATTAACCCGAGTTCGACTCAACTGCCACAGAACTTACGCTATGGTGGGCTTGTCGCTCGAAGAGCGCGTCCGTTGCCGGGCGACAGCACATGTGTGGTGTCTGTGGGCAAGAACGCGAATTCTTGCCCATCGCAGGACGCGACTAAACCGCCAGGGAGGCGGAAAAGGGCCGGCACCGTCTTAGCGCGGGAGCCGGCCTTTTCAATGGTTCCAAAATCGACGGCAAATTTGCTCGGGAACGTCTGCTCGGGTCGCGACGTTGTGAAACCATAACGGGCCGCACGGCGCTTTTACCGGCAAGTTCCAGCACCGCACGGCCCTGTTCATGTCAACGATGAACCTTTGGAGCCTACAATGATCCGCACGCTTTTGACCACTACCGCTATTGCTGTGCTCATGGGGTCGTCCGCCTTCGCACAGGCCACGACGACACCTGCTCCGGCAACCGATGGCCAGGCGGTTGAAGCTCCGGCTGCAACCGATGGCGTGACCGGCAGCGATCTCAATACCGGCGCCGCGCAGACCACCGACATCAACGAGCCTTGGGATATGTCGGCCGGCTATGTGGCCGCAGACACCGACAATCTTGGTTCGCGCCTGATGGGCCAGCCTGTCTATTCCAGCACCGGTGACGATGCTGAGGAAATCGGCACGATCAACGATCTTGTTTTCTCGGCTGAAGGCGAGATCACCGCTGTGGTGATCGGCGTCGGCGGCTTCCTGGGTATCGGTGAAAAGTCGGTCGCCGTGGACTTTGGCTCGCTGGAGTTCACTCTCGCAGCCGACAATACCGAACGCTGGGTGCTTCCCACCACGGCCGACGCGCTGACCAATGCCCCTGACTTCGTCTGGGCCGAGGATGAGCCGGTTGACGTCAATGCTGGCGGCGCCATGGCTCCGGCACCTGGCGCTGCCGTGACCCCTGCCCCGGCGGGTGACGCCATGGCTCCGGCACCTGGCGCTGTCGTGACCCCTGCTCCGGCGGGTGACGCAATGGCTCCCGCGGTGACGACCGACAATACTGCCGCCGCCCCCGGTGGAATTGTTCCGCGTGAAGGCTATGCCACGATCGAGCGTCAGGCCCTGACGACGGATAACCTCACCGGTGCAACCGTGATCGGCCCGAACAACGAAGATATCGCTGAAGTCGGCGACATCCTGCTCGACCAGTCCGGCCAGATCGAAGCCATGCTGATCGACTTCGGTGGCTTCCTCGGGATCGGGCAGAAGCGCGTGGCTGTTGGCCTCGACAACATCGACTTCGCCTCCAATGAGAACGGCGATATCGTGGTCCATACCGACTTTACCCGCGAGCAGCTTGAAGCCGCTCCCGAGTACAACGAAGAGACCTATGCCACCGACCCGGCCATGCGCGTGAACGACACCGCCATGTAATCGGCTCGACTGCCCGGCACCGCCGGCGCAGGAAGGGTTGTCGGGTTCGCACTCCCCGAACCCAACAAAAAAGGCCCGCCCTACGGCGGGCCTTTTCCTTGATCGGATGACCAAAAATTCTATCTGCCGCGATGGCGCAGGCGGGCGACTTCGTCGTAGCCTTCCTGTTCGAGCTTGTTCTGCTCATCGCGTTCACGCTGATGTTCGCGCTGGTCGAGCAGTTCGACCTTCTTGAGATCCTCGAGCGCCTCGGCCAGTTCGTCCTGGGCGGTTTCGAGCTTGCCGCGCATGTCGTTGGCGGAGGCAAGCAGATTGTCCCGGCGCTGCAATGCAGCCTTGGCAAAGGTGGAATAGGCGAAGTGCGCCACATCCGAAATGCCAGTCTTATTCTGTTCGATTTCGATCTGCTGGTCGAGCTCGGCAGCCATGCGCTCGAAGTCAGCGACCATCATTTCGATCTGCATGACCTGGCGGCGCTTCTCGTCCACCGTGAACTTCTTGAGCCTGATGAGACTCTCGCTGCGCGATTTCAAGACCTGTACTCCTTACACATCAAGTCAGTTCCGGACCGGCTCTTCCGGATCCGCCGTCAGACCTGCGCATCAGCCTCGGCGATGATTTGACGGAGGCGTTCATAGCCCTCCGCAATCGTCGTCGTTTCCTCCCTCTGCTGGCTCAAAAAAGCCTCCAGCGTGGGATTGATGGCGATGGCACGGTCCACCTTCGGATCTGACCCTTTGCGGTAAGCCCCCAGCCGGATCAGCTCCTCCATGTCCGAATAAATGGACATGAGCTCCCTCGCACGCGCCAGAACCGGCCGAAAATCGGCCGGAACACACCCTGGCATGGTGCGCGAGATGGACCGAAGCACGTTCACCGCGGGGTAGCGTCCCCGTTCGGCAATACCGCGCTCCATCACGATGTGCCCATCAAGAATACCGCGTACGGCGTCCGCAATGGGCTCATTGTGATCATCACCTTCCACCAAAACGGTAAAAAGTCCGGTAATAGAACCGGTAGAAGGCGTGCCAGGGCCGGCACGCTCGAGAAGACGGGGCAATTCAGTGAAAACGGTCGGTGGATAACCCTTGGCTGTGGGGGGTTCGCCAATGGAAAGCCCGATTTCACGCTGCGCCATGGCAAAGCGGGTAAGGCTGTCCATCATGCAGAGGACGCGCTTGCCCTCGTCCCGAAAAAACTCCGAGAGCGAGAGCGAGATATAGGCTGCCTGCCGGCGCATGAGCGCAGCCTCGTCCGACGTGGCGACGACAACCACAGCGCGCTTGAGACCCTCCTCGCCCAGATATTCCTGGATGAACTCATGCACCTCGCGGCCGCGCTCGCCGATGAGGCCAATGACCGAGACGTCGACATTGGTGTTGCGCGCCAGCATGGACATGAGAACGGACTTGCCGACGCCGGAGCCGGCAAAGATGCCCATGCGCTGACCTTCGCAGAGCGTGGTGAAGGTGTTGAGCGTGCGCACGCCAAGATCAAGGGGATCACCGACACGGACACGGTCGTGGGCGGCGAGAGGCGATTGGCGCAAGGGATAGGCACGCGCACCGCGCGCGAGGGGGCCCAGACCATCAATGGGTTCGCCATTTGCATTGATGGTCCGCCCCAGCCAGCTCATGGCGGGATTGACCGAGCCGTCATGACGCTTGAACACGGCCCTGCAGCCGAGGCGAACGCCGCTGAGCTCGCCAAAGGGAAGGCAGAGCGCGTGGCCGTCGCGGAAACCGATGATCTCGGCCGCGAGCGTGCCACCCTCGGCGCCCTCGATCATGACCCGGCCGCCAACGCGCAGTTCGCGCACGGGGCCGACCACCTCGATCAGGAGTCCCTGCACGGATTTGACGCGGCCGAAAACCTCGACATCGTCTATGGCATCGATAGCCGAGATCAGCGCCTTCATGGGCGTCCGCAATCCTAGGGGTTAACGCATATGGTTTCCGACGGAGGTCGAATCGTCGGGCCTTCGAATCGGAAGATAACCGAATGTTTACCATTTTTCGCTATCTGCTGATCGATTGGCCTTTCGGTGGGATTTCTGTCCACAGGCCCCGATTTGGCTGCAAAGGGCCGGATTGCTTGAGTCCCGGGAGTCGTTTGCAATACCTTCTTAATGTGTTGGATTAAGAAATTTTCAGCTAATTTATCTCGAATTTTCAACGATTTAGACTTAATTCACCTTACCCACCTTTGCGTATTGCCGAACGGAATTAAACTTTGTTAACTATTAGGGCTTAGGCTTCAGTCATATCCAGTAGGGTTGGGGCGCGATGGGCGTGCTTGTCCTCCGTAGCGCGGGTTCCAGCAGGAACGAATGACAAGGGGAATATAATGCGGGTACTCCTTATTGAGGACGATAGCGCGACTGCGCAGAGCATCGAACTGATGCTCAAGTCCGAAAGTTTTAACGTCTACACCACCGATCTGGGTGAGGAAGGCGTCGATCTCGGTAAACTATACGACTACGATATCATTTTGCTCGACCTTAACCTTCCCGACATGAGCGGGTACGAGGTGCTGCGCACGCTGCGCGTGGCCAAGGTCCAGACACCAATCCTGATCCTCTCCGGCCTCGCCGGCATTGAGGACAAGGTTCGCGGGCTCGGCTTCGGTGCCGACGACTACATGACCAAGCCGTTCCACAAGGACGAACTCGTGGCCCGCATCCACGCCATCGTCCGTCGCTCGAAGGGCCATGCCCAGTCGGTGATTTCGACGGGCGATCTGATGGTCAACCTCGACACCAAGACCGTCGAAGTCCAGGGCGCACGGGTGCACCTGACGGGCAAGGAATACCAGATGCTGGAGCTGCTTTCGCTCCGCAAGGGTACGACGCTGACCAAGGAAATGTTCCTCAACCATCTTTATGGTGGCATGGACGAGCCCGAACTCAAGATCATCGACGTGTTCATCTGCAAGCTGCGCAAGAAGCTCTCTGTTGCGACCGGCGGCAAGAACTACATCGAAACCGTCTGGGGCCGCGGCTATGTGCTGCGCGAGCCCGACGCGGACGAAGGCTACAGCGAAAACGTCGCCTGATCCCACACTCAAGGCCACTCACGAATTTCAAAAGCCCCGCGCTCACCAGCGCGGGGCTTTTGCCATGGCGCATTCCCCATGATCAGCTAGGCTCGGAACCGTGCAAGCGCCTGCACGTTTGCCTAAGCAACCATTGGGGGAAGCCAACATGTCCGACCTGTCGAAGCGCCTGCGCGAACCGCTCGTTCTGACCGTCCTCATCATCGCCGTGGCGGGCTGGCTCGCCTTCTTTGCCATGTGGATCAACAGTTTCGGCGAGGCGGATCGTCTGAGTGGCGAAATCACCACCCTGACCGCCCAGCGCGACGAGGCCAATCGCGTGCTCGACCAGCGCGAACAAACCGATGGCTCCATCGAGGCACTGACAACGGAATTGGCTGCCCTCGAGGCCCAGCGCACCGAGGCGACGGCCGGGCTCGAAACCGCAACCGCCACATTCCAGTCCCGCCAGGATGAGCTCGATACGCTTACCGAGACACTGGCGACCCGAACCGAGGAAGCAGCCACGGCCGAAAAGGCCCTAGCCGATGCCACAACCCGGACCGAAGAACTGGCCGGACGCCAGGCTGCCCTCCAGACCGAGATCGACAGCTCCGAACAGCAGCTCAATGACGTCGGCACACGCCTCGAAGACGCCCGGCGTCAGGAGCAGACCGCCACTGCCAATCTCGCCCAGATCGCGACAGAAGCGGCGAGCGCCACGGCCAGCCTTGCCGAAACGCAAAGCCAGCTGCAGGCGGCTCGAAGCGAGCTGACCACAACGCAGCAGCAGCTTGCCGATGCCTCGGCCCAGACCGAAGCGGCAGGCGCCCAGCTCGCGACGCTGCAGTCCCAGGTCAGCGAACTCGAAACACGGCGCGACGCGCTGGAGCGTGATGTTGCCGGCTATGAGCAGCAATTGGCGACGCTTCAGCCGCAGGTGGAGGAGCTGACCGCAAATCTGGCCCAGCGCTCGAGCGAACTCGAAGCGGTTGAAGGCGAAATTGCGCAGGCCATTCCCGCCCCAACCGCAGCTGCACCATCCGATGCACCAGCCGATATGGCCGCGAGCGGAACCTACAGGGTTCTGGCCGAGGGACAGGGCAATGGCATCTCGCTTGCCCTTTCCGAGGACGGCAGCTTCGACATGCAAGATCGCCTCAGCCGCACGGTGTCGGGCCGCTATACGATGTCGGCAGATCAACTCGTGCTGTCGGACGCTACCGGACGCATGGGCAATGCCAGCTTCCCCATGACCTGCCCGGTGGAGCAGGACGAAACAGGGCTGAGCATTGGCGATGCGCCTGACTGCGCGCTTTCGGGCCTGCGCTTTGATCGCGTCGAGCCGGAAGCTACCCCCTGACGGCAGCGCATTGGCGCCCCTGTCGAAATGCAAGCACGCCATTCGTCTGGAAGGTGAACGCGGAACCGGGACTGCCCATCGGCAGCATCGGTTCCGCCCCTTGACGGTCGCGAGCAATTCCTGATGCTCTGGTGTTTCCTATTGGCCAGAAAAGAGCGGCCCGATGAGCAACGACCGCAGCGAGACCGACCGCGCCATCAGTGCGGTCTGGCGCGTCGAGCAGGCGCGGCTGATTGCCGGGCTGACGCGGCTCGTACGCGATATTTCGCTGGCAGAGGAACTGGCCCAGGAGGCGCTGATGGCAGCGCTGCGCACCTGGCCGGACCGCGGCGTGCCGAACAATCCGGGCGCCTGGCTGATGCAGGCGGGCAAGCGCAAGGCGATCGACTATTTCCGGCACCGCAAAATGGCGGCTGGCAAGCTCGAGGAAATGGGCAGGAGCCTCGAGGAGGACATGCCCGATAGCGAGACCACGATTCATGAGCATCTCGACGACGAGGTCGGCGACGATCTCCTGCGGCTGATTTTTACCTCCTGCCACCCCATCCTGCCGGCCGAAAGCCGTGTGGCGCTGACCCTGCGGCTGATCGGCGGGCTCACCACCGAGGAGATCGCGCGGGCGTTTCTGGCCAATGAGCCGACCATCGGCCAGCGCATCGTGAGGGCCAAGCGGACTATCGCGGAAGCCGGGGTGCCGTTTGAAGTGCCCGGCGGGGCGGAACGGACCGAGCGGCTCTCGGCGGTGCTCGGCGTGCTCTATCTTATTTTCAACGAGGGCTATGCGGCCACCGCGGGCGAGGACTGGATGCGGCCGCAAATGTGCGAGGAGGCCATGCGCCTGGGGCGCATTCTCGCCGGACTGATGCCAGACGAGCCGGAGGTGCACGGGCTCCTCGCGCTCATGGAAATCCAGCATTCGCGCGCTGCTGCACGGACCAATGCCAAGGGCGAGCCGGTGCTGCTGCTCGAACAGAACCGGGCGCTGTGGGACCAGCTGATGATCCGCCGGGGCATGGCCGGGCTCGATCGGGTGACGCAACTGGGCGGGGCGACCGGGCCCTATGCGCTGCAGGCGGCGATTGCGGCGTGCCACGCGCGGGCGCGCACGGCTGAGGAAACGGACTGGCCGCGCATTGCCGCGCTCTATCGGGTGCTCGCCGGGGTGATGCCCTCCCCCGTGGTCGAGCTCAATCGGGCGGTTGCGGTGTCGATGGCGGAGGGGCCGGATGCGGGGCTGCGCATCATCGAGCGGATCGCTGCAAGCGGCACGCTCGACAATTATCACCTGTTCTACGGGGTGCGCGGGGATTTCCTGCGCAAGCTAGGACGCCATACCGAGGCCAATCTCGATTTCCTCAAGGCCGCGGAAATGACGCGCAACGAGCGTGAACGCTCCTATCTCAGGGGACGAGCGGCGGAAACGTCCGGGCAGGACGCCGACTGAGCGAAGGCCTCAGGCAGCCGCGACCTGCTCGAACTTGGCTTCGAGCAGCACCCGGTCGAAGGGCTTCATCATGTAATCATCGGCGCCCGCCCTGAGGGCCATGGCGACGGCGCCGATGTCGTTTTCGACAGTGCAGTAAATGACACGGGGCTTTTCGCCACCAACGAAGGCGCGGAGAAGCTTGAGAAATTCCAGCCCGCCCATGATGGGCATGCTCCAGTCGAGCAGGATGGCGTCCGGCATTTCCTGCCGGCACTTTTCAAAGGCCTCCTGGCCGTCCTCGGCTTCATCGACGATATAGTCGAGGTCTTCGAGGATGCGACGGGCCACTTTGCGCACGACACTGGAATCGTCAACGATCAGGCAGCTGCGCATAACGATCCTCCGGGCAGAACTATCCGCCCGGATTATGGACCGCAAACGGTTGGAGAATGGTTAGCGAAATGCCAATCATTCGCCCGACGTGGCGGACGCATCCGGAGCGTCCGGGGTGGTCGCTGCGGGAGCGTCTGCGGCCGCCGGCGCGACTTCAGCATCCTTGGCCTTGGGGACGGCTGTGAAGAAGAACTGGTCGTTCTCGAGGCCGATGTTGATTTCCATGTCGGTCATGCGGGCGAGCAGGCCCGTGTAGAAAGGCTGGATGCCGCGCGCGTCGACAAAGCCTTCTTCCGGCATGCCGGAGAGGAGGCCAGCTGCGCCCGACGGCACGAGCGTCTTCTGACGCTTTTCCGGATCGCTCTTCGAGGTGAACTCGAAACGCTCTTCGCCGGCCGCCCCGATGATCCTGGCGGTCACCGTGCCACCACGCGGCACCGAACCGGCTGCGATCAGCAGCATGTTCATGAACAGCTTGGCCTTGTGCTTGGGCAGCAGGATCAGCGGCACCTGCCAGTCGAGATCTGCCTTTTCGACATCGAACTGGATGCGGGCGACGCGCTCGCATTCACGCGTGTCGATGTCGGTACCGGAGGTCGAGGACGCGCCATAGGCGAGGCGGGCAAACTCGAGCTTGGCGCGGCTCTGCTTGGCGGCATTGGCGATCAACTCACGCGCATCGCCAGCCATCTCGCCCTGATTGGGGTCGGCCAGAACTTCCAGACCGTTCCCGATCGCGCCGATGGGGTTGATGAGGTCGTGGCAGACTCTGGAGCAGAGCATGGCCGCGAGATCGGTTGCCTTGAGCTCAATAATATCGGCCATGGGTGGGGTCTCCGAGCGCCCGTCGGGCGAGAATCAGTCAGTGGGACAATAATGGGCGAGGCGTCGCCGCACTACCGGGTGGAAAGTGTTTTGGACAATGCCGGCCAATTGGCCAGCCCCTGGCGGGCTGCTGCATCGGGCGACAGGAGGAAGGCTTCACGGTTAGAAGCCGAGTAAAACAGGAACAGCCGCTGCTTGAAGACGGTGTAGATCGCCGGGTCTGAATCGGACACGAAGCCGCGCGCCATGCTCATCGCGCCATGGCCACCATATTGAGGCACATAGATTTCCGGGGCACGCTTGAAGTTTTCAAGATTGGCCGCGTTGGCGAAGTGCCAGGGGGCACCCATCCATTCGGTCTCAAATTCCGGCCGACCCGGCAGAGGGGCCGGATCAGTAAAATAGGACACCGGATCCATGCCGCCGATTGCCACGCCCGTCAGCGGATCAGTGACGATATAGCTCACCACCGACTGGGCCTGCGCGGTCTGAACCATGGCGGCAAAGAGGCCCAATAGCGGCAGCAACAGGGCCAGCATGGTTAAGATTTGTTTAGAGATATGCGTCATTATCGCGCTCAGGATCGGCAGGTCAGCATGAGGTGAATTTGCCGCAAAGACCTTAAGGTCTTCGTAACCGCCACGATCGTCGCCGTTGGGAGAATTCAATGCTGAAGCGTCTGGCCCGGATCGCTACCCTGATTATCGCCTTTGCCTTGCCGGCTGCCCCGGTGATGGCCCAGGGATCGCTGAGCGACACCTATTCCGGTGAAGAACTGGTCGAAAGCGGCCGCGAATTTTTTGGCTCTGCCGCGCAGGGCCTTGCCTCGGTGGTGGAGCGGGCTGTCAGCCAGTTCGGCCTGCCCAATGGCTATGTGCTCGGCGAAGAAGCCGGTGGCGCACTTTTTGTCGGCGCCAAATACGGTGAAGGCACGCTCCACACCCGCAATGCCGGGCAGTACTCGCTGTTCTGGCAGGGTCCAAGCATCGGCTTTGACGTCGGCGGGGACGGCTCGAAAGTGATGATGCTGGTCTATAACCTCAACACCATCCAGGACATCCTGGGCCGTTATCCCGGCGTTGATGGTTCGGCCTATGTCTTCGGCGGGCTTGGCATGACGGTGGTCAAGCGCGGCAATGTGGTGGTCGTGCCCATCCGCTCCGGCGTTGGCGCGCGGCTCGGCATCAATGTGGGCTATCTCAACTTCACCAACCAGCCCACCTGGAACCCGTTCTGATCGCGCCCATTGCGGTAGGGTCTTGGCGGTAAAGTCTTGCACAGCCGGGGCGTTCGCTCCGGCTTTGTCGTGACGGGGCGGCACAAAGTGGGTTAGGGTCCGGGACTGGCGGGACCCGCCAGACGGGCCCAGCGTCGCCAAATACAGGATGGAGCCTCTTCGGCGCCGCCTGCGGTTACGGTTGGAGTATTGCGTGATGCTGATCGAAAACTTGATGTATTTCGCCCTGGGCGTGCTGGCTGCCGGCCTTGTCGCGCTCATCATCATGCCGGCCGTGTGGAAGCGGGCCGTCCGCCTGACCAAGCGCCGGATCGAAGCGGCAACACCCATTACCCTGGCTGAATTCCGCGCTGACAAGGATCAGCTGCGGGCCGAATTCGCTCTCACCACGCGGCGGCTGGAAATGAATGTCGAGGCGCTGCGCCAGCGGCTGGCCGAGCAGGTGAGCGCCGCCAGCCAGAAGAGCACCGACCTCGGGGCACTGCAGATCGAACGCGAGAAGCACCTAGGCATTGTCCGGGAGTTCGAAAAGCGCGAAATCGAAATGCGGGCCCGCATTATCGAGCTCGAAAAAGAAACGACCGACCTCGCCCAGCGCCTGCGCATGCGCGAGCGGGAAGCCGAGACGCGTCGCACCGAGATGGACGAGCTGCGCTCAGGCGTGAACAGCCAGCCCATGGCTGCGGCTGTGCCCGAAGATCTCGAGGACGCCGAAGCGCGGATGGCGAGCGCGGAAAACCAGCTCAATGCCCTGCTCGCCGAGACTGACGGACCGGAAAAAGGCCCCGATGGGACGCGTGACGACAGATTGCTGGCCGACCGGCTGGGCCTTGAGGACGAGGTGGAAAAGCTGCGCGTCAGCGTGATGGATGTGCAGAGCGCCATCCTATCGGGCTGGGACAGCAACACGCTCGATCGCGGCGCGCTGCGCGCCCAGCTCAACGCCATTGCCACCAGCGTCAGCCGGCTGGTCTATGCACCCGAACCGCAGGCGGCGACCGCCGCGCCGGAAGAGGAGAGCCTTTTCGCGCGCGTGCAGCGCTTTGCCGACGACGGGGAAAGCGAAGATGTGATCGAGCATCAACCGGCCCAGCCGCGCGGCGGCACATTGGCCGACCGACTGGCTGCAGTTCGGGAAATCCAGGGCCGCTAGCGGTCGGGCTTAGCGGCGCCCGATCTCGATGGTGCGGATGAGTTCGCCCGTGCCGGCATCAAACACTGCAAGGCTCACACTGCCATTGAGGCTGTAAGTCACCTGAATGGTGCCATCGGTGGACAGCGCGGAGACCACTTCCGCCTCGGCTGGCACCAGAACCGCGGCAGTTTGTGGCGGGGGCGGGCTATCGCGGTTGAGCCGATAGACAAGCGCGAAGCCAACGGCCATAAAGCCGACCAACATGATGCCGATCGAAAAAGCGAAGGATCGGCGCGCCTTTCCAAAAGCAGCAGCCGCCTCGGGCGAGATCTTTGCATCTGCCGGGTTGACGTTGTTGCCGGACTTTTCAGGATCACTCATGGCAGAAGACACCGATTTCGAATTCGAGGGCGAGCCGGTCGAGGTAGTCGTCGATGAAATCAACGCCGGTGGTCGGCTCGATGCCGTCCTGGCCAAGGAGCATGACGTGCTCAGCCGAAGCCGGATCAAGGATCTTATCCTGTCCGGCGCCGTCTCCATCGACGGCAAGACCGTCAGCGAACCCAAATATCGCCTGAAGACCGGCGAGACAATCGTCCTTCTTGCCCCACCCCCTGAAGATCCAGAGCCGCAGGGCCAGGATATCCCGCTCGACATCCTCTATGAGGACGACGATCTCATCGTCATCAACAAGCCGGTGGGCATGGTGGTGCACCCTGCGCCGGGCTCGCGGGACGGCACACTGGTCAATGCGCTGATCTTTCATTGCGGCGATAGCCTCAAGGGCATTGGCGGGGTCAGGCGGCCCGGCATCGTGCACCGGCTCGACAAGGATACGTCGGGCGTGATGGTGGCAGCCAAGACTGAGCAGGCGCACCGCCATCTCTCCGCACAGTTTGCCGACCATGGCCGCACCGGCCCGCTGCACCGCGCCTATACCGCTTTCGCCTGGGGCATGACCAATGGCGGCGTTGGAACTGTCGACGTGCCGCTGGGGCGCGATCCCGCCAATCGGCTCAAGCAGGCTGTCCGCAAGGAGGGTCGCGAGGCGATTACTCATTATGCCGTCGAAGCGCGCTATGGCGACGAGGGCTGGGACATCACCCGGATCCAATGCCAGCTCGAGACCGGGCGCACGCACCAGATCCGTGTCCACATGGCCTATATCGGCCATCCGCTGGTTGCAGACCCTGTCTATGCCTCGGGCTATGCCACCAAGATCAACAAGCTTCCAGAAGAGCTCGCAGAGATCGTCCGAGGCCTTGGCCGGCAGGCGCTGCATGCGGCCGAGCTGGGCTTCGAGCACCCGAGCACGGGCGAAGAGATGATGTTCGAGGCCGAGCTTCCCGACGACCTCGCGGCGCTCGAAGAAGCGCTTGGCCAGTATAATCGGGCTATCGCACGATAGGCTGAGAGCGATTCACCCAAGGGTGAACGAACCAAATGGCGCCCGGCCGCGTAATGATTGTGTAACCGAAGCGCCGGAAAACAACGGCTGCGGGAACTCTGTCCAATTTGTAACGTTGGATAGAGCTTCAGCCTCTTAAATTCGCCAAAGTGCCCCCTATATATGGCGGTACATTCGCGGCTTGTGCCAGTCTGGACAAGTCTCGGAGTTCCGCCCGCGCAATGCGGGGGATGCTGAAAGGGGGTGCGTCCATGGCCCAAACAAATCTGCCTGTTCTTTCCGCCGAAGGCGGACTGTCGCGTTATCTGCAGGAAATCCGGAAGTTTCCAATGTTGGAAGCGGACGAGGAGTACATGCTGGCAAAGCGCTACAAGGAACACGAAGATCCCGGCGCCGCCCAGAAACTCATTACCAGCCATCTGCGTCTGGTCGCCAAGATCGCCATGGGCTATCGCGGCTATGGCCTGCCGATCTCCGAGGTGATCTCGGAAGGCAATGTGGGCCTGATGCATGCGGTCAAGCGCTTCGAGCCCGAAAAGGGCTTCCGTCTCGCGACCTATGCGATGTGGTGGATCCGCGCCGCCATCCAGGAATATGTTCTGCGCTCGTGGAGCCTCGTCAAAATCGGCACCACAGCGGCGCAAAAGCGTTTGTTCTTCAACCTGCGCAAGGTGAAGGGACAGATCGCGGCTCTCGAAGAGGGGAGCCTGCATCCGGACCAGATCAAGCAGATCGCGACGACGCTCAAGGTGACCGAGCAGGACGTTGTGTCGATGAACGCTCGCCTCTCCGGCGATGCGTCCCTCAACTCGCCCATGCGAGCAGACGAGGGCTCGTCGGAATGGCAGGACTGGCTGGTCGATGACACGCCGGATGCCGAAACAACTCTGGGCGAAACCCAGGAGTTCGACGAGCGCATGGGCCTTCTTACCCAGGCCATGGATGTGCTCAATGATCGGGAGCGCGCTATTTTCCAGGCGCGGCGCCTGCAGGAGAACCCGTCGACGCTCGAGGAGCTGGCGCAGCAATATGAGGTCAGCCGCGAGCGTATCCGGCAGATCGAAGTCCGCGCCTTTGAAAAGGTGCAGGAAGCGGTGCGCGAGGCTGCACACAGCTGACCGGCCGAAACCAATCTACAAGCCCTCGCGTCGAACCGGCGCGGGGGCTTTTTTTTGTGCGGCAGGCCAAAATTATAGCGCCATAAGGTCCCAGAGGCGCTCCTTGCCGAGGATCAGAAGCCAGGGCGTATCATCTTCCGGGACGATTTCCACCAGCCCGCCCGTGCCTTCATTCGAGGTTCCGAGGAGGCCGCCGGGCACGAGCTGGAGTTTATCCATCGGGTAGTAGAGCCCGGTGGAGCGCACAAAGCTTATCGGAAGCAGCGGGTGAATGGAGACCCGCTCGCGCACGCCGGCATCGAAGCTGACCGGGCCGGTCGCCGCCAGCGCCACATCCACTTCGTCGACGACAAGCAGGCGTCGCGTCGGCGCAAATTGCAACACGGCGCTCAGCGCGGCGAGTGTATGGTCGAGGCGCTTGCCGGTCATGCCGAGTGCCAGGGTGACCGGTGCGCTGGTGGAATAGAGCGTTTTCTGGAAATCGGTAGTGATCTGTTCCGGGATGTGGAGCACGCGGGTACGCGCCTCCCACCCCGCACGATCGCGCACCGAATCCAGATCGCCGATGATGGCTTCCGGCACGAGGCCGGCATCGCCGATGACATCGGCTCCGCCATCGGCGCCGATCAGGGCGACGCCGCGGGCGGTGAGGTCGTGGAGAAGCGCGGGGTCGACGGCACCGCCTCCAACGATGGCAATGGGGCGTTCGAAGGCGAGCAGCGGGTGTGGCGCCGCGCCTGAGCTGGGGTCTTGCACAGTCAATGATCTCTCAATAAGGTCTGCATCGTCTCGCTGGGGTGTTCCGGTTGCTGCCGGAGCTGAGAGTTACCCATTGAACCTGAACCAGGTCATGCTGGCGGAGGAAGTTCGAGATGGCAAGGGCGCCGTTTCGCGTCCTCACCATTGACACACCCTTCTCACATGACCGCAAACGTTGAAGGGATGATCGCATGATCAAATCCACCTCCATGGCGCTTGCGGTCCTTTTCGGACTGTCCGCGGCACCCATCCTCGCCCAGGATGTGCCCACGCTCACCATCTATACCTATGACGGCTTCGCCTCCGAGTGGGGCCCGGGGGCCAAGCTCTCGGAGGGTTTTGAGGCCATCTGCGGCGGCTGCAAGGTCAACTGGATCGCGGCCGACAGCTCGATCGGCACACTGCGCCGCGTTCAGCTCGAAGGCGACACGACAGAAGCCGATCTGATCGTCGGGCTCGATACGGCCATTGCCGGTGAAGCGCGGGCGACGGGGCTTTTCGCCGATCACGGAATTGATCTCTCGGGCCTCGACCTTCCGGGCGAGTGGACCGACGCACAGTTCGTGCCGTTCGACTATTCGCACTTTGCCTTCGTCTATGACGCGGATGTCGTGGCCAATCCGCCCCGTTCCTTCGAGGAGCTGATCGCCCTGCCCGAGGACTTCAAGATCGTGGTGCAGGACCCGCGCTCGGCGACGCCCGGCCTTGGGCTCGTGCTCTGGATAAAGGCCGCCTATGGCGACCGTGCGGCGGAAATCTGGGCCGGTCTCAAGCCGCACATCCTGACGGTGACGCGGGACTGGAGCGACTCTTATTCGCTATTCCTCGATGGCGAGGCGGACATGGCGCTCTCCTACACCACGTCGCCGGCTTATCACCGGATCGACGAGAACGATGACAGCATCCACGCTGCTTTATTCGACGAGGGCCACTACCCGCAGATCGAAGTGGCAGGCATTCTGAAATCCTCGGACCAGCAGGAACTTGCCAAGCAATTCCTCGCCTGGTTTGCATCGGCCGAGGGCCAGAAGATCATCCCGACAACCAACTGGATGTTCCCAGTGGTGGACCTCGGCGATGATCTCGATCCGGCCTTTGCTACCCTGCCCCAGCCGGAAAAGACGCTGACGCTGAGCGACGAAGACATAATCGCCAACAGCTCCGCCTGGATCGACGAGATGCTGGCGGCGGTGCAGTAGCGGCGATTGTCGAGGCTCACCCCCTCCTAGCCTCCCCCTGAGAAGGGGGAGGGACTTTCGAGTTTGTCACATGGTCTGCGAGCCACCAGCGTACTCCTCCCCCTTTCTTAGGGGGAGGTCGGGTGGGGGTATACGCAAACAGCGCTCCTGATGAGGGGAACCCGCGATGGCATCAAAAATGTTGACCCTTCTGCCGCCTCGTCCGCTGCGCATCGCTGCAGCGTGGGTGCTTGCGTTGGCCATCACCGCGCTCATCGTGGCTGTCCTGTGGGCAATCCTTGCAGCAGCCGGTGATGGTGCTGGCAATTCGCGCGTCGACATTGCCCATCTCGTGCGCATGACCACGATCCAGGCCGGATTGACCACTGTCCTGTCTCTGGGCGTGGGCATGGCGCTGGCCTGGGCACTCAACCGGCTCCGCTTTCCCGGGCGCGACCTCATCGTGGGGCTGTTTGCCGCCGCGATCGTCACCCCGGGCATGGTGGTCGCCTTTGGCCTTCTGTCGATCTGGGGCCGCAATGGCTGGATCAACGAAGCCAGCCGGGCGCTGTTCGGCTTTTCGCTGGGCAATCCGGCCTTCGGACTTTCCGGCATCCTGCTGGCGCACGTTATTCTCGACGGCGCCTTTGCCGCCCGCATCCTGCTTGCCCGGCTTGACGCCATCCCTGAACCCAGGCTCAAGGTTGGCCAATCGCTGGGGCTGTCGGCGTGGAAGCGGTTCGGCCTCATCGACTGGCCGGCGATGCGGGGAAGCCTGCCGGGACTGGGCGCCATCATCTTCCTCCTTGCCTTCACCAGTTTCCCCATCGTGCTGCTGCTGGGAGGCGGGCCCGCCAACCAGACGCTGGAAGTGGCGATCTATTCGGCGGTGCGGCAGGATTTTGACCTTGTCGGTGCGGTGCGGCTGGCGGTGACACAGATTGCCGTCTGTTCGCTGGTCATTCTGCTCGCCTCTGCGGTCCCGCCCGTGCCCACGGCGCTGGGGCGTTCGGCCCAGCCGCGCTGGCAGGACGGGGCAATAGCGCGCAGCCTGCAATGGCTGGTGCTTGTCATCGCCTGCATCGGCTTTGCGCTGCCGCTGGTGTCCGTGCTCATCGATGGGTTCGGGTCAGGTCTCCTCCGCGTCCTCGGCCAGGCCACATTCTGGAACGCAGCGCTCACCAGCCTCATTATCGGGGTCAGTTCGGCTGTCCTGACGCTCATCCTGGCACTGACCCTGTCGCTGGGGCGCGCGGCCATTCCCGGTCGCGGCGCGCGGACGATTTTGGGCGCACCGACCTTTGCCTACCTCGCCGTTCCCGCTGTGGTGCTCTCCCTGGGGTTTTTCCTGCTGGTGCGGCAGATGGGTTTTGCCCCAGGACAGGCAGCCCCCATTGTCGTCGTCATCGCCAACGCCCTGCTCGCCCTGCCCTTTGCGGTGGCCACACTGGGACCGCCCCTCGATGCCGTGGCCCGCACCCGCGGAAAGCTCATTCGCTCGCTCGGCCTCTCGGGCTGGCAACAATTCCGGCGCGTGGAGTTTCCCCTGCTCGGCAAGGATATCGGCCTGATGCTGGCCTTGGCCTTCTGCTTCTCCCTGGGAGATCTCGGGGTCATCGCCCTCTTCGGCACGCAGGATTTTCAAACCCTGCCACTGATGATGTTCCGCGCGCTCGGGGCCTATCGCAGCAATGACGCCGCCGCCATTGCCGCCTTGCTGCTCGTCGGCACAATCATCGCCTTTGTCGGCTTGCCACGAATTTTTGAAAGAATAGCCCATGCTGCGCGCTGATGACTTGAGCTTTGCCCATCCCGGGCAGTCCCTGCCCTATCAGTTCAGCTTCGAAGCCCAGCCGGGCGAAGTCACGGCGATTTCCGGGGCCAGCGGGTCGGGCAAGTCGACGCTGCTTGATCTCATCGCCGGGTTTCTCGCGCCACGCAGCGGTACCCTCAGCCTTGATGGCATCGATCTCCTGCCGCTGGCTCCGGAGCAAAGACCCGTCTCGCTCCTCCTGCAGTCGGACAATCTCTTCGAGCATTTGAGCGCGCGGGAAAATGTCGAGCTCGGGCTACCGCGGGGCACCGCGAAGTCGACCGGGCGGGCGGAGGCGGAGAAGGCACTCGCCGGCGTGGGTCTAGCCGATTTCGCCGACAAGTCGGCCTCGACCCTGTCGGGCGGGCAGAAGCAGCGCGTTGCCCTTGCCCGCACGCTGTTGCGGGACCGGCCCATCCTCCTCCTCGACGAGCCGTTTTCGGCGCTCGATGACGAGACGCGAGTGACGATAAGGGATCTCGTCGGGACGCTGACGCGGGAGCAGAACTGGCACACGATCCTCGTCAGCCACCATGCCGACGATGTCGATGCCCTCGCCAGCCGGCGCTATCGCCTGATCGATGGGCGCCTGCAGGGCGGCGCAGCCCAATGAAAAAAGCCGCCCCTTGTTTCCAAGGAGCGGCCCTAACTTATTCTGCCCAGCGGGCAAAAACCTTTTCGAAGAGGGCCTGGGCCTCCTCATCCTTCTCAAGCGTCAGGATGGCGTTGCGACCCGTGCCATAGATAACGGCGAGATCGACCCAGCGACGGCTCTCGAGGAGGCCGACATTGGTCGCGGCATCTTCCGGCGACGCGCTCAGCGCGAAGAGGAAGGAATTGCCGACGATGCGGGCCGAGGCACCGACCAGCGGCGTGCCGGGAACCAGCTCTTCATCCTTGAGCAACACACCCGGAAGGCTCGAAATCGAGCCACCGATGAAGGTATCGGGGATGTTGAAGGCCACTTCCATCAAATGGGAAGCGGGCAGGCTCGGATCGGCATTCTTGCGAATGGTCACGCCGACGCTTAGATTGCGCGCCGGAATGCTGGCCTGGGCGACAAGCGTGGGCAGGCCCACCTCATCGACACCCTCTTCCCAATCCACCGTACCCGAGAAGGGCACAGCACCGGTGCGGCCGTCGGCCGAAGCTTCGAGCAGCAGTGACTGGCTGCCGGCCAGCACGGCCGGATCGACGGAAGCCGCGGGATCATTGGCCGCGATGGTGGTGTCGTCGCCCGAGAGCCGTTCCTCGGTCTTTTCCGCGCCGTTAAGCGAAGGAAGAGCGGTTTCGGCGCCTGTCGGGGTGACAGGTTCGGGCGTGGGCTCAAGGCGGTCATCTGCCTCGAGGCCTTCGAGCGCAGTCGTCGGCTCTCCCGGCGTATTTGTCGCGGTATTGCCCGGACCGGTTCCGGTTTCGCTGTTTACGCCCGTCTCAACGGCAGGCTGTGGGCCATCAAGCGATGGTGTCGGCGCAACAATCGGGACGTCGACGTTCTGGGTCACAGGGGCCTGGGCCGTTCCGAACATCTGATCGAGATCGACATAGCCTTCGCGCCAGGCCCAGAAGCCCGCCCCGCCGACACCGGCCAAAAGGAGTGCGAAGACAACGAGGAAAATGGTGAGGCCGGCCGAGGAGCGGCGCTCGGTTTCCGCTTCGGCCACTGCAAAGCCGCTGTCGTCTACGGCCAGCGCATCGCCGAGGGCGTCGCGCTTTTGCTCCTGGGTGTCGGTGCCCGAAGTGGCCTCGCCGCGGGCTTCGCGGTCCAGCGTCTCAATGGCGCGTTCGATGGCGCCTTCGGCCTCGCGGGCTTCGTCAGCCTCGACCTCGACTTCACGCACGCTGGACAGCGCGGCTTCAACCGGCGCGTCCTCGGCGAGAACGGGTTCGAAATTGGTCTGGCGCGCCAGCGCGGCATTGCCGGAGATGACGGGTTCTACCCGCGCGATCGCCGGCGACATGGCCGCCGAATTGCCAAGGCCCTTCAAGCTTCCATCGCGCGGGGACGAAGGCCCTGCGGTCTTGAGCGGAATGGGCTGTCGCGTGGACGCGGGGAAGACGACCGGAGGCGCGACCGGCTCGTCGGATTTTTTGTCTTCGGATTTCTTACCGTCGAGGGCCGTGGGCTCTGGCGCTAAATCCGGCGTGGCCTTGAGTTCGGGCTCGGGAGCGGCATTTACCGCGCCGGATGCGTTGATCGTCTCGACCTTTGCGCCGGTGACGCTGGCCGCCTCGCCGATAATGGCTTCGATCGAGAGTATATCGCTTTCGGGCGATTGCGGCTTGGTCTCTGGTGACGGTGCGGCCTCAACCTTCGGGGCCGGCGGTTCGGGCTTGGCCACCTTTGCAATCGGCTCGGGCGCCTGACGCGGCTTTTCGACCGGAGGCGTCACGACCGGCTTTGGCGCGGAGGCGACGACCGGTGGAGGCTCGGGCACGACGGGATCGGGCGCGGCCGGAGCTTGCGCGACCTGGGGTGCAGGAGCAGTAGGCTTGGCCGCGAGCATAGCTTCGCGACCAAGAGAAATGACGGCCTCGCTGGCCTCTTGCTCAACCTGACGGATACAGTCTTCGAGCTGCAGTCGATGTTGCGTGATTTCGCGGGCCGGCAGAGGGGGCTGGATAGCCCGCAGCTGCCCGACCAGAGCCGAACGCGCCTTCTCGTAGACCGCGCGCCGCGCGGCCCCATTGTTTTCCGGCAGCGCCGAAATAGCGCGGCGCAACAGCTCCTTATAATCCGCCATTGGCTAGTTGGTACTCACAATTGCAGCAAGGGTCTTGTATCAAAGTTTATCAATCTTGGAATGGGTCAACCACAAGGATCGTGTCGGCGCGTTCCGGGCTGGTGGAGAGCAGTGCGACAGGTGCGCCGATCAGCTCTTCAATGTAGCGGACGTATTTGACCGCCTGTGCCGGCAATTCGGCCCAGCTGCGTGCGCCGGCTGTGGTCTCGGACCAACCCTCCAAGGTTTCGTAGATCGGCTTAACGCGGGCTTGTGCCCCCATTGAGGCGGGCAGATAATCGATACGTGATCCGTCCAGCTCGTAACCAACGCAGACCTTGATCTCTTTCAGGCCATCAAGAACGTCGAGCTTTGTCAGGGCGATACCGGTGATGCCGGAGGTCTTGACGGTCTGGCGCACCAGCACGGCATCGAACCAGCCGCAGCGACGCGCGCGACCGGTGTTGACGCCGACCTCGCGACCGACGGTGGCCAGATGACGGCCGATCTCGTCATCGAGTTCGCAGGGGAACGGGCCTTCGCCGACGCGCGTCGTATAGGCCTTGGTGATGCCCAGCACATAGCCTATGGCCGTGGGGCCAAGGCCCGAGCCGGCAGCAGCCTGACCGGCGACCGTGTTGGACGAGGTCACAAACGGATAGGTGCCGTGGTCGTTGTCGAGCAGAGCGCCCTGGGCGCCTTCGAAGAGGATGCGGGCGCCATCGCGACGCTTCTCTTCCAGCACGCGCCAGACCTGGTCCATGAACGGCAGGATCTCGCCGGCGATCGAGGTCAGTTCCTCGTAGATCACATCGGCGGAAATCTCGTTGAGGCCCATGCCACGACGCAGCGCGTTGTGGTGGGTCAGGAGGCGTTCGATCTTGGGCATGAGCGTTTCGGGCTCGCTCAGATCGATAAGGCGGATAGCGCGACGGCCAACCTTGTCTTCATAGGCTGGGCCGATGCCGCGACGGGTTGTGCCGATCTTGAGACCGGAATTGCCGTCTTCGCGGATCGCATCGAGTTCGCGGTGGAGCGAGAGAATCAGCGGGGCATTGTCAGCAATGCGCAGGATCTCAGGGGTGATCGTCACGCCCTGGCCACGCAGCTTCGCCATTTCGGCTACGAAATGGTGCGGATCGACGACCACGCCATTGCCGATGACCGAGAGCTTGCCCTGGACAAGACCAGACGGCAGCAGGGCCAGCTTGTAGCTTACCCCATCGATAACCAAGGTATGGCCGGCATTGTGGCCCCCGTGGAAACGCACAACAACATCGGCACGTTCGCTGAGCCAATCAACGATCTTGCCCTTGCCCTCGTCACCCCATTGCGAGCCGACGACAACCACATTCGCCATAATCTAGTCTTTCCCAAGAGAACGCGAAAAAGTCGGGTTTGGCCTCGTGCCAACCCTTCCTCAAAATTTGGACGTCTGTCCCCCCGGCCACTTTGTCGGGTTTGATTGTGGCCGAATAACTGCTAAGTCCGATTGTCCTTACATCACTGGCGCCACGATGACAAAGCCGCATCGAGACGAAAATCGCGGCATATCCGCGCCTTTACTCGACCAGCCCTACTTATTGCTGGTCCTGGCCCCGCTATTCTGGGGTGGAAATGTGGTCGCGGCCAAGCTGGTCGTCGGGGAAATCGACCCATTCATGTTGCTGGCGAGCCGATGCGTTCTGGCGACGCTGTTCATTTTCCCCTTCGCGTGGAAGCACTTGCAGCGCGACTGGGCCGTCGTCCGGGCACACTGGCCGATCCTCATGGCCTATGGCGCTATCGGTTATGCGCTGTTCAATGGGCTCCTCTATGTGGGGCTGCAAAGCACAAGCGGGGTCAATTCGGCGATCGTGCAGGCCTCTTTGCCCCTGATGATTCTGGGCTGTAATTTCATCGTGTTCCGGGTGCGGGCGCGCTGGCTGCAGATCGTGGGCGTGCTGCTGGCCATTTCCGGGGTATTGCTGACCGCCACCCATGGCGACGCCTCGCGAATCCTAACGCTCGACTTCAACATCGGCGACATTTTCGTCATCCTCGCCTGCTTTGCCTACACCGGCTACACGCTGGCCCTGCGCTTCCGCCCGAAAATGAATGTCATGAGCTTCATGGCCGTGTCGTTTTCCGGCGCCGCGGCTACGGCCGTCGTCATGCTGTTTGCCTTCCGGGACGGTTTTGCCGAGGTGGCAGGCCTGGGCAGCGCCTCGCTCACCGTGTGGGCGGTCATCGCTTATGTCGCGATCTTCCCCTCCATGTTCAGCCAGGTCGCCTATGCCCGCGGCGTGGAGCTGGTGGGGGCCAATCGCGCCGCGCCGAGCCACAATCTCATCCCGGTCTTCGGCACTCTGGGGTCGGTGATCATCCTCGGCGAAAGCCTTGAGGGCTACCACTTCCTCGCCGCCGCGATCATCATCGCAGGCATCGTCCTAGCCGAATATTCGGCGCGGCGGAAAGTCAGTTCACCGGCATAAAAAAGGCCGGCGTCGCGGCGCCGGCCTTTCAGTATGTGGAAGCAAAAAGCCTCAGAACTTGAGGGCTTTAGCCTGCTTAACGCCATCCAGCGCAGCAATCTCGCCGAGCTGCTGCTCGGTCAAGGTGCCATCGATGGACACGAGCGCGATGGCGTCGCCACCGACTTCGGCACGGCCAAGGTTGAAGTTGGCGATATTGATGCCAAGCGTGCCGAGCAGCGTGCCGAGACGGCCGATATGGCCCGGCTTGTCCTCATTGGTGACATAGAGCATGGACGGGGTGAGCTCCGCTTCCATGTTGATGTCCTTGACCTGAATGATGCGCGGCTTGCCATTGACAAAGAGCGTACCGGCAAGGGCGCGCACCTGGCGCTCGGTGGTCACGGTCAGACGTATGTAGCCTTCATAGGCGCCCTGCTGATCGCGGGTGGTGGTTTCCACCACAATGCCGCGATCCTTGGCGATCTGCGGGGCCGAGACCATGTTGATGTCGCCAAGCGATGGCTTGAGGACGCCATTGATGGCGGCGGCGACCATGGGGCGGATGTTGAGACCGGCCGGGGTGCCTTCGAATTCGATCTTGATGCCCGAGATCGAGGTCTCGGTCAGCTGGCCGGCAAAGGAGCCAATGGCCTCGGCAAGCTTCACCCACGGGGTGATCAGCGGCGCTTCTTCAGCCGAAATCGACGGGAAATTCAACGCGTTAGTGATCTCGCCGGTCATCAGGTAAGCCGAGATCTGCTCGGCCACCTGGAGCGCCACGTTCTCCTGGGCTTCGGTGGTCGAAGCGCCGAGGTGGGGGGTGCAGATGACGTTGGGGAGTTCGAACAGCGGGTTGTTCTCGGCCGGCTCGACGAGGAAGACGTCGAGGGCGGCGCCGGCCACGTGACCGGACTTAAGTGCTTGATAAAGCGCGTCTTCGTCGATCAGACCACCGCGGGCGCAGTTGATGATCCGGACGCCTTTTTTGGTCTTGGCGAGGTTTTCGGCGTTGAGGATGTTGCGCGTGGCGTCGATCAGCGGAGTGTGCAGAGTAATAAAATCTGCGCGCGCAAGAAGATCGTCAAGCTCAACCTTTTCAACACCGAGCGCCTGCGCGCGTTCCGGGGTCAGGAACGGGTCGAATGCAATAACCTTCATACGAAGACCAATAGCACGATCAGCAACGATCGAGCCAATATTGCCAGCACCGATCAGGCCGAGAGTTTTATTGGTGACTTCGACGCCCATGAAGCGGTTCTTCTCCCACTTGCTGGCGCGGGTGGAAGCATCTGCTTCGGGAAGCTGGCGGGCCAGGGCCATCATCATGGCAATGGCGTGCTCGGCAGTCGTGATCGAGTTACCGAAGGGCGTGTTCATCACAATGATGCCCTTCTTGGTCGCAGCCGGAATATCGACGTTGTCGACACCAATACCGGCGCGCCCAACGACCTTCAGATTGGTCGCAGCAGCAATGATCTTCTCGGTTACTTTTGTCGCCGAGCGAATAGCGAGGCCATCATACTGACCAATAACTTCGAGAAGCTTCTCTTTGTCCTTGCCCAGATCGGGGAGATAGTCGACCTCGACACCGTTGTCCTTGAAGATCTGGACGGCGGTTGGGCTCAGTTTGTCCGAAACGAGAACTTTTGGCATGGGTGAAAGCCTTTTTGGGTGTCACGCCAGGCGTGACCGCAGAGGGGAATTGGTTAGCAGACTGTTAGCGCTGACAGCGCCGAAGTGAGAATTCGGAGGCCAAGAAGACCCCCACCTGGCCTCCCCCTGAAGGAGGGGGAGGTTGGGTGGGGGTGTTCAGAACTCAGGCAGCAACCTTGAGGGCGGCCTTTTCTTCGGCGAAGGCCCAGTCGAGCCATGGGGTCAGCGCGGCAAGGTCGGACGCTTCGATGGTCGAGCCGGCCCAGATGCGGAGGCCCGCGGGGGCATCCTTGTAGGAGCCGAAATCATAGCCGACGCCGAGCTTGTCGAGACGGGCCACGATGGCCTTGGCAAAGGCGGCCTGGCCATCGGCGTCGAGCGCGGTGATGGCGGGGTCGACGATGGAGAGGCAGACCGAAGTGTTCGAGCGGGTGGCCGGATTCTTGGCGAGGAAATCGACCCAGTCGGTCTTGGCGACCCAGTCAGCCAGCACCTTGAAGTTGGCGTCGGCGCGAGCCTGCAGGACCGCGAGACCGCCGACGTCCTTGCCCCAGTTCATGGCGTCGATAGCGTCTTCAATGCAGATCATCGAGACGGTGTTGATCGTTTCGGCCTTGAAGATGCCTTCGATCAGCTTGCCGCCCTTGGTCATGCGGAAAATCTTGGGCAGCGGACGGTCGGGCTTGAAGGTCTCAAGGCGTTCGACAGCGCGCGGCGAGAGAATGAGAATGCCGTGAGCAGCTTCACCGCCGAGGGCCTTCTGCCAGGAGAAGGTGACAACGTCGAGTTTTGCGAAATCGAGCTTCTGGGCGAAGGCTGCCGAGGTGGCGTCGCAGATGGTGAGGCCAGCGCGGTCGGCCGGGATCCAGTCAGCATTCGGGACGCGGACGCCCGAGGTGGTGCCGTTCCAGGTAAAGACCACGTCGCGGTTGAAATCGACCTGGGTGAGATCGGGCAGATCCCCGTAGGCGGCTTCGATGACGCGGACGTCGTCGAGCTTGAGTTGCTTCTGAACGTCGGTGACCCAGCCGGCACCAAAGGATTCCCAGGCGAGCATGTCGACGCCCCGAGCGCCCAGAGCGCTCCAGAGGAACATTTCGACGGCGCCGGTATCGGAAGCGGGGACAATGCCGATGCGGTAATCGGCGGGAACTTCGAGGAGTTCGCGGGTCAGGTCGATTGCCTGCTGGATGCGAGCCTTGGCGGGCTTGGCGCGGTGCGAGCGACCGGTGAGCGCATTGGCGAGCGCTTCAACCGTCCAGCCTGGACGCTTGGCACATGGGCCCGACGAAAAATTGGGGTTTGCCGGTTTAACCGTCGGCGCGGCAAAAGGCGTATCAGCCATATTCAGCGACCCTCCCAGGTCTATGCGCCTCTCGTTAGGGAGAGGTGTCCTGAGGCCGCAGATACTCCCACTGAGGGACGCTCGTCAATGAGTCTTTTTCGGCCGGCAGGGATTCAATCCGAAGGAGCGGCGACAGCCGGGCTGACCGCGGCGCGACCGAGTTCGGTGAGGGCATAGATGCCGCGGCTTTCGCGAATAAACCAGCCGTAGACATTGCTGCGCAGAATGGTCGGGGCGCGTTCGACGATGGATTTCAATTGCTTGGGACTTTGCGGCCCGGCCAGCAGGGCCGTGGCGCAAAGAATGGCGTCCTGCCGGTAGGCGGTCATGATCGGCTTGCCGCGCCCGCCGCCGATCTGCGGATCGCCGCGCCGACGCTTGTGCTCGTCGAGCAGGCGCGAGCGGCGCTTGCTGTCTTTGCGCGGGGTGGGCGCAAAGGGCGCGAGGATCACTTCCACATGGCCGGTGGCGGAGACGGTGAGCAACCCAAAACCGAGACGCCGGCAGAGATTGCGGAAGCGCGCATCGTGCTCGCGCCCCCTGCCCGTCTTCGCGGCGCGGGCGGCGAGCCAGACCTCATCGCAAAAGGCAGCGCGCTTGACGCCCTGCATGACCAGCTCAAGATTGAACGCCAGCTTCATTTCGCAGACGATCACAACCGGCGGATCGCCCTCCAGCACGCCGACAAGGTCACAATCATTGATCTCGCCTTTGACGGCATACCCCGCGCTTTCCATGAAGGATTTTAGAGGGAGATAAAGATCCGTCTCAGCCATTGCGCTCGGGGTTTTGGGTTTTTGGGTTCTTGGGGCGGTGTAGCTGAGTCTTGGGGGATGAGGGAGCGATTGGGGGACGGCGAGATGGGGGTGGTTAGCTGCCATATCGGTGCGTGGGAGCGAATGGCGGCTATATGGGCAAGGCTGCCGCTTTTTTCGCGTTAAGTAGGTGTGCTTTTAGGCCGGCAGGATAAAGCTGGGGCTGCCCTGTCCCGTCCAGCCTATCCAATGCAAACCACTCCGCGAAGCATCCCACTCCGCTATCCTCGTTGAATGTGATGCGGCTCTGTCCGGCAAAGGTGTCCGGCGGAAACTGCACATCGAATATCGCCAGTATCTCGTGCCCAAGTTCGCCTTCATGGGTGTAGATGTTCTGCGTGAAGGTAGGGCCACCTACGATGTTCACCTCTATCCCAAGTTCTTCCTGAAACTCTCGGATGAGGGCCGCTTCGGCCGTTTCACCAAACTCGACGGTGCCGCCAAGCGGGCGAACGCCCTTCAGCCGCCCAGCATCATCATAAACTTCAGATGCAAGGAGACGGTCGCCTCGCCACTGCAGGCCCAGAGCTTTGAAACGGATTGTAGATGCGGGGCGCCATGTGTGCATGCAGATGGATTAAGTTGGATACTGATCGTCCGCAATGGGGTTGAAGCTGCCATTCATGGTGAGAGGCTTGGATGACCGATTTGGGGTCGACAGCCGCCCCCTCACCTCCCCCTTCCTAGGCGGTGTGGACGAAGTGGATTCCCAAATCAGCTAATCGCTGATTCAACGCTGTTCTTTGCGGAGAGCAGCGTTGGTTCGGGGTTTGATGTCAGATGCAGAGTGGGCCTTCTTCGAACCGTTCGTGGTGGAGAAGGGTCCGAGACGAGGTCGGCGGCCGCGTGATCATCGGCTGGTGCTGGATGGGGTGTTCTGGATAGCCCGCACGGGAACCGCCTGGCGGGATCTGCACAGCCATTTTGGCCCATGGAACTCAGTCTATCGCCAGTTCCGGCGTTGGACGCAGGCGGGGATCTGGGATGTGATGCTGGAGGCCTTGAACGAGACGGGAGCGGGTAACGATAGCGTTCAGATGATCGACTCTACCATCATCCGCGCCCATCAGCACGCCGCCGGCGCGCTAAAAAAGGGGATGCGGACCAAAGTCTTGGCCGCTCTCGTGGTGGTTTCTCGACCAAGATCCACCTCCGCAGCAACGCTCTCGGCCTCCCTGTCGCGGTCACGCTGAGCGGCGGACAGGTCTCCGACGTGAAAGGCTACGTGCCGATCATGGACCAGCCCGGTCCGAGACCCTGCGTGCTGCTCGCCGACAAGGGATACGACGCCGACTTCATCCTGGCTGACCTGGAGGCCCGCGGCGTGGCCGCTGTCATCCCGGCCAAACGAAACCGCAAGGTTCAGTCCGTTATCGACGGCCATATCTATGCCTTGAGAAACCTCGTCGAGCGATGCTTCTCAAAGCTCAAGCACAGCCGCCGCTTAGCCACGCGATACGACAAAACCGCCGATAGCTTCCTCGGCTTCGTTCTCGTCGCGTCGATCCGGTTGTGGGTCAGACACTTTGTCCACACAACCTAGCACTCTCCGCCTCAACCCGCTAAACAGCAACGGCATCGAGAATTTGTTTTGTGACCCCCAAAATCATTGACGGGTGGGCATGACGATTGCAACGATGCCGGACTTCGTTTTGCCGCGGCTGCTGAACCACAGCAAACGGAGCACGCTATGAACACCTCCTTTTCACCGGCAAATGCCGGGCGACTGTCTATTGCGGTCGCAGGCCTTGCCACCACACCCGTTTTTCATCCCGGCAAGCCGGTTCCCGTTGGCGCCTTCGTGGCCGAAGCGTGCGCCCTCGTCACTTGATGGTTGGCGGGTGATCGGGCGGTCGACTTCAACACGCTTTCGGCGCACCATCCCAAGCGTCTGCTGTGGGCCAGCGACTGGCCCCATACCGAGATGTTCGAAGCTGTGCCCGAGGACGACGACCTCATTGCACTGAGCCTCTCGGTTGTGCCGCGGAGCGATCAGGCTGCGGTCTTTGCAGACAACGCAAAAGCGCTCTATTTCGCGCATTGATTTCGCCCCGCAGTCCCGCCCCATGGACACCGCAGGCAAGGTGATGAGAAATCAGCGAAAAAGGGCTTCTGCTGGCGTTGCCAAGTGCGTGGATGGAAGCGATACCTGACTGCAAGACTACGCCTATGAGGGAATACGAAGTTGAGCGTCGAAGACAAATTCAAAAATCTTGGAATTGACAACGCACCGGGCCAGGAGGTTCGCCAGCAGGCTGCCGATGCGCTGAATGCCCTGGTGCGGGGCGAGGCCCTGCCCGGCGCGCTGGTCGACTTCTCGCACGGCGATGTCGACGCCTTCACGCCGCCGCCCGGCTCGTTCGAGGAATTTACCCGCGCTGTCGAAGCCGGTGGCAAGCAGGCCTATACCGAATATCGCGGGTCGGCCGATATCCGCGCTCAGCTCGCGGCGCATCTGAGTGATTTCACCGGGGCGGATATCTCGCCGGATCTCGGCGTCATCATCACCCCCGGCACGCAGGGTGCACTGTTCCTGGCCGTCGCTTCGACGGTTTCGACCGGCGACAAGGTGGCGATTGTGCAGCCGGACTATTTTGCCAACCGCAAGCTGGTGGAATTCTTTGGCGGCGAGATCATGCCGATCCGCATGGATTATCTCGGGTCGGACGAAAAGGCGGGGCTTGATCTCGAGCAGTTGCGGGCCGCCTTTGCGGCGGGCGCGCGGACGTTCCTCTTCTCCAATCCCAACAATCCGACCGGCGCTGTCTATTCGGCAGACGAGATTGCCCAGATCGTTGCGCTGGCCAAGGAATTCGACGCGACGGTGATCGCCGACCAGCTCTATTCGCGCCTCCGCTACGAGGACCAGGCCTATACCCATATCTGCGCCAGCGATCTCAACGACAACAAGATCCTGACCATCATGGGGCCGTCCAAGACCGAGTCGCTGAGCGGCTATCGGCTGGGCGTGGCTTTCGGCTCGCCAGAGATCATCGCGCGGATGGAAAAGCTGCAGGCCATCGTGTCGCTGCGCGCCTCGGGCTATAATCAGGCGGTGTTGCGGACCTGGTTCAACGAGCCGGAAGGCTGGATGGACGAGCGCATTGCCGCACACGAGGCCATTCGCGACGATCTGCTGGCCATTTTCCGCGATGTCGGGATGGCGACGCGTACGCCGCAGGCAGGCAGCTATGTGTTCCCGACGCTGCCGAAACTGGCGATCGGCCTCACTGATTTCGTCAAACTGCTGCGCCAGCAGGCCAATGTGATCGTGACCCCCGGCACCGAATTCGGCCCGCATGACCACAGCATTCGCCTCAATTATTCGCAGGACCATCAGGCGGCGGTCGCGGCAGCGCATCGCATCGTCGAGATGGCCAAGCGCTACAGCGCGGAGTGATCGATATGGCCAGCAATGCCCCCCCGCCGCAGGGAAAATATGTTCCGGCCAAGCGCCACGGCGATCTGATCTTTGTCTCGGGCATGACGCCCCGGCAGAACGGGCAGCTGATCTATGCCGGCAAGGTGAGCGCCGACACCGATCCGGAGCGGCTGCGCGCCGCGACGGAGCTGTCGACGCAGAATGTGTTGTCGGCGGCACGGGCGATCCTTGCGCCGGGCGAGGCCCTTGTCGGGACCTTGAACCTGACCGTCTATGTCAACGCCGAGGCGAGCTACACGACGCACCCAAAGGTCGCGGATTTTGCGTCGGCTTATCTTGAAGCCGAGTTTGCGGGCGATCTGCCGAGCCGCGCCGCGGTGGGCGTTGCCTCGCTGCCGTCCGACGCTTCGGTGGAAGTCTCCGCCGTAATGATCGTGGGATCGGCGGCCTGACTGCTTTTATCGGCGGGACCGCGTGGCCCCGCCGATACGAGATTTTCGAGTTCAGCCCTCCGTCGCGAGCAGTCGCGCGAGGGCGGCTTTCCCCGGCGGCCCCCAGGTCGGTTTCCCACCGGGCCGGCCGTGGACGCCATTATCGCCAATGATGAGGCAGGTCAGCGCCTTGCCGAGGGCCCAGCCGCGGGCGCGGCGCACAGTGGCGTCATCAGGCGCGGGCGTATAGGCGCTGTGAAATGCATTCATGCAGCCGTCGGGCAGGAGCAGCCAGGCAGCGGCGAGATCGCAGGCCGGATCGCCGACGCAGAGATCGCCGAAATCGATGATCCCGCAAATATTGCCGTCGCTGGTGAGAACATTGGCGGGATGGAGATCGGCGTGAAGCCAGACCGGCGGACCGAACCACGCCGGGGCAGCGAGAGCATCACCCCAGACCGCGAGAAGCCGCTCGGGATCGGCAATCAAGCCGCGATCGCTCGCCTCCGCCAAGGTGCGGCGGAGGCCCTGATCTATTGCTGCGAGCGGCCCGCCGCGACCATCCCGACTGACGGGCCCATTGTCCGGCGCCGGCTGATGCAGCGCCGCGAGAAAGGCTGCCAGGGTTTGGGCGGCGTCGGCGCGTCGCGTCACGTGCGCCCTGTCTGCGGGCTCTCCCGGCAGCCAGCGGGTGACGATCCAGCTGCGCGGGAAGAGCGCGGTGGGTTGACCAAGCCGGATCGGCACCGGGATCGGCAGCGGTAGGTGGGCGGCAAGGCCCGGCAGGAAGGCGTATTCCTTGAGAAGCAGCGCGTCGGCGCCCGGCGTGGACCAGGGCAGCCTGACGGCGAGATCCTCGCCCAGCCGCCACATCTGATTGTCCCAACCGAGCGCGCCGGGACGGATGGGGAGATCGGCGAGGTCGGGGTGTTGCTCGCGTAGAATGGCCGCGACCAGATCCGCATCGACCTCCTGACGTCCATCGGTCATACGGCCCCTCCCCCGGGATTTTCGATCAGCATCCGCACTCTGAGCGCGGATGACTATCAACACCACCATGGCCAGATGATGAGCGATGAGGCGCATTCCAAGCCGTCTCGGAGCCGTACGCAGGTGAAGGGCAAGCCTAACCATCAATTAAATTGTAGGTGGATATGCCTCATTTTAAATAAAAATTAATTGTGGGCGTACCATCCTCATTAAGCACGGCGAAGCTCCGTTGCTTGTTATTTCCAGGAAGGAAAGCACCACACATGTCCGATATTTCTCTTTCGAAGGCCGTTCGCGCGAACCTTCTCAGCCTGCAGAACACCGCCGAAATGATGAACAAGACGCAGTCGCGTCTTGCCACCGGCAACAAGGTGAACTCTGCGCTGGACAACCCGTCCAACTTCTTCACCGCCTCGGCTCTGAACAGCCGCGCCGCCGACATGAGCAATCTGCTAGACTCGATGGCATCGGGCATCAAGGTCATCGAGGCTGCCGACAAGGGCATCACCGCGATCACCAAGAATATCGAGCAGATGCAATCCTCACTGCGCCAGGCTCGCCAGGACAAGACGTTCCAGACGGCGAACTTCGACGTCACGAAGGACAGCGTTCTGAACATTGGCGGCGGCCAATTTGGCGAAATGAACAGCATCAAGCTGGGCACCGCAACGGCGGGGGTTTCGTCGGCGATCAAGACGGAAGACATCTACAACGGCCCTGCGGTTACCGCCGTTGCGACAGACGCCGATGGAGAAGGTGCTGGCGCTCGGACCGTTCTCGACCTCGATAACGTGGCCGATCTGGCTGGCAAGTCGATCAAGGTCGACGGAAAGACGGTGTCTTTCGCCGCAACCGACAATACTGTTGCCTTGGCCGCTCAAAAACTGAGCGATGTGCTCGGTGCTGACTACACCGTCACCGCTGGTGCTGCTGCTGGTGACGAAAACAAAATCGTCATCGAAAATGCCAAGGTCACTGGCTACGCTTCCAAGTCTCCCGTGGTGGAACTTGGTGCAGCCGCCGCCGGCAAGGCCAGTGCATCGTTCACCTACAATGCGGCTCTTCTTGGAGCAGGCGTGAATGTCGGATCGCACACGATCAACGTTAGTGGCCCGGCGACTGCAGGCGACTTTGTAGCGAGCCTGCAAACGCAGCTCAACGAGGCCGAAGACGGTCGCTACTCGGTTTCACTTGATGCCGACACCAACGTCATTACGGTTACGGACAATCAGGCTGGGGTCGGCGACGTCATTCTGACGGGCGGCGCTTTTGGTACTGCAGCCTTACCCGCGACGACCACCGCCGCCGGTGGTGCCATCGTTGATGATGCAAGCCTGCAGGATCTCGTCGGTTCCACCATCACATTGACCCCAGCCACCGGGCCGGCGGTCAACGTCACTGTCACTGGCACAACGACGATCGCGGACCTTAACGCGAATGGCTTCCAGGCCGAGTATGGCGCCGAGGGTATCAACTTTCGCCGTAATGACCTTCAGTCGTTCACGGTGTCAGTCAGCCGCACTGCCGACACGACGCCGGAGGTTGTGTCACCTTCAACATCGGCGGCAGGCGCGGGTCGCGCTGACGCTGCAGCGTTGGAAGCTGCTCGTAACACTGCTGTTACAGACCATGGCCCTGCCACTCTTGGCTCCATCACGCTAACTGCTGGTGCCAATACGGCGACGATCAATCTTACTGATGATCTCTCGGACCCTGCCAACTTTGCCGACAAGCTCACTGCAGCTGGATTTGCCATAAACTATGATGCTACGGACGGAATCACCTTCAGCCGTGCCGATGGTGAGGACTTCACTGTCTCCTACACGGGGCTTGGCGGTAACGACGTTTTCGGCGCAGCGTCGGGCACATCCATCGGTGGTGTAACTGCAGCTGATGTCGCCGCTGCCCAGGCTGTATTGAACGCTGATGCCTTGCAAGATGCCGCAGACCATGCCGAAGCACTTGGCTATACCGGTGCTTCCACAGCCGCTGCTAGTTCGGCCGGTGGTTCTGCCGCAGTCCCTGCCACGATCACTGTCACCCAAGTTCCTGGCACGGCAGGCGTAACCTCCAAGGCAACTGCGGCTGCCTCGGACGAGATCACTATCACTTACGGCAACAAGACCGCCGACATCAAGGTCACTGGAGCTGACGCTTCCGGCGATCGCAGCGCGATTGCAAAGTCAATTAACGACCAGCTGAAAACTGCTGGGATGGATAATCTGGAGGCCAGCTTCGACAATGAAGGCAAGCTATCCATTTCGGCGAAGAACGCAGAAGCCATCGCACTGACAGTTACTGGCGCTCAGGCCGAGGAAATCTTTGGTTCTGATACCAAGATGACCAACACTGGCTCAGCCACTGTGTCGGGCTACAACTCGAAGAACGCCGTCGACATGTTTGTCGAGGAAATCAACCGGAACCCTGCCACGGCAGGGAAAATCCGCGCCTCGAACGACAATGGCAAGCTGCGTATCGAAAACCTGTCGACACAGGCACTTGATATCAGCCACGATGCCGACGGTGACGGGGTCCTGAATCCAGTATCTTCAAAGATCGCCGGCAACTCAGTTCGCGCCAATCTTTCCAAGCAGTTCAACGATCTGCGCGACCAGCTGGACAAGTTCGCTGACGACTCGTCGTTCAACGGCATCAACCTGCTGCGTGGCGACAAGCTGACGATCACCTTCAATGAATCCGGATCGTCTGCGATCCAGATTCAGGCCAAGGACAAGGACGGCAACGAACGTCCGATCACGGCAGCAAACCTCAATATCGAGTTCCTCAATGAAGAAGATCTCGATACGGACGAGAAGATCGATAAGCTGCTAACTGGTCTTCAAAATGCCCTGACTGAACTCCGCTCGCAGGCTTCGACCTTCGGTTCGAACCTGTCTTCGGTCGAAAACCGTCAGAACTTTACCAAGAACATGATCAACACGCTGGAAACCGGCGCGGCGAACCTGACCTTGGCGGATACCAACGAAGAAGCCGCAAACCTTCTGGCGCTCCAGACCCGTCAGCAGCTGTCGTCTTCGGCACTGTCGATGGCCAGCCAGCAGGACCAGGCTGTGCTGCAGCTCCTGCGTTAATCGCCAAAAAATCTCCGGGGGCGGCTCAGTCGCCCCCGGTTTTTGATTCTCAACTCCCTGGTGCACCGATGACCCTCAAAATTACCCTGAAGCCTGGCGAGAGCTTTTTTGTCGGTCGTGCAGAGGTTTTTGCCCAGGGAAATTCAGTGACGCATCTCTTCGTGCGCGGCGACGCAGCCGTGTTGCGCGACGAAGACTATATGCGCGAGGAAGACGCGGACACCAATGCCAAGCGCCTGCACTTCGTTTTGCAGCAGATGTATCTGACCGGCGACATGCGCGCCCGTCACGTGGAATATTTCTCGCTGGTCCAGGCCCTGATCGCGGAAAACCCCGACACCAACGCCATGGTGGCCGACCTCAACCAGTTGCTAATCGAGGGGCAGTTCTACAAGGCCATCAAGCTGGCCAAGTGCCTCAACAACACCAATCTCACCCGCAATGTGACCCGGCGGCGCATGGCAGCGGCAGGGTAGACCGCCTCATGCAGAAGGGTGGCGATAGAGCAAGGCGAACTTCGTCCGGTTATCGGCGCCGAACTTGCGCAGAAGGCTTTTGACGTGGACCTTGACCGTCCCCAGTTGCATCGACAGACGATCGGCGATCTCCTTGTCGGTCATGCCCGAGGCGACCAGTTGGGCCACATCGGTTTCACGGCGCGTCAGCGGCGTCGGCAGGGGTTGGCGCAGCAATTCCGGCGACACGAATTTATGGCCGGCCAGAATCAGCTTTATCGCATGAACCAGGGGCTCACCGCCCATTGTCTTGCTCAACCAGCCCGCCGCGCCCCGATCCAGGGCCTGGGCCACGGCCCGAGGGTCGGAACTTCCCGAAAGTATAGCCACCGGAATATCTGGGTGGCGTGTGGAAATAAGAGCAAGTGCGTCAAGTCCATTCATATCGGGCATGACATAGTCTACCATGACCATGGAAAAACGTTCTGCATCAAGGGTATCGAGCGCTTCGGGCACCGAGCCAACGGCCCGGAAATCCATGGTGTTTTCGAGCGAACGCAACATGAAGACCAGCGCATCGCTGAACAACAGATGATCGTCGACGAACAGAATTTTCTGTATAGACATAGGGTTAGACCAATACTGAATTCCCCCATCAATAGATTCAAAGCTGTGCTTTGGTCCATAGTATTATCGGCGGTGTGGCTTGCCTCGTTCCGCCTGGGGGACTTTCTGACCTTCTTCAGGACCTATTCGAGCACCTGGTTTTTACCCAGCGGCGTGACACTTGCCATCGTCCTGGTTGCGCCGGGCTGGATGAAGATCAGTCCGCTGGTCGCCAACCTTCTCCTCGCCTTTCCGGCGGTGCGCTGGGTGCTGGGCGTCGAAGTGGAAAACGATTATGAGCCCGTCATCCATGGCATCAGGCTCTATCTCGTCTACGGCGGCGCGGCTCTCGTCCTCACCCGCCTGTTCCAGATAGACCTTCCCTTCCGGTCGCTGCGCGACAATCAGTGGCTGATTGCCGCGGCCCTCGGTGCCGCGACCATCGCCACGACAAGCGGCATTGGGCTGCATATTCTGGCGGGCAATATGTCGCTGGCCGAAGGCCTCAGTATTGCCGCCTCATGGTGGCTGGGAGACGCGATTGGCGCCATCGTCGTGCCGCCACTGCTCGTGCCGGTATTGATGGCGGGGCTGGGGCTGTCGGTCGGCGGCTGGCAATGGCCAAAGCCCAGCGCCCTGGCCATCCAGAGTCTGAGCCTGGCGCTTGTTCTGTCCGCCTGCGCGGCAGCAAGCACGGTTCACGCCAATTTCTGGTACCTTGCCATCATTCCCATTCTGATCTTCGCCCTCAACCGCGGCTATAGCCACGCGGTGACGGCGGTGTTCCTGACCAATCTGCTCTCGCCGCTGGTGGTCCTGACGATTGCCGACGCCAACGAGGCGATGACAATGGCGCCGCTTCTCCTCACCGCTTCGGTGGCGGGACTTCTCATCGGCGCGGCAATCTCGGACCGCAACGCCGTTCTCGAAGGGCTGGAGGAAACCGTTGCTCTGCGCACGCAGGAGCTCGAGGAGGCCTATCAGGCCCAGCGCCATCTGGTGCGCACCATCGGCCATGACCTGCGCCAGCCGGTTGAGGCGCTCCGGCACATGCTGGGCACGCTCAAACGCCAGTTGCGCGGCAGCGCAGCAGAAGTGCCCGTCGAGCAGGCGAGAGTGCTCAGCACACTCGCCTCGGAGATGCTGACCAAGACGCTGACCTACGCCCGGCTCGACGCCGGCAAGCACGTGCTGCAGATCACCGACTTCACCGCCGACACGCTCTTTGGCCGCCTTGAAGCCGTTTTTGGCCCTCTGGCCCGTCGAAAGGCGATCACCATAGAATGGGAAGGCAGCCACACGGCCATCCGCTCGGATGAAGGGCTTATTTTCCAGGTTCTGGCCAACCATCTGGACAATGCCCTGCGCGTCTCACCGGCAGGCGCGTCGATTGCAGTCTCGGTCCAGGCTGAAGGCGAGGGCATAGCCCTCTCCGTTTCGGACGCGTTCGAGGCCAACACGACAGCCGCCGAGGGGGCGGCAGGTCTCGGGATGAGCATTATCAGACACGCCAGCACCCTGCTGGGCGGCCAGCTTATTTCCGAGCGGAACCGTCGCGGCATCATCATTCCTTACCCCGATGGGGGTAGTTAATTTTCTCTTAATTTTCCGGGAAGGGCCCGGTTTTAACCTAGCATGTACGGGATCGGTTTCGGGGGAAACGATAATGACGAGAACCTTGGCGCGAGATATTCTTGCGTTCAATTTGCGCGAGATTTGTGCGGAACGCGGCCTCGATGCATCCGCATTGGCACGGGATCTCGGCTGGACACCCAGCAAAATCGAGACTGCCATGTCGGGCTCATCCGATCTCGAGCTGGATGACCTCACGCAACTCGCGCTGACACTGCGTGTGCCGGCGCATATCCTGCTGACGGCCTCGAGCGCGACGACGGCCCATACCATGGTTGCTATGTCTGCCGGTTGATTGCTGACAGGAAACCACTACGATGGCGCCATTACGTGAGTCTGGACGCTATTTGATTTATGGACAGTCGAGAACTTGTGGGCTGGAACATGCGGCGATTGCGCATGGACCGCGGCGTGTCTCAAGGCAAGCTGGCCGAACTGGCAGGCATTGATCGCACCTATGTCAGCCGCCTCGAGCGCACAATAGAAAACCCATCCATTGGCATCCTCGACAAGATTGCGGTGGCACTCGGCGTGCCGATTGCTGATCTGTTCACGCCGCCCGATGGTGAGGCAACCAAGCTGCCGCCACTCAAGGCTGGCCGGCCGGTAAAGGTCACGACGCCCGACAAGGGTTAGAACCGCGCTGAGCGCCGCGAGCGCGCAATTGTCGTTGAAAAGTACCCAAGGCTGCAGATTGTCTCTGCGGCCTTTTCTTTTGCGCTGAAGGGTGCGGCTTGCCCGACCGCGCACCACGCCACGCCAGGCGCACGCCGACACGCTAGACGTCTGCCCGACAGCAGGAACAACAGCAGCGATGTGAAGGGAGGGAGAAGTGGTGCCCGAGACCGGAATCGAACCAGTGACACGCGGATTTTCAATCCGCTGCTCTACCAACTGAGCTACTCGGGCAACTGACTTAAGCAGTGGTTTCCGCTAAGACATGGGCCTTATAGGAGATCGTTTTTCTCCGCGCAAGCGCGAAAACGGGGTGTGGAAAAGATGTTTGCCGGGAAGCGATTATCGCGCTTGAAGACCCCGCCGGCACCGGCGTTTGAGGGGGCCACTGGCGCCCTTTATCGGAGAGCGGGGGCAAGCCCACGACGAGCGCATAGAAAGCCGCCCTGCCCGCCTGTGAGGACGGGCAGGGCGGAGAAAAGCTTCAATGGCGGGAAAAATCGTGCGCAGGGCGCGGGGAGCGTTTGCCGAGGGCTATTGCTCGCCCTCCTCCGCATCAGGGAGCGGCTCGTCGTCCCGCGCCGGGATGACATAGGCACCGGTGAGCCAACGGTTGAGATCGACGTCAGCGCAGCGCTTGGAGCAGAAGGGCTTGAATTTCTCCACTGCGGGCTTGCCGCAGATGGGGCATTTGCGAAGTGGGGTTTCGCTCATCACACGCCCGACAGGTTGGACTGGTTGAGCCAGTTGAAATAGACGGGATAGCCCTCGCCGGCGAGAAGCTGGGTGGTCTCGTTGAGAGGCAGGCCGACCACGCCGGAATAGGAACCGGACAGTTTGACGACAAAGGAGCCGGCGATGCCCTGGATGGCATAGCCGCCGGCCTTGTCGCGCCACTCGGCGCTGGCGAGATAGGCTTCCATTTCGCGGGTGGAAAGGCGCTTGAACCTCAAACGCGTCTCGACGAGACGTTGGCGCTTGGCGCCGGAGGGGGTGAGCAGCGTCACCCCGGTATAGACGCGATGCGCCCGGCCCGAGAGCAGGCGCAGGCATTCCGTTGCCTCCTCCATGGTCTCGGCCTTTGGCAAAACGCGGCGGCCGACGGCAACCACGGTATCGGCGGCCAGCACCAGGGCATTGTTGCCAAAGCCGGCGACACGAGCCTTGTGCTGGGCCGTCAGGGCCTTGAGCTCGGAGAGGCGCATGGCCAGCTTGCGCGGCAATTCGCCCTTCTCCGGGGTCTCGTCGACATGAGCCGGCACAAGGTGCTCAGGCTCGATACCGATCTGGTTGAGGAGCGCCAAACGGCGGGGCGAGGCGGATGCCAGGATCAGATCCGGACGGCTAGCCATTGCTTTGTGCTCCGGGAGGAGTTGGGCCCTGCGCATGGCTCAGGGCATTCGTCGCTCAAAACGATCCGGCGGATCGTCTTGCCCACCGCGAGGTGGTCGCGATCACTTGAAGCGATAGGTGATGCGACCCTTGGTCAGGTCGTATGGGGTCATTTCGCACAAGACCTTGTCGCCCGCGAGAACGCGGATGCGGTTCTTGCGCATGCGACCGGCAGTGTGAGCGATGATCTCGTGTTCGTTCTCAAGCTTGACCCGGAAGGTCGCGTTGGGAAGCAATTCGGTGACCACGCCCGGGAATTCGAGCACTTCTTCTTTGGCCATACTTTCTCCTGGGAAGACCCCGTGCAGGCATGGATGAGCCCGGCCGGAGCCAAAAATTTGGCGGAACCTACTGCAATTCAGGCGCTTTGTGAACCACCGGAAACCAAAGGTTCCAAACGATCGCGTACGCGACGCCGCAAGGTGTCGCGCAGATCACGATACGCACTGAGGATTACGTCCCGACTTCCCTCTATCAGAGACGGATCGGAAACGCTCCATTTCTCGACGGCACCGGCCTCCAGCCCCTTGCGAAGCACGGCCTCAGGCGCGTCTTCGGACAGGGTAATAACCAGATCGAACCGGTTTGCGACGAGTTCGTCGAGAATATGGGGTGTATGCACGCTCATATCAATGCCGATTTCTTCCATGACCTCATGGACGAACTGATCGGCCTTGCCGCCATTGACCCCCACCGAGCGGGCAATGATGCGCCCGGGGAAGGCCTGGCGGGCGAGAGCGGCGGCAATGGGCGAGCGCACTGAGTTCATCGAACAGACGAATAGCACGCTGGGGAGCGCGCTCGTCGCCTCATCGATTCGGCTGGCATAGGGCTGGACCGCGCAGATGAGGGTGAACAAACGCCGCGCCGTGGCGAGATCGATGATGATCTTGTTGGTGAGGCGGGTGCGCAGGAGTTCAGCCGCCTCGTTGTGGAGACCCCGCCGCGCCATATCGACGGTTTCGATCTGAAACGGCTGGGCCGAGCGGATTGCCTCGTAATAGGCGTCGCGAATGCGGAAATAGTCGCGAATGAGCCGCCGGAACGGGGTCAGCGACAGATAATGGGCGGCGATAGGATTGAAGGTTTCGGGGTCGCGCACGTCGAGCACGATGAAATTGCCGATGATCGAGACGTGCAGCGCATAGGGGCCCTTGGCCGCGACGCGGGCCGGCTTGAAGGAATTATCCTCCAGCAGATCATAGATGGCGATGCGCCACTCGTGCACCTCGTCGGGATTGATCGAGGTGATGGTGTTGGGGTCGAGCGTGACTGTGACCAGCCTGTCCTGGTCGGTCACGTCCGTTTCTGTCCCCATGGAAATACTCAATGGTTGAGCCGTATGGAAATGGAGCGACCGTGGCCGTCCAGCGCCTCAACCTCGGCGATGGTGACCGCCGCATCGGCGAGCGCGGCCAGCGAGGCGGGATCGCATCCCAGGATCGAGGTGCGCTTGACGAAATCGAGCACGCCGAGGCCGGAGGCAAAGCGGGCCGAGCGGGCCGTGGGCAGCACATGGTTGGAGCCGCCGACATAATCGCCAATGGCTTCGGGCGTGTGGTGGCCGAGGAACAGCGCACCGGCATGGCGGATCTTTGGGAGCAGCGCCTGGGGATCGTCCACCGCCAGTTCGACATGTTCGGAGGCAATGCGATTGGCGAGCTCGACGGCTTCATCGAGGGAGGCGACCGTGATGATGGCGCCGAACTCTTCCCAGCCTTCGCGCGCGATCTCTTCTTTCGGCAGCAGCGCCAGCTGGCGATCGACCTCGGCGGCGACGGCATCGGCCAGCGCGGGATCGGTGGTCACGAGAATGGACTGGGCCCCTGCCCCGTGTTCGGCCTGAGCGATCAGGTCCGCAGCCACCCAGGCGGGATTGGCCGAGCGATCAGCAATCACCAGCACTTCGGAGGGGCCGGCGATCATGTCGATGCCCACCTGACCGAACACCTGGCGCTTGGCGGTGGCGACATAGGCATTGCCGGGGCCGACGATCTTGTCGACGCGGGCCACGGTGTCGGTGCCATAGGCGAGAGCCGCAACGGCCTGGGCGCCGCCCATGCGGTAGATTTCGGTAATGCCGGCGATTTTTGCCGCGGCGAGAATGGCGGATGCCAGCTGCCCATTGGGAGTCGGCACAACCATGGCGATGCGCGAGACACCCGCGACATGGGCCGGCACTGCGTTCATCAGCACCGAGGAGGGGTAGGAGGCAAGGCCACCAGGGACATAGAGCCCGACGGCATCGACAGGCGTCCAGCGCGTGCCCAGGGTCACGCCAAGGGCATCGGTATAGATGTGATCGACAGGCTTCTGCTTTTCGTGATGGGCCTTGATGCGGTCGTGCGCCAGCTGGAGGGCCGCAATCACCTCGGGGGAGACGCTGGCCGCAGCCGCGTCGATCTCGTCCTGGGTGAAGCGCAGCGTCTCGGCCGTGACATTGGCGCGGTCGAACTTGTTGGTGAGCTCAACCACTGCCTCATCCCCGCGGGCGCGAACATCGGCGATGATGGCGGCGACCGTGTCCCCGACCTCCTGGGACGATTCGCGCTTGCCCGCGAGCAGGTCGACAAAGCGGGCTTCGAAATCAGGCGCGGCGCTATCGAGGCGAAGAGGCATCGGGTCTCCGAATGGGACTTGAGTAGATGAGGCGATCTATCCCCAAGGCGAATGAAATCGCAAGGTTTTTGGGACTTTTGTGCTTTCGGGACAGCGGAGTTTGCGGACCAGCGCCGGAAGGGTTCACACCCCGCTGCGAAAGATAAGCTCGGGGTCGCCCTCATCAAGCCCTTCAATAACGCCCATCCGGGTGAAGCCGAATTGGGCGAGAAGATTTCGCATCGGCGCATTGGACAGATTGGTGGAGGTCCAGAGAATTGCCCCCGGCTGGGCGTCAAGCGCGTGGACCAGCAGAGCGCGGCCAATGCCACGACGGCGGAAGGCCGGAGCAACCATCAGCATTTCGAGAAAATTCCGGCCGAAGAAATGCGGATGAACCACCGCATAGCCGGCCAGCGCGCCATCGATCTCCGCAGCGGAGCACCACCCTGCCCCGACCCATTGGGCAATGGATCGGGCGCGATCCACGCTCCGGGCTGCGATCGGGTCGAGCGCGAGGAGCGTGGCAATATCGTCTGGTCCGGCAGGGCGGACGCGCATGGATTATTTCTTGAGCGCTTCCACGCCCGGCAGGGGCTTGCCTTCCATCCATTCAAGGAAAGCGCCACCGGCCGTCGACACATAGGTCAGCGCATCCTTGACCCCGGCATGGGCGAGAGCGCCCACCGTATCGCCGCCACCGGCCACAGACACGAGATGCCCGTCATGGGTGCGCTTGGCGACATGCTTGGCGATGGCCACGGTGCCGGCATCGAAGGGCTCCATTTCGAAGGCGCCGACCGGGCCATTCCACACCACGGTATTGGCATCGTCGATGGCGCCGAGAATGCGCTCGATCGAGGACGGGCCGATGTCGAGAATCATGCCATCGGGATCGATCGCATCGACACCATAAAGACGGGTCGGGGAATTGGCCTTGAAATGCCAGGACACCACCGCGTCGATCGGCAGGATAATGGCGCAATTGGATTTTTCGGCCTTTTCCATGATGCGGCGGGCGGTATCGGCGAGATCCTTTTCGGCCAGAGACTTGCCGACCCCATAACCCTGGGCATGGAGGAAGGTGTTGGCCATGCCGCCGCCGATGACGAGGCCATCGACCTTGGTGACGAGGTTTTCGAGCAGATCGATCTTGGAGGACACCTTGGCGCCGCCCACAATGGCGACCACAGGCTTTTTGGGCTTGCCAAGACCGGCTTCAAGCGCCTCGAGCTCGGCCTGCATGGCAAGGCCGGCAGCGGCCGGCAGGAGGCGGGCCAGCGCTTCGGTCGAGGCATGGGCGCGGTGCGCCGCCGAGAAGGCGTCGTTGACATAGACATCGCCCAGGCTCGCCATGCGCTTTGCCAGCTCGACGTCGTTGGCTTCCTCGCCGGGGTGGAATCGGGTGTTTTCCATCACCAGCACCGAGCCGGCCGGGGCCGCTTCGATCGCGGCCTTGGCGTCGCTCACATCGACCCAGTCGGTGGCAACAAAGCCAACGGGATGGCCGGTTTCGTCGGCGACGGCGCCACAAACCTGCTCGAGCGAGAACTCGGGATCGATCTTACCCTTGGGGCGGCCGAAATGGCTGAGCAGCACGACCTTGGCGTCATGCTTGACGATGGCGCGAATGGTGGGAACCAGGCGCTCGATGCGGGTGGCATCGGTGATTTCGCCATTTGCCACCGGCACGTTGAGATCGGCGCGGAGCAGCACGACCTTATTGGTGAGATCGAGTTCGTCGAGGGTTTTGAAACTGTCGCTCATGGTGCTGCTCCGGTCAAAGAATGTCTGACGGTGGGTTAGCAGAGTGCCACGGCGGGCGGAAGCTGGGGAGTGAGAAAACTCTGGCGGGGATTTCTCCGGGGTCGGGACGTCCGGTCACCGCGCCGCGATTGCCCTGCAACGCTCCAGCACCCAGCCCACGAAGGCTGTGTCGCCGTCGGTGGCCGCGTCGTAGAGGGCCTGAAGCCCGATGCGGAGCTGATAACAGGTCAGTTTTTCCGTCTCGTAGAGCCGCGGATCGGCACGGGTCTCGAAATAGAGCGCCTGCGCTTCCATGCACGCCAGCCAACTGCGCCAGAAGAAGATATTGGCGACATCATATAAGGGGTCGCCCAGCATGGCCTCCGACCAGTCGATGACGCCCGTGATCGCGCCGCCGGCGGCCAGCACATTGTTGGAGCCGAAATCACCGTGCACGAGCCGGGCGACGTCAGGACATTTCGGCGCCAGTCGCTGGACGATTTCGAGAAGCGGCTGCACCGCCTCGGGCGATATAATGTGTGACACGGCCGCCCAGTCGAACACCGCAGGATCGGCGATGGCGGCGAGATAGTCGCGCCAATGCGTAAAATCCCCGCGCCCGTCCGCTGCGAACGCACCAAAGCCGTCGAGCACGGAGACATTTGTCGCCGCCATGGCGTCCATGGTGGCGGCAAGCGCCGCGCCCAGATCTGCAGCCTCCGCGCCTAGAGCTTGCAGCGTCTCACCGGGGGCACGGACAGATATAGAGAGCCAATGATCGCCGAACGGTTCGATCGATAGCACCGCTGGCACCGGCAGGGCCTCGGAAGCAAAATGGCGATGGGCAAAACCGTCCTTGTCGAAGCCCAGGCGGGACCGGTTGACCCGGCAGATCAGCGCCGCGCCATCGCCTCTGAACCCGAACGCCTGAGACTCATCCCCCTCCGCCAGCCGCTCGAACCGCTCCACCCCACCGAAGCGGGCACGCAGAACGGCTTCAATCTGCGCAGGCGCAAACTCGGGCTTCCTCACGCGGCTCCATCCGATTGTGGGAAAAGATTTCGCCACCATAACCGATCGCAACGCGAGCGCGAGCGAAGGACGCGAAAAACCATCCCGGGACGGGCAGCAAGTACATGATATAAGGGAGGAATGGTGCTGCCGGACAGGATTGAACTGTCGGCCTCTCCCTTACCAACTTTGGTGATATACGCTGAAGGGCATAGTTCTACTGAACTTCTGTCCCTGCGTGCTAGATGCGTGCTAACTTCCCGGAAAGTCTGACGCGAGCATCAGAATGCGGTTGACGGTTCAATCTTGGCAATACCGTTCAGCTCCTCGGCCTGCTTTACACCCCGTCACGTAGACTTTTCAGCAATCGCCCAATCGAACTTTGCCGGTCCGGCATGCGGGCGGTCACGCTATGTGCCATTACTGAACTTAAGCCGGCCGATAGAGACGACTTCGCCTTTTTTCGTTCAATGTGCAGTCCTTGCGCATGTTGCGCTGAATTTCTTCGATAGACGGAGTGACCTTTAGCAGCTTCTCGTTGCTGAGGCGCTCTGTTCTAGCGCATGCCTGATTGTGGTTAGCAGGGTTGTAACAGGCTCGACTGGATCGGACATGGCTTGTGGTCGGGCCTATTTCGATAGGTCAGGACAGCAGCAAGTTGATCAGCAAGCGTACCTTGGTTGCGCGGCATGGCCCCTCTTTAACCTGGCGAATGGCGCCACCTGCACCTGACTGTCTCTTGGGGTCCGCGATTTATTTCGGTCGAGGAGAAGCGTGAGCGAAAATCTGCGGAACGAGACAACTAGGTCCTGTTGACAAACTGGATTCCCAAATCGGGTTTGCCGTGATTCAAGACTGCTTTTTAGGAGGCGGTTTTGGCGCGTGGGGATTTGTCGGACGCAGAGTGGCGGCTCATTGGGGAGCTCTTGCCGGCTGAGCGAGGGCGCAAGTCCCGACCAGCGCAAGATAACCGTCGATATCTGAACGGCATGCTCCATGTTCTGCGAGTTGGCTGCCCCTGGCGCGACATGCATGAGCGCTATGGCAAGTGGAACTCAGTCTATGTGCGCTTCCGTCGCTGGGCCGAGCAAGGGGTGTGGGATGCCTTGCTTGAGACCCTGGTCGAACTCGGGCTCACCGATGACTGGCAGCACATGATCGACAGCACCACGGTGCGCGGCCACTCTCAGGCAGCGGGCGCTAAAGGGGGACTTATAAGGAGGCTTTTGGTCGATCACGCGGCGGCTTTACGTGCAAAATCCACGCCCGCACAGACGGTCAAGGACGCCCTCTTGGCTTTGTCCTCACAGGCGGAGAAACATCCGACTATGCAGCCGTTCCTGCCTTGATGGCCATGCCGGTTGGCAAGCCGCGATTGCTCCTGGCCGACAAGGGCTATGATGGTGACGCCGTGCGCCAGGATCTACTCCTGAGCGGCATCGTTCCGGTGATCCCACCAAAAACCAACCGCAAGAACCCGCCACCATGCGACTTCAAGGCCTACAAAGACCGCAACCGCATCGAGCGCATGTTCAACAGGCTCAAGCAGTTCAGGCGCATCGCCACACGCTTCGACAAAACAGCAACGTCCTTCGCGGCCTTCCTCGCCCTAGCCGCCGCAAGGATATGGATGCCACACTTTGTCAACAGAGCCTAGACAAACCACTGTCACTGCGACATTTTAAAGATCATCTTACGAATGCGGGAGTTTCACTGTGGGGGCGGTTCGGCTGTTTATGCATCTGTCGGCGTTTATCTTCCTTTTGTCTGGAAGCGCAGTCAATGCACAAGTTCTGGCTCCGCTCCAACTCCTTAGCGAGATTGATGCTGAAGGATTTTTTGTCCCGGGAAGTGACACGGAAAACATTCCTGCCTCTAACCTTGCCAGCCTAGTGGATGACCTAGGTTTTGCTAATGGATTTGCGCCTTCTCTGATTGGGTTTGCTATCAATCGCGAGGCTACCAACTCACTCAATGATTTCTGTTCGGCCTTAGATGAAAACTGGAATTCCCTCCTCCGGCGACACGTCTACGATGCCGTGCTCAACGAGGCAGTCAAGCTGGGTGTAATCCCCAGAACTGAGGTATTGGGGTACACTCGTGGCGCCCAAACCGAGTTGGATGCGATAGCTGCCGGCCACGCGGTTTTGAAACAGTACGCTGATCAGGCTCGAACAATCATGGATACCCATGAGAGAGATGAAGCGCTCATCGGACAGATAGGCGAATTTTGCTATCGCCCTTCAGACATATTCACTTACCAATCTTGGCCAGGCGTAAACGATCTTGAGTGTGATGATCACGACGTCTACTCAGATGAGTTCGCGCGTATAGCACCGTTCGTTCCGAGCAGCTTATTCGACTTCCTTCTGACGCAGGAAGTCGATCAGTTCGAACTCGAATGCGCACAGATCGGGCTAGATCTGGCTTACAAGGAGTTTGCGTCACTGAGTGTTAAGCGCTCCAGAATTTATCGAGGGGATCTTCGCGGCGCAGTTGGTTCTCGTCTCGAGATCAGCGGGTCCGTCGTATACAATGGTATCGACGCATCATCCTCGGCTTTCTCCGAGGCTCGACTGGTAAACAGCGACTTTCTACATACGATCGACTTCTCGGAAGCCACCATCTCAGGAAGCATCACCCTCCGCAACCTCGACGCTGAGGCAGAGAACGATGCCCGTTCAGTCCACATGCATGGCGCCTCCGTAGCGGGAAGTTTGACGATCGATAGTTCCAAGTTTGTGGGAGAGGTTTATCTCGGGGTCACCCGACTTGGTGCCCTTCGAATTGAAGATGTCGATGTTGTAGGACTCTTGAACTTGTGGGGCGCTGCGGTGGAGGGCTACACATTCATCGGTCAGTCAGGGCACAGCAAGTTTACAGGTGGCTTACATGCCTTCTATTTCTCAAGCGAAGACCTGCAGATCAGCAATGTAGAAACTACGAATATAACGCTCACATCTTCCAGCATAAGAGGTACCTCATGGTTCGAGAACATCATGTCATCTGGGTATATCTCGCTCAGAAATGCTCGACTTTTTAACATCGAGGTGTCCGATACGGCGGCTTCGAGCCTTTGGCTAAAAGACGCCGCAGTGGAAGGCGCTGTCGTGCTCAACGACGCTTCGTTTAAAGTACTTCATGCTGGAGGGATGACCGCAAGAAGCTTCAATGTGAACAGCTCAAATGAAAGGCCGCAGTTGCAGCCACTGGTCGATTGCGGGATCACGCGGTCATCTGACAGCTATGGCCAGTATGCGTGCTTAGATCGCGCAGATCTTTCCAGCGTGATCATCGAGGGTAATGCGTCGATAGGCGGATTCATACGTAACCAGGTCAACTTGAGTTCGAGCATAATAGGTGGGCAACTCCAGATCGCTGGGCCGACAACCAACTTTGCCGATGCCGGTTGCGTAATCGCCAAAGATCTCCAAACTGACACGCTTGTAATAAATCTCGATAGCTCCTCCACAGGCACTCGCGTTAGGGGTCCGGTCTACGTCGATCTTCATGGCGCGGAGTTTAGAGTGTTAGGCAATCCGACGGGGAGTGAGGTCGGGGGACACAGAGTGGGAGGCGTCCTCGCGAAATTCCTCGCACCACTTGACGCGCGTTGCGACGAAAATGGCTTTGTTTCCGGTGAAGCGTCCGACGCCAGATATCAGCCACTTGTCTATGATGCCCTAGCCAGTGGATATGAGCGCAGTGGAGAATTGGATCTCGCCCGGTCTATCAAGGTCGAGAAGAACCGCGCTTATGCCTCGGCTCTGGCCTGGGGCGACGATTGGTCGTCTGCGTTTCTGCCCGCTGTCACGAAAGGCTTCTACTATGTCGCAGACATCGTTAGCGGCTACGGCTACGAGAACCTCAAGGCGCTTGTTTTTCTAATCATATTGACGGCTGTGGGCGCCCTGTTGGGTTGGATCGGCGAAGCCCAGCTGACCCGGTGGCGAGACTATGTGTTACGAAAGCTGAGGCTATCCCGGCTAGTAAATAAACCTAGCAGGGGGCGCAGTTCCGGTGGAGAAACGATACGCGGCCGAAGGGCGCCTGGCTTTATTTTTAGCATCGACCGCGCAGTGCCAAACCTGAATCTGGATCAAGATTTCGCTCGTCATCAAGACATGGATGTTGGGCCAATTCTGTCCGGCTGGTTCTACTTTCAGCGCTTCGTCAGTTTCCTCATACTAGCGCTCATGGTTGCAGGAGCGCTGCAGGTATTTCAGTGAAGCCACCTCCTGACCAGCGCCTCCGCCTGGTCCGCCGCGTCGTTCTCGTTCGCCGCCTTGATCGCCACGACGATATGCCCTAGTGCGGCCAGCCCGACGTGAAGCTCCTCTTCCCAATTCCCCTCGGTAGCAAGCTGGGCTTTTTCACCCGCTAGCCTTCGGCCCTCAGCCAGTGACCACGAGGCGGTGCAGGGATGTCGTTGTCCTTGCAGTAGGTGGAGATTGCGGCGGTTGATACACCGATGTCTTCTGCGACCTCGCGGGTGGGCTTGCTCCAGATGATGTCCAGAAGCTCTTGGCGGGAGTAGGTTTTGGTCAATGTCAGGCTCGTGGTCTCGTGATCGACCAAGCCGTCCTATCTGACTATTTGGTCGCTCTTTTGGCCGTTGGCGCTAGGCCATGTGGAAAGCAAACCATTTGGAGAAAACGCCGCATGAGCATCCTGAAGACCCTGAAACTGACCACGGCCCAGCCTGTTCGCACCAGCAATGATCCTGTGGAACGCGCCCGCAACAAGGTGATCGCGGCGCTGGCGGAACAGAGGGCCATGGCCGAAGCCAAGCTTGCTGGGCAGCACTATGCGCCGACCCATATGGTGTGGCGCAAGAACGAGGAAGGTCAGCGGGTCCAGGTCGAAACCCCGAAACGTCTCCGCGCAGGCTGGTTCGTCGATGCTAGTGGCCAGACCTTCTTCGGTCTGCGCTATGCCGGAAAACCCATCGAGTTTGTCAAGGACAAGAATGCCATCGCCGTTGGCGAACTTACTGCTCTTCCCGCAATCCTCGACACCCTGACCGACGCTGTCCGTGCCGGTGAACTAGACGCACAGCTTGCGGCTGCTGCTGCGGAGCGCGGGCACATGCTGCGCAAGGCAAGTTGATCCCGACCATCACAAGATGCCTTCAGGTGCCGGGAATGGCCATTGTGCTGTTCCCGGCATTTCTGTCTTTTCTCGCTCCTGCGCAAGCTGTTGATCAACAGGGCCAGCGGGATTGCGCCAATCTCCGGGCGGTGCTGCTGCAATTGGTCGGTGACTGGTCCAAGAACATGTTGTTCGCCAGCCGCGACATGGACCGCAACGGCTGGCTCGACGCCAATGTGGCGCACTCGGCGTTTAAGGACGTGCAGATCGCAGTGATGCATTTCGACTATGCCTATGAGGCCGTACCGAAGGCCCGCGATGCCTGTCACGAGCTTGCTTTCCAGTTCGGCATGGAAGTCGGCGCCTATATCGAAGAGATCATGGCCACGGGCACACGCCCAGCGAGGCATAACGGGGCGGTAGCCCGATGGGGCAGCACGGCTTACCCGATAGCTGTCAGCCCCGCCAGCGGGGTCCGTAGGGCATCAGTGGGTAGGGTCGTTGGTCTTATTAACCAGCAAGCGGCGGCGTGATCCGCAAGTTGGAAAAATAGCCGACCGTACCCGCTTCGATCCACAGCCCGACGCCGCCACGTTGGGCTTCCCCCAACTTCATGTCAGTCACGATCAGCGTGGGCTGCGGCGCGTCGTTGACAAAAAGCTTGGCTGTCGCTCCTTTGACCTCAATACGCAAGCCGATCCACTCGTCAAGCGCGATGTCCACGTAGGTCTCGTACTTCTCAGGTTCTTCCTTGCGCAGTCGGGGAAACGGAAACTCGGGATAGGCAACATATTGCACGGTACGGTTTCGCCTGATCTGATCCTCGACGCGAGCATTCACGGGCCGTAGATAGATGCTCTCGAACCTGTTCTGCGCATCGATGCGAAACGTCAGGCCGATAAAGCCCCGCGCATAGCCAGGGGCATCGGGAGCAAGGACACTTGCGACATCGACCTCAATCGTGCCGTCCCCGAAGTCGGTGGGCAGCCACGCCATGTAGTCGCGGTCCGTCAACGCTTCCTTCGAGGGGTCCTGCGTTGCCGCGCTCGGCATGGTGATCTCCAACGCAGATCGACCTAGATAGGTGGTTTCGACCAGGGAAACACCCTGCAATTTGAAGTCCATTGTTCCTGCCTCCTGTCGTCCGTAGCGAACATTGTGCTTATTTGAATTCCTCGCAATCGATCCGAGCCTTCCTGTTTGGCAGGAAGGCCCAGGGGATTGATCTACAACGTCTGCCAAGTGGGAGCGATGGCAGTGCCGCGACCCAGGCCATAGCCGAAACGGATGTTCAGCATACCAAGGGGTTCGATCAGGCGGGCGGCGTCAAGGCCGCCGGTTTTTTCGACTGCAAAGCCAGAAGCTGCAACCAGCTTTTCAACCTCTGCGACGGCGGCCTCATCATTTCCGGCCAGAAAGACCGGAACCTTCGCCGTCTGGGTGGCAGGCAGATCGAAAACACTGGCAAAGACAGTGTTGTAGGCTTTGACCAGCTTGGCCGCCGGCGCAGCAGCTTGAAGCTCCTCAGCCGCCGAGGTCGTGTGACCGATGGCAAGACCCGAAAAATCAGGCTTAACCGGGTTGGAAATGTCCACCACGATCTTTCCGGCCAGAGCCGGGTGGGCAGCAACTTCCTTGGCAGCGTCATAAGGCAGGGCCAGAACGACGATCTCGGCTGCGTCAATGGCAGCGTCGATGTCGAGAACGGTCACACCGGCGGGGAGCGTGGCGGCAAAGCTGCGGACGGTATCGAGATTGCGCGAGGACAGAACGAGATCGGCTTTCCCAGCGAGCCGCTTGGCAAGTCCCTTGCCCATATTGCCCAAGCCGATGATTGCTGTGGTGGTCATTTGGAAAGTCCTTGGATTTCGATTGCGATGACCCTGATATGCATCCATTCCAGTCGTGCGTGAATTGCATGGGTTATCGGTTCTGAATTGCGTAATGGTATCGAATGGCCGATTTGGACGCTCTCCGCACCTTTATTGCCGCCGCGCGATTGGGCAGCTTTGCCGGTGCCGCCCGGCAGCTCAACCTCTCCCCCGCTATGGTAGGTCGTCGTATTCAGGGGCTGGAAGAACGGTATGGGCTCAAGCTGATCGAGCGAACCACCCGCAGCCAGCACCTGACCGAACAGGGTGGCCTATTCCTGGCGCGGGCCGAAGCGGTGCTGGATGCAGCCGAAGCCCTAGCCGAATGCAGTAGCGATACCGGCGCACTGACCGGGCGCATTCGCCTTAGCGCCCCCACCACGCTAGGCATTGCGCGCTTGCCAGCCATTGTGGCCCGGTTCAGTGCCGAACACCCGGGGGTCGTCGTGGAAATGAGCCTCGCCAATCGTCGTGTGGATCTCGTCGGCGAAGGCTACGATCTTGCCGTGCGCGTAGGCGAGCTTGCCACTTCCAGTCTCGTGGCGCGACGGATCGGCACTTACCGGTTTGTCTGCTGTGTTGTGCCAGATTTTCTCGCCCGGCATGGACCGCTGACGCACCCTACGCAATTGGCACAGGCGCGGTGTGTGCTTAATCTCAACTTTGCCCAGCGCAATCATTGGCAGTTTATTGGGAACGACGAGCACGTCCTGACGGTCGAGGTGGGTGGCGGCATCGAAACCGACAATGACGAGGCCCAGCGCCTGCTAGCACGGGATGGTGCGGGGATCGCCTACCTCCCCCGCGACATCGTTGTAGACGATTTGGCGGCGGGATCGCTGGTGCCGTTATTCGAGGATTGGAGTTTGCCGAGCATGCCTATCCACACGGTTCATGCATCGCGCAGCCTTGCGCCACGAAGGGTTCGGCTGCTTACCGAGGCGTTGTCGGTCGGTTTCCGGGGCACTTAGCCGACATTGATTTCACTGCGTTCAATAGCTTGCCCATTGCCCACATACCAACTGGCTTGAAGGCATATCGCCCGAATTCAGTGCAAGCGGTGACCTCAACCTAAGCCCATCTCTCGAAATCGGACGGGTGGCTTCCCACTTTTCTGCCATACGCGCAATGCGCGTGTGGCACCCAGAGAGCTATAGCCATCGGCTATAGCTCTCTGGCCTTGATCAAAGTGCCCGAGTGGCTATGACGCCTTCCTAACGCCTTGGTTCTACTGAACCTTTTTCGTGAAAAACGCGAGTTCTTGGCCTTTGATCCATTCGGCTGCATATCGCGGCATCGAAATGGCAATGGAGATGTTGATTGCGGCCACGGATCACAGAGGGGCACAAGCTGCTCGCCCACAACGTTCGGCGCTGGCGAGAATTGCGCGGGATCGACACAGATATGTTGGCGCGAGCCGTTGGTTGGCCGCTGGCGATGATCGAGGACATTGAGAGCGCCGAGCAGTTCGACCTCACCCTCAATGATATGGACCAGTTGGCCGAAGCCCTTGCGGTTCAGACCTTCGAGCTATTCGCACCACAGGGGCACCGCTGATGCGGCCTCGATTGAAACACCCCGAAGCGCCACGGCTGCTTGCCCGCAATGTATGGCACTATCGGGAACAGCGCAGGATGACCGCTAGAGCGTTGGCGGAACACCTCGATTGGTCGCTGTTGGAGATCGACAAGATCGAGAACGGCGACAAGTTCGATCTCAGCCTAGATGAACTTGAGCGTCTTTCTCTGGCTCTGCACGTTGACCCCGCCGATCTTCTAAAAAGAAATTTAGGCCATTAATCGGCGATCACGTACAGATTTTTTTGTCTATCTGCCCGTAAGATCATTAGGCGATGCAATTCGGTCCAAAGCGTCCAAAGCGATCAGCAATTCCGCCCTGATTTGTCTGACACTGACGCCAAGCATAAGTTGATCACGGCCTGAAAGGGTCAGAAAAGCATCCAGCACGGCGTCTGAATGATGAACCAATTGGGTCAGATGCGGCCCGCTTGGGCCATGTTCGCCAGCCATCCAGTTTGTGATGGTGCGTTCCCCCGCTCCCGTCCAGCGCATGATGGTCTTCACCGCTTGATGAGTGCCACCTAGCTCGGCCTTGAGCGCCGACGCGATGGTGGTGGCATAGATCGCCGCAGCGATATCAGCGCCGCCACTTCCACCGGAACTTATGCCAGTTTTCGGCAACATGTTTCCCGCCTCCTGTAGCTATAGTCAGGGCTTGCAGAGGTATTTTCTCGGAACTTTCCAACACTTCAGATCAATACATTCAAAGCACGCCCATTTCATGGCTGGATGAGGTGATGTCGGCAAATGGAGGCAGACATGCAGACGAAGCAATGCAAGCCGCACCGATCAGGGCGGCTGAATATGTTCGCATGTCTACAGAGCATCAGAAATACTCGACCGAAAATCAGTCCGACGCCATTCATGGCTATGCCGATCAACGCGGCATCACCATTGTCCGTACCTATATCGACGCTGGGCGCAGCGGCCTGAATATCGAAGGTCGATCCGGGTTGCGGCAGCTCATTGAGGACATTGAAGGTGGACGTGCGGATTATTCGGTGGTGCTGGTGTATGACATCAGCCGCTGGGGCCGCTTTCAGGATGCTGACGAAAGCGCGTTCTATGAGTATCGCTGCCGCCGTGCTGGTGTGCGCATAGAATATTGCGCTGAGCAATTCGAGAACGACGGCAGCATCGGTTCGGACGTGCAGAAGGTAGTGAAGCGCGGCATGGCCGCCGAATATAGCCGCGACCTCTCAGTGAAGGTCTTCGCCGGCCAATGTCGGCTAATCGAGATGGGCTACCGGCAGGGCGGCGCGGCGGGCTTTGGCTTGCGGCGCGAGTTGCGCGACGAGCGTGGTCGTCCCAAGGAACTGCTTGGGAGGCGCGAACACAAGAGCATTCAGACGGACCGGGTTGTGCTTGTGCCGGGACCTTCGGAAGAGGTAGCCATTGTTCGATGGATTTATCAACGCTTTGTCGAGGACCGGCGCGATGAAAGCGAGATTGCCGCCGAACTCAACAATCGCGGCGTGCCGACCGATCTGGGCCGTGCCTGGACGCGCGGGACGGTGCATCAGATTCTCATCAACGAAAAATACATCGGCAACAATGTCTGGAACCGGGTTTCTTTCAAGCTGAAGAAACGCCGCGTCGTCAACGACGCCGCGATGTGGGTCCGCTCGGAGGGCGCGTTCCAGGCGATTGTTGATCCGACGATATTCGATGCCGCCCGTGAAATCATCCAAGCCAGATCCCGTCATCTTTCAAACGACGAAATGCTGGCCATTCTTCACGGCCTGTTTGAGAAGACGGGATTGCTCTCGGGGCTAATTATCGACGAAGCGGAAGGTTGCCCGTCGAGCACAGCCTATCAGCACCGGTTCGGTGGGCTGCTCAAGGCCTATGCCCTGGTCGGTTTCACCCCGGATCGCGATTACGGCTACATCGAAGTCAACCGGAAGCTGCGCCGAATGCACCCCGATGTTGTTGCCGAAACCATCGAGGGCTTACGGCGTGCTGGCGGCGCTGTCGTTAAAGACCCGCTCACGGAAATACTTACCATCAATCATGAGTTCACGGCGTCGCTCACCGTGGTTCGGTGTTTTCAGACATCCGCCGGATCGCTGCGCTGGAAAATCCGATTGGATCGCGGCCTGCTGCCCGACATAACGATTGCCGTTCGCATGGACCGGGAAAACCGGCAGGCACGGGATTATCTTCTCCTGCCATCCTTCGACATGGATGAGCATGTCCTGCGCCTCGGAGAGGATAACGGCATCTGGCTCGATGCCTACCGGTTCGATACGCTATCGCCGCTCTTCGAGCTGGCGGAGCGGATACCGCTGCGTGAGGTCGCCTGATGGACGAAGAAATTGCGGTAAGCCAGGTCGAACTTATTCCGGTTGATGACGTCACGGTGCTGAACCCCCGCGTGCGAAACCAGAAAGTGTTCCAGGAAATTGTGGCTAGCATTGCCGATGTCGGCCTGAAACGGCCGATCACGGTGACGCGGCGGGATGGCCCTAACGGTCCTCGATACGACCTTGTTTGCGGACAAGGCCGTTTGGAGGCATTTCAGCAACTTGGACAACGGGAAATTCCCGCCTTTGTCATCGACGCCGATCCGAAGACCTGTCTGGTCAAGAGCCTCGTCGAGAATTGCGCCCGACGGCAGCACCGAGCACTCGATCTGGTGCACGATATCAGCAGATTGAAAAAGCAGGGTTATTCGGACGCGGAAGTCGCGCGTAAAATCGGCCGATCGCATGAATATGTCCGCGGTGTCGCAAGATTACTTCAGCAGGATGAGCAGCGCCTGCTCAGAGCCGTAGAGGCCGGACAGATACCGGTCAGCGTTGCCGTTGATATTTCCAGCGCGGACGATGAAGGCATGCAGGAGGCACTTCAGCATGCCTACGAAAACAACACGCTGCGTGGGCGCAAGCTGCTGGTGGCCAAACGCCTGGTCGAGAGCCGCCGTCGCCGAGGGAAGGGTCTGAGCAACGCTCCCACCGCCAAATCGCGCCTGTCATCGGATGCGCTGGTCAAGGCCTATCAGGAAGATACGGATCGCAAGCGACTGCTGATCCGCAAGGCGGACGCGACGCGTAATCGTCTGATATTCATCTCTCACGCCATGCGCGAGTTGTTGCACGATGATGAGTTTGCCGACCTGTTGAAGGCGGAGGGGTTGGATACGGTTCCCAAGAAGCTGGCGGTTCGGATGGAGCGGCAGGAGCTGTCGCGGTGAACAAGATCGACAAACCGCAGCCCGTCACCATCGCCTTCGAGCGCGAGACTCGGAATATCCCGACCGCAGACATCACGCCACTTCGCCTGGTGACGGACGCTATGATGAAGTCCCAGAAATACGAGCAAATCCGCGCATCGGTGCTGGTCGGCGGGCTCGTGGAATTACCAGTGGTGGCGCAGGACCGCAGCGAGCACGGCAAGTATCTTCTGCTCGATGGCCATCTGCGGTTGGCCGCACTTCACGAGATGGGCGCGACGGAGGTTGAATGTCTGATCGCCACCGACGACGAAGCCTATACCTACAATAAGCGCATCAACCGGCTGGCTATTATCCAAGAACACCAAATGATCTTGAACGCTGTTGAACGCGGCGTGCCGGAAGAGGTCATTGCCAAGGTGCTCAACGTCAATGTGGCCAATATCCGGATGAAGCGCCGGCTTCTCACCGGCATCTGCTCTGAGGCAGTCGAATTGCTCAAAGATAAGCATGTTCCGATGAATGCGTTTACCGAGTTGCGCAAAATGAAACCGCTACGCCAGATCGAGGCGGCGCAGCTCATGGTCGCCATGAACAAATATTCTATTGCCTACGCCAAATCGCTGGTCGGCGCGACGCCGCCTTCACAGCTTGTCGAGGGCGCCGGGCCGAAGAATGTCCGTGGCCTGACGGATGAGCAAATCGCGCTGATGGAGCAGGAATCGGAAAAGCTCGACCGAGAGTTCCGACTGCTAGAAGAAACCTATGGCGATGATCATCTCGAACTGGTGATAGCCACGGGCTACGTGAAGCGCCTAATCGAGAATGCGCGGGTGGTCCGTCACATGGCCCAGCACTACCCGGAGTTGCTTATGGAGTTTCAGAAAATTACGGAGCCCAACTCGGTCTCCGGGTAGAGCTTTACGATAGGGTTGGCTCTTGAAGCTTTACCGCCTGCTTCGATCAGGAGGAGATGCCCACCATCATGCGCAGCCATGCAGTCAATCGGCCACGGCTGCCTAATGGTGTTGCTATTCTCGGCATCGAGATAATTCCGGCGGGAATTGTTTGGTCAGCCAGGTAATTGTTCACTTGCGCCACAGCACGGCGCAGCAGAGCACAAATTTCTATATGGGCAGGATCAGTGGCCAGATCGGCAATCTCGGCCACGAGATTATCGCCCAGAACCATGATGACCTCGCTCGAAACCACACGCTGCTTGGCGCGCATCGAGGTCAAGTAGCTCGGGGATTTTCCCAGCAACCGTTCGGAAAACTCGCTCTTGGATCGAATAATCCCCGCCTCGTGAAGCTGCCCGTAAAGTAATTCCAGAAACTCGATCCCCAGCATCATTTTCGCTGACCCTCCCGCCATAAATACAATTGAGCAGCAGGCCGGAAACGGCTGCTGCAACCGTATTTAGCGGTTCGGGCGATGATGGAGGATTTCGCGATGACAAGGCAGCAGGAGAAGGCGGAGACCTACCGCTATATGCAAGAGGCCAAGATACGCGATCTATATATGGCCTATGCGGACCAGTTCCCCGATTACTTTCTGACCCTGGCCAGCAAATGCAACATACCATACTCGGAATTTGTGCGGCGGGTGCGTGAGTTTCACCATCACCTGGACCGCAAGCTGCTGCATCGGCCGCCACAAGGCAAACCGCTGGCATTGCGGACCGACGGCATTATGTTCCTTGAGCAAATCACGACCCACATCCATGGGCATGCCATGGTGCGGTTCGCGGGTAATGAAACGACAGCCACGCTGCGAGAGCACTGCGCCGCTATATGGGCCAAGCTCTGCCCCGGTGGCACCATCGATCTGCAAGAGCAGTATGATGCCAACCTCTCCGGTTACGTCACCAAGGAGATGACGGCTTGGGGGTACGACGACCTCCGGCAAACCATTTTGTTTCGAGACCTTATCGGCAGTTGAGCCGATCCCGTCCCGATGCGGTCAGCCTGTGCCACGCGCGGCTGACATTGCGGGGACCGGCATAGCAGTTACAGAGCGCGCCTTTGATCCTTCAGAGCCGCGCAATTGAATTGCTATGACAGACTGAAACAAACACTCCCACTCACACAGCCTGACACATCAACATACTCAGACATCACAACGGCAAGAACCACAGGCACTGAGTTAATCCCCACTCCGTTCTTCTAAGAAGAAACTAAATTAACCATAAATTCATACCTAGTGCATGCCGGTTCAAGAAACCGGCATTTTTCGTCTTGACCCAAACTTAAGGGCATGATTAGTGGTAGGTGATCGCGAAAAGCCGTACGCCTGCATAGCAGGCCCTTGCTTATCGCAATCACTGAGGTCGTGGGGTGAAAGACCCTGGCGTCGTAGGCCGCACGTACCACCAAGCACATCGCTGTGTGTTTGTCCGACTAGCTCATGGTGAGCCAGTTGGAGTGATTGCTATTGCAAGGAATTGCGACATGAGTATTTCGCTCGAAGCTAACATCATCCCTGAAACTGCTACCGCCGATGTCGCATCTGACCGCATGGTGTCCGTGACCGACCGCGTGCAGGTCGAACCCTCAAACCCTTCTGGACTTGCGGCTTCCAATGTCGATGCCATCAGCGTGGCAGATATTGCGGGGTTGGACGAAGACGCCAAGGCCCAGATCAACGACGCGTGGACTGCACTGCGGCTGAAGGCTGGCTCCGATGCCACGCGTGGGATGTTGCTGGGAGATGCGGGTACCCAAAGCGGCATCGCCACGTTGGCGCTCCAGATGGCGATATTCCCCGATAACGATTGGACACAGGAGGCCGCCGATATCGGTGTGGATACCGATAAGATCAAATCTAAGCACCTTGCCGCGATGGCGGTCGCTGGGACCTTCGGCCTCAAGCCTTATTCTGAGGACAAGAAAGTTTCCAAGCAGCACGGCCAATATCTGGATCGCTGGTCCTTGGCTGTAGAGGGTCTGACAAACCTGATCCTGGCCCTGCCCCCGGAGAAGTTCGCGAAGATCACTGCCGATGGAAACGGCATCAAGGCGGTTGAAAAGCTTTTGGAGAAAGCTGGCGGTATCAATGCGCTCGCGGCCAAGCAGCGCAAGTCCAATCGCCAAACGCCCGACGAACGCGAGAGTTGGATTGAACTTCCGGCTGCCAATGTCAGCGCGCTCTTGGAGGAGCGTGGCCGACAAGCTCTGTTGGCGGGCTTTGAAGGAGTAGGCACGCCAATTGTTACAATCGCGCTGGAAGTTAAAGTGGCAGGCAAGGTGGTTTCCTTGCCTACCATGCTTGATCCCTTCGGCCCCTTACTATCAGAAGCCTTGCAGTCGATTGCACCAGTGGATCCGCTAGTGGACACCCTCGGGGAGCTTCTTCAAGCCGGGATGATGGTTGAGGAACGCAAGACCAACATTGCCGTCAACGGTCTTGAAGATCCTTCCGACCGGAGAACCAAGAAGCGACTTGCGTCTCGGCACTTTGTGCTGAGGCCTGATGGCACAATCCTGATATCGCCGATCTTGAACCCGGACAGCTTGGTCGTGGTGGTTAATACCCATCAGCCGATCCTCACCGACTGGCCGAAGAAGCTTCACCACTTTCAGACTTATGGTCGACGGAAGGCAGAGGCCAATATCGTGGACCGTGAGCGCCGCAAGCTGTTCGATGTGCGGATTGATGGACCCGGCGACACACTTGGTCATTCTCGCGTCGTGCTGACGACCAACGCGGCGGAAGACGAAGCCAGGCAGGATGTGGGCTTCCTTGTTGAACCCTTACGTTCTGAGCCAGGCAATTTGCCACTGGATGTCCGGAACAAGGACTTCAAACCCCAACTGCAGTTCGCGTTGGACGAGAACGCTCGCCGGTTGCTTGCCGTCGTCTCCGAGGGCTTGAAGTCGGCGGGGGGCAAGGCGGTAACGATAAACTTCGATGGCACGCATGCTAAGTTCAGCACGTCGGACCAAGCGCTTAAGCTCGTGGCGAAGTCCGCGAAGGCTGGGGTAGTGAAAATTCGGTCGGCGGATTTGCACGCTCTTGTGGCTGCCGTTGCTATGCTTCCCGTTCAGGGCGACATGATCATTGCTACAGATTTTGATGGCGCTGTTCGGATCGACCTTGCCACGAAGCGGGCCGACTACGCGGTCTACATTCCAGCGCTGTTGGGGGACGACAAGCTGTCCAGCAAGTGCTTCACGTCCATGACGCTGGACTGACAGTGCAGGCGGGCCACGCGGGCCCGCCTCCTTCTAGATCCCTTTCCCAAGAAGAACCATCATGCTCAATATCTCGGCCAATCCCGAGCACGCTCTCTTTTTGCCTGCACCCAATTTCAACTTTGCCAACGCCGTCATGAACCCCGCCCCAAGGCCGTTGCCCGGTGGGCTGACTATGGCGGATCTTAACTTTCTGCAATCGACCAGCAGCCTCTTCACGTATGAGGCGGTGCTCTATAGCGCAGCGTTTGGGGTGGGCCAATTGAACCCCACAATGATAACGACCCGCGACAGATTAAGCACGACCGTGGTGGGTGACAGTGGAGGTTTCTCCGTTATCGGCGGCAGCATCAAAACACCCCATAAGATCTTCCGGGTTCAGGTGCTGCAATGGCAGGAGCGCAACTGCGATGTTGGCATAGTTCTTGATGTACCGACACGCAGCCTCAATGTTCAGGGCAGCGGCTATACCCAGTTCGACCAATGCCTGAACCAGACCGAGCAGAACACCCAGTACGCCATCAGCAACCGAAGTCGCGCCGACATGATCATCTGCAATGTCATGCAGGGGCGCGACCATGCCGAGGCTGACGCTTGGTTCAAGCGTATGTCACCGTATCAGCGGCACCTTGAGGGCATCGCCCTGGCTGGCGACACCAAGCAGGATATGTGGTTTTGGAACGACCGGCTGATCCAGATGCGCGACGCCGGCTTGTTGGATCGGCTCCAGTGGATACACGTGCTCGGCACTGCCCAGCCGGGGTTCGGCGTGATGCTAACGGGTTTGCAGAAGGCTATGCGAAAGCACCTCAAGCGCCCAATTCGCATAAGCTACGATAGTGCGCGGGCGTTTCGCAATGTGCAGGCCAACCACATCATCACGCGAGGTCTGCGTGAAACGGGTCGTGACTTTTCGCTGTGGCCCTACCAGTTTTCCAAGAGCGCCAGTGCCCTCGATAGGTCCAAGCCGTTTCCATTTCCAAGCCCACTTGGTGATCTTTGCACCTATGGGGATTTCAACCCCGGCAATCCCAACCGCCTCGGCGGCTGGGACGCCACTGGACTGATGATGCTGTCGAACCATGAGGTCTACAAGGAGGTGCAAGCCATTGCCGAAGCCAACCGCTTGGCCGACGCCGAGGTCACGGTCGGAGGCGGCACACCATGGCATGTTAGGCGGTCGTGGGAGGCATTTGACTTGATCTGGGGCACGAGCCGGCCAGACGTACACCTCAAGAAGTATCGTCAGTTTCTGACGCACTACGCGAGTACACTCAACGGCACCGACGACGAGCGTTGACGTTCTTCTAAGAAGAAACCGGGGCAGCGATTATAGCAATTCGACCGCTGCCCGCATCATGTCATCGCGGACGTCGATATAGCGCTGGGTCGTAGTCAGGTTCTGATGCCCAGCCAAGGTCATGATCACTTTTGGGGACACCCCCGAGTGTGCCAGCTGGGTAATGAACCAGCGGCGTCCTGAGTGCGAAGACGCCCCGTCAAGACCCGCCTCACGATAGAGCTGACCCATTAGCTGACAAAGCGTGTTCGAGGAGAATGCCGTCCGTTTCTGCGTGAGCAGCAGCGGCGCTTCCGGCTTCCGTTGGGCAAATCCTGGGACGGCATCGCGGTAGCGGACGATCTCTCGGCGCAGGCGTTCGCTCAGGAACACGACACGCTCATGTCCACCCTTGGCGATGCTGGCGCGAACTCGAAGCTGCTCGCGCACCTCACCGCTGGCCTCGAACACGTCTCGCAGGATTAGCCCGGCGATTTCTCCAACACGCAATCCGGCCAGATGCGACAGGAACAGCGCGAACCGATCTCGGGCAGCATGTTTGCGCTGTCCCACCACTGCCAGCAGACGTTTGAATTCGGGATCGGTGAGCACTCGGGCTTGGCGCATGGGAACCTCATGAAAGGCCGGGATTGGCTACTTTTCATGATGTTTCCATTGTCGCTGCCGCGCGACCAAAGACTTCAAATACCCCGCAAGCCCAAGGATTGCGGGCGTCTGGGGTGGTTTCGAGAACCTAATAAAACATACATTCTATGAGGTTTCGTTCTCGGTCGGCGATGCGGCCTCCCTGGTTCGCCAGGACGCGATTTGTTCCCGAAAGGGCTGCATGCGCCAGTAGGCTCTCTTGGCAAGGTCGATCTCGTAAGTCAGGCTCTTACGTATCTCGGCATGGATGTGGATAGCATTCCGGGCCTCGTAGAACTCGATCAGTTCGTCTCTCAGCCATGTTTCCACCAAGCCCAGCGAACAGGCGCATTCGGCCTTTCTGTCAAATCGAACCTTGGTTTCGTCGGTTCTCCCCACACCCTCATAGGTAGGGATGATCTTCCGGCCTTCGTGCTCCAGATGCTTTTCAAGCACGGACAGGCTAGCTCTGGGAATTGAGATTTCCTTCTTGGTCGGAAACTCAGTGAGAGCAACTACTGCCGGCTCCTCAGCAAGGTCGGTGAACAATATGGAATGGAGGGCCGCCTCGTAAATCGACGCGTAGGACATCACTTGGATACGGATCTGTGCGCGCAGCAGCCAATCCTTGGCTTCCAGGCCCTCCAGCAACTTGTAGACGTACCTGGCCGAAATGAACTCTTCGCCCAGGCGCTTTGCCAGTTTTCGGTCCGTTAGGAACTCAAAGTAATCCGTATGCCACGCTTCGTCCTTGATATGCCCACTGGCGTAGTCGTGCACGGCTTCTCTAGTGCTGGCATCGAAAGCCATTCGTCCCTTCCTCCGCACGCCGATAAACTGCTTGTGCCGACACCTATAGCCAAAGCGGCAACAACTTTCCTACAAACGTTTTCAGATAAGTGTTTTGGCTGAGCGATTTACGCTTCCTGCCGGGAGGGCTAATTGATCGGAAAAGAAGCGACCGCGCGGATCAAGATCAACAAGCTGCTGGAAGAAGTCGGATGGCGGTTTTTCGCTGATACCAACGGACCAGCAAACGTCGTCCTTGAGCCGAACGTGAAGGTAGCTCATGCCGACATCGACGCGCTTGGCGCCGACTTCGAGAAGTTGACGGACGGCTTCATCGACTTCCTACTACTGGATCGGGATGGAAAGCCGCTGATTGTTCTGGAAGCGAAATCGGAGGGTAAAAACCCGCTTGTTGGCAAAGAGCAGGCCCGCAAATATGCCCGCTCTCAAAATGCCAGGTTCGTTATCCTTAGCAACGGCAATATTCACTACCTCTGGGACCTGGAGCAGGGTAACCCGGTAGTGATCTCGAAATTCCCCGGGCCAAGCGAGATCAAAAATCACTACGCATTTGAACCCAGCGCAGAGCGGTTATCCTCAGAGCCGGTAGACCGCGACTTTATCGTGCTTACCCAAATGCCGGGTTACGCCAGCGAAGCCGCATGGAAGAATGAGCAGGAGCGCCCCCCATTCATCGAGAAGGCGAAGCTGCGCTTTCTACGCGACTATCAAAAGCGCGCCGTCATGCGCGTGCAGGAAGCTGTGAAGCAGGGCTCAACCCGCTTTCTATTCGAAATGGCTACTGGCACCGGCAAAACCCTGACTTCAGCTGCTGTGATCAAGCTGTTCCTGAAGACACGAAATGCGAAGCGCGTCCTATTCCTGGTTGATCGGCTGGAGCTAGAGGTTCAGGCCGACAAAGCCTTCAAGGAACTGCTAAAAAACGACTTCACGTCCATCATATACAAAGAGCAGCGCGACGATTGGCGCAAAGCGGATATCGTAGTGACCACGGTGCAGTCGCTGCTCTTTAATGACAAGTACCGTCGCTTTTTCGCGCCCACTGATTTCGACCTCGTCATATCAGACGAAGCCCATCGCTCGATTGGCGGCAACGCGCGGGCGGTCTTCGAGTACTTTATCGGCTATAAGCTCGGGTTGACCGCCACACCCAAAGATTTTTTGAAGCAATCGAAATCGCCCCAATCCGTCCGCGATCCTCGCGAGACCGAGCGCCGGATGATGCTCGACACTTACCGCACCTTCGGATGTGACACCGGTGAGCCAACCTTCCGATATTCGCTGCTGGATGGCGTAAAAGACGGCTTCCTCATCAACCCTTATGTTGTCGATGCCCGAACCTCTGTGACCACCCAGCTCCTGTCGGATCAAGGTTTCGTCCTGGATGTTACAGATGACGATGGAAACACTGGCCAGGAAACATTTGCCGTCAGAGATTTCGAGAAGCGTTTTTTCGCTGAGGCAACCAATGGGGCATTCTGCCAAACCTTGCTGAGGAACGGTTTGCGTGACCCAATTTCGGGCGAGTTCGGCAAGACCATCGTATTTGCCGTGAGCCAGAACCACGCCGCCAAAATTGCCCAAACGCTCAACGAAATGGCCGAACAGCTTTGGCCTGGCAAGTATCAGTCAGACTTTGCAATACAGGTCACTAGCGAAGTTTCAGACGCCCAGCGCATGACGATCAATTTCGCCAACAACAATCTCGGCGGACACAGTGCATTCGCGTCGGACTATCGCACCAGCAAGGCACGTGTTTGTGTCACCGTGGGCATGATGACTACTGGCTACGACTGCCCGGACATTCTCAATCTGGCACTTATGCGGCCAATTTTTTCGCCATCTGATTTTGTGCAAATGAAGGGGAGGGGAACACGGGGGCACAACTTTGCTGACCAGGTGTTTGACCCGGCGAAAAAAGCGTCGCTCGGCCGGGTGGCCAAGAAGGAGTTTCGCCTCTTCGACTTCTTCGCCAACTGCGAGTATTTCGAAGAGAAGTTTCAATATGATGAGGAGCTGACGCTCCCCAAAATCGCCGCAGCGCCTTTGGAAATTGGCGGTGGTGATGGCGGCCTTCCCGCCGTTCGCAGCACCTTTGAGTTCACCGAGCCGGATCAGGTCGTTTATCAGTTCGAGCAGCAGGTTGGTGCGCAAGGGATGCGCATTGATCGCGAGCTTTTCCAGAAGTTCGAGCAGATTGCCCGGTCTGATCAGGAATTGTCCGACCTTGTAGAAAAGCAGAACTGGGACGCCGCAGCGCGTCGCGTGATCGAGGAGCTATTCGACAAGCCAAACGACTACTTCAATCTCGAACGGTTGCGTCAAGCTGCGGGTGTGGACCGTCGCATATCCATAAGAGAGCTGCTGGAGAAGGCTTTCGGGCATATCTCGAAATTCAAGTCGAAAGACGAGCTAATCGAAGACGAGTTCCGCAAATTCGTACTCGACCAAAAGCCCGAAGAAGCAGACCGCCTTAGGCAAATTCGCTATTTCTTCGAGGCATATATCCGCGATCCCAAAGTGCGAGCATTGATCGATGCAGGTCATTTTGGCGACCTGAACGTCAACCCAACCTTCACGACCCGCGACCTAAAGGAAGTGCCTGTGCCATGGCGTAAGCGCATCCCCGAATACATCAAGGACTATGTGTCCCTGAACCCCTTCTTATGACGAAAGACTAATATGCTCGACACCGACACAAAACGTCGCATCGACACTTGCCGCGATATTCTGGTCGGTAAGGTTCCTGACCCCAAGAGCCAGGTCGAGCAGATTACCATCGCTCTCATTTACAAGTTCATGGATGACATGGACCTTGAGGCCGAAGAGCTGGGAGGCGAACGGCGTTTTTTCACCAAAGAGTACGAGCGTTACCGCTGGGCGAGACTGGTGGCCCCGGGTGTGTCCGGACAGGACATGCTCAACACATATGCTGAAGCCCTCACCAACATGGTGCAGAACGAGGGGCTGCCTAAGCTTTTTCGTGACATTTTTCGCAATGCCTATTTGCCCTACCGCGACCCTGAAACCCTGCGCGCCTTCCTACGCGAGATCGACACGTTCAACTACGACCACAGCGAACGGCTTGGTGACGCCTTTGAATATCTCCTATCGGTGCTGGGCAGCCAGGGCGATGCAGGCCAGTTCCGCACGCCGCGCCATATCATCGACTTCATGGTTGAAATCATCGACCCCAAGAAGAACGAGGTAATCATGGACCCGGCCTGTGGCACGGCGGGGTTCCTGATCTCAGCTTACAAGCACATCCTAAAAAAGAACTCGACCGGGGTGACAAACAACGCCGGCACCGGCACTGAGGGTGACGCTGCTGAGCAGGCGCTGGAAAGCCCAATGCGCTACTCCGGCGACCTGCTTGCGCCCGAAGACCGCGCCCGCCTAGCCCGCAACATCAAGGGCTATGACATCTCGCCCGACATGGTGCGCCTGTCGCTCGTCAACCTCTACCTGCATGGCTTCGCCGACCCGAAGATCGAGGAATACGACACCCTGACCAGCGAAGACAAATGGACCGAGATGGCCGATGTCATCCTCGCCAACCCGCCCTTCATGTCGCCGAAAGGCGGGATAAAGCCGCACACCCGTTTTCAGGTGCAGTCGAAGCGCAGTGAAGTCCTGTTTGTCGATTACATCGCCGAACACCTGACGCCGAATGGTCGCGCCGCCATCGTCGTGCCCGAGGGGATCATCTTCCAAAGCCAGAGCGCCTATGTGGCCCTGCGCAAAATGCTGGTGGAAAACCACCTTGCCGCAGTCATCTCGCTGCCCGCTGGCGTCTTTAACCCGTATTCCGGCGTGAAGACCTCGATCCTGATTTTTGATCGGGCTGCTGCCAAAGCCAGCAGGTATGTCGCCTTTTTCAAGATCGAGAATGATGGCTTCGCCCTTGGCGCACAGCGCAAGGCGGTGAAGGGGTCGCAACTGTTGCAGGTTAAGACTGAGCTTGGGGCGTGGTTGCATGCCGCCCGGTCAGGCGGCGGTGAGGGCCTGGAAAGCAATCTTGGCTTTGCGGTTCAGCGAGCCGATCTTGCCATAGGCGGCAATTACAACCTAAGCGGCGAACGCTACAAACCAGAAACCAAGGAAGAGCACGACATCCCGCGCGTCCGCATCGGTGAAGTGTGCACGATCAACCCGCCCAAGAAGCACCTTCAGGACTTGCCCCCTGAAACCGAGGTTTCCTTTGTGCCAATGGCGGACCTAAACGAATGGCGCATTGGTTTCGAAGCAAAGGAGAGCAAGACGCTGGGGGAGGTGGGCGCAAGCTACACCTTTTTCGCCGACGGTGACGTTCTGCTTGCTAAGGTCACGCCCTGTTTCGAGAACGGCAAGGCAGGCATCGCGCGGAACCTTCGCAACGGGGTAGGCTTCGGATCAAGCGAGTTCTACGTGCTTCGCCCCGGCGAAGACGTGCTTGGCGAATGGGTCTATCGGTGCATCACGCACGAGGCTTTCCGAGCCAAAGCCGTCCCTCAGATGACAGGCACCGGAGGCCTGCAACGGGTCCCAAGAGCGTTTGTGGAAGGCTTCGAAATCCCCCTCCCGGCGCTTGAGGTGCAGCGCGAGATTATGGCCGAGGTCGACGGCTATCAGCGCGTCATCGACGGTGCCCGTACCGTTGTAGACAACTACCGCCCCCACATCCCAGTTGATCCTGACTGGCCGATGACGACAATTGAAGAATTGGCAGAGGTCGTCAGAGGTTCATCGCCGCGACCTCAAGGCGACCCAACTTTTTTTGGGGGACCTGTCCCGCGCCTTATGGTGGCTGACATCACCCGCGATGGAATGCACGTCACTCCTCGAATTGATAGCCTAACTGAACTGGGCGCGATCAAGAGCCGACCGATGAAAAAGGGCGAAGTGGTCATGGCCGTCAGCGGCAATCCGGGGCTCACCGCGATCTTGGCAGAGGACTGCTGCATTCACGACGGCTTTGTAGGTTTCCGCAGTTTGTCTTCAGAAATCCACCCGAGCTTCCTATATTTTTGGCTTATGGCGCAACACGAACAGAACGGTGGGCAGTCGGTTGGATCAATCTTCAGGAACTTGACAACCTCGCAAGTGAAAGAATTCAAGGTTCCTCTTCCACCGTTAGACCTTCAGCAAGCCCTCGTCGCCGAAATCGAAGCCGAGCAAGCCCTCGTGGGCGGCAACCGCGACTTGATCGTCCGCTTCGAGAAAAAGATCAACGCCGCCATCGCCCGTGTCTGGGGGGCAGCCAAATCCGAGGGTGAGACCTGATGGAGGAAGCGCTGGAGCTGGCAGAGTACCTGCCGCGGTCTTTCGCGAATGCCAATGAACAAGCTTATCTCGACTTCGTTTGGTCGGCATTTCAGACCAACTACGACGACGGGCGGTATGAGTTTGCCAGCCTTGCCTTCCACCTGCTTTACATGAGCTTTGTCAGCTTTTCGATTTGGCAGATCAGGTTGGCCAGACCAGAGCAGTTTGCCATGGCTATGGTTGGCTTCGACAAACACGAAAGCCGGTTGGTGTCCTGCGAAACGCCCTTTGAATTCTACGAAAGCCTCAAAGAGAGCCAGATATTTCGTTTTCTCAAGTTGATTGGGTGCACCAATCAACAAGTAGGTGAATTTGCGAAATTCGTCAGGCGTAGAAATAAGATTGCCCACCCCACCGGCAACGTCTTCTTCAATGATCGAGCAGCTATTGATGCTGAAATAGCGGAAATGATGAAAGAGGTTCGGAACATTGAGCAGCATATGCAGCCGGTGATTTCTGAGCTGTATCGTCGTTTCATCGAAACCAGCGCCGACATCGAAGAGCGCGAGTACACTGATCCCAAGGATGAGATAACGGCAAATCTCATCCACGCCAGCTACATGTCTGCCGCCGACATAGCGTTTTGTCGACGATTCGACCTGTCTCCATTGTCGGCTCACGACCTCTACGATGAGATGATCGTCCTTAAAGAAGCGCTGACCGAACTCTACCCTGCTGAAGATGCGGAGTTAGCTGCATGACTTCTCTATACGGGATTGTCGGAAATCAGCTCGTCCCCGCTAAACGTCGAGCCCTCACCAAAGAGAGTTTGATTGAGGATTGGCTCGCCACCGACCCCACGCTTGCCGGGCTCGACGCCATGATCATCGGGCGACAGGTGCCGACCGACCACGGGAAGTTCATTGATCTGCTGGCCATTGACCCCACAGGTGCGCTCATAATCATCGAGCTTAAAAAAGACCGAACCCCTCGCGAGATCGTCGCCCAGGTTCTGGACTACGCTTCATGGGTCCGCACGCTCACCACTCCCGAAATTTATGAACGCGCGGAGAAATATCTCAATCAGCGGCTAGCGACGGCGTTCCGAGAGAAATTCGGTGAAGCGATACCGGATCAATTGAATGCAAGCCATTCCATGTTGATCGTTGCTAGCGAGCTAGACCCGGCATCTAAGCGCATCGTGGAATACCTGTCCGAGGAGCACGGTGTTGCAATCAACACCGTGTTTTTCAACGTCTTCGAGGCGAATGGTCAAGAATGGTTGACCACCGACTTTTTGCTCGACCAGGAGGAAGTTGAGGAGCGTTCAGAGCGCAAAGTTCGAGCGCCATGGTCCGGCTATTGGTTCGCCAATGCTGGGCTGAACGAAAATCGGTCATGGGAGGACTATCGCAAATACGGCTTCATCGCCGCTGGGGGCGGAGACTTCTACTCCAAGCGGCTCGATCAGCTCAGCGTAGGGGACGAGGTGTTCGTCTTCGACAAGGGCAATGGCTACATAGGCTACGGTATTGTTACGGCCGAAAAGACACCCGCCGTTGACTTTCAGACGCCCGAGGGGCCTCTCCTACAGCAACCCCTGCTAGGGCAGAACCTGGGCCGGCATGCGGACAACGCGGAACTTGCTGAATACGTTGTGGGTATCGATTGGAAACAAACGGCCGATCGGAACCATGGCAAGTGGTTCAAGGGCGCGTTCGCCAACCAAAACATTGTCTGCAAATTACGCGATCAGGCAACCGTGGATTTCCTAAAGTCAGAATTTGGACTTGAGTAGTTAGCTTCACAACACCGGATCGAAGCTGCCTTCCAGCCTGCTCGCTACATCATCAGGCACCACATCCGAATAGTACATCTCGATCATTTTGACCGAGGTTCGCATGTTGATGGCCAGCGTGTAGATGTCCGTGCCCTTGCGAAGTTGGTTCGTCGCATAGGTGTGCCGGAAGCTGTAAGCCGTTCGCACGCGACCAAAGGCGTCAGCCTTCAAACCAGTGGCCTCTAGGAGGCTGTTGAGGCTCTTCTTGTAACTTTGAGCGCGCCCGCCATCGAGGTTCACAAAAACGGCGTCAGTGGGGCCCGGATCGCGGCCAAACTGGGACTTGAATGCATCCCAGAGCGCGATGAACCCTCCCAGGGCCTCAACGTTTGGAACGAGCCGTTGCGGTGCTTTGCCCTTCCCGTAGGCTACAATACGAATACGACCATCCTTGATGGCCGTCTTTCGGGCAACCTCAAGGCCCTCGACATTGGACCAGGACAGGTTGTGCAACTCCGTCGGTCGCATTCCTGTGTGGATGGCTATCTGCACAAACCCCCAAAGCATCACGCGCTCGAAACGTGTTTTTGCATCCACCATCCGCTGGGGCTCGTCGGGTTTCCCGACAAACGCGATACGGTTCATCGCTTCGGTCAGCAAAGTGGCGACTTCCGCCTCAGTGAACGAAGGACGCTTGTTCTTGGGAGCGGTGGCCAATTCCGGTGCAGGGATATCAGCCGCTTTAATGTAGCCAAGCGTGACCGCCTGTTTGAATACATTCCGTAGGGTTACGGCCTCGCGCCGGAGTGTGGATAGTGCCGGCTCGATATGCTGAACCGGCCGAGAAAACTGCTTCCCATCTCGCTCGTATTTGATCGCGTATTCGTCCTTACCTGGACCGGTGGTCCAGTACTGGCGACGCCACTCCACGAACTCCTGCACTTTGGCGTGGGTTATCGAAGTGATCGTCTTTTTCCCGAAATATGGGACCAGATAGCGGTCGATGATACCCCTATCGTGAAAGTACTTGGTATCCTGTTTCGGGTCAGTAGCCCTGAGCCTGTCGAGCCGATCCAGGTATTGCTGGGCGAGTTTGCTGAAGGAGGTTTTCCCCTGCAAAACTCCTGCTTCAGCTGACCAAACCGACTTCTGGTACTCTCGCTCGGCTAGCACGCGCGCTAGCTCGAAGTCTGGCGTCTTCAGGCCGATCCGCTTTTGGCCGTGGCCAGCGATAGAAAAACGCATCCACCAGTTTGGGCTGTCCTTACGCTGGAACAGTTCGTAAGGGCGTTTGTCGATGGCATTCATGCTGGCACCCTTCGACTTTATGCGGTGTGTCGATGTGCTAGGGCCGTGCTAACACGGGCACAAGCTACCCGCTAAGTCCTTGAAAAATATGAACGGGGAACTGGCGTGTTACCCGCGTGCTAGCGGTAAAGCCGATGGCTCAAACTCGCAACCGAAGGGGTAAGTAACTGAAATGTTTAGGAAAACTGGTGCTGCCGGACAGGATTGAACTGTCGGCCTCTCCCTTACCAAGGGAGTGCTCTACCACTGAGCTACGGCAGCATCTGATTTGGCGCCGGGGAAGGTTCCTCTCGGCGACAGGCAGCCTAGTGCCATAGGGTTTATCTCGACGCAAGCATAAAAAACGCCTATCAACAGCGCCTGTGAATCACCGGTAGCCAGGAAGGCAATGAGCAAGTCAAACGAAGCCCTGTTGCGTGAGCAAAGATTGGCCGCAAAGCTTCGCGAGAACCTCAAGCGCCGCAAGGATCAGGCTCGGGCGCGCGCTGCCCGGGATGATGCACCGGCTCCTGAATCGGACACGGTCAAGAAACCGTAAACCATTTTCAGGCGAACTGAGACGTCACATATTCGCATGAGCGCGGCTGGTCTGGCTTACGTGGCACAGAAGACCTCGCCTACCTCCCTACAGGTAGAAGGCTCCACAGGGGCCGGTTCAGAGGAACCATTTAATGGATCGTATACGTTTGGTCGGCGGCAATGCGCTTAACGGCGACATTATCATTTCAGGCGCCAAAAACGCCGCGCTGCCACTGATGATCGCTTCGCTGCTGACAGATGAGCCTCTCGTGCTCACCAATGTGCCACGCCTTGCCGACGTCAAGCAGCTGGAACGCATTCTCGAAAATCACGGCGTCGATATCGCCGTGCATGGTCGCCGCCGCGGCGAACAGGAAGGTGGCGGACAGCGCATGACCTTCCACGCCGCCGATATCGTCGACACCACCGCGCCCTATGAGCTTGTCTCCAAGATGCGCGCCAGCTTCTGGGTCATCGGGCCGCTGCTCGCCCGCTGCCACGAAGCCCGCGTTTCCCTGCCGGGCGGCTGCGCCATCGGCACGCGCCCGGTTGATCTCTTCCTGTTTGGCTTGAAGGCGCTGGGCGCCGAGATCGATATCGACGAAGGCTATGTCGTCGCCCGCGCCCCCAAGGGTGGGCTGGTTGGCGCCCATATCGTCTTCCCCAAAGTGTCGGTCGGCGCGACCCACACCATCCTCATGGCAGCGGTTCTCGCCAAGGGCACGACGACAATCGAGAATGCGGCGCAGGAGCCGGAAATCACCAATGTCGCCGAATGCCTCGTGGCCATGGGCGCCAAGATTTCGGGCATCGGCACGCGCACGCTGATCGTCGAAGGCGTGGAAAAACTCCATGGCGCGACTGTGGAAGTGATTCCCGACCGCATCGAAACCGGCACTTTTGCCATGGCTGCGGCCATGACCGGTGGCGATGTGCTGCTGCGCGGCGCACGTCCCGAGCATCTGCAGTCCGCACTGGATATCCTGGCGCAGACCGGCGTTGAGCTGACGACCGAGGCCGATGGCCTGCGCGTCCGGCGCAATGGCAACGGCATCCTGCCGGTGGATGTGGAAACCGATCCGTTTCCGGGCTTCCCCACCGATCTTCAGGCCCAGTTCATGGCGCTGATGACGATGAGCTCGGGCACGAGCCACATCCGCGAGACGATTTTCGAGAACCGCTACATGCATGTGGCAGAGCTCGTTCGCTTCGGCGCCGATATTTCGGTGGATGGCCAGCTCGCCACCATCACCGGCAAGCCGCAGCTCAAGGGCGCCCAGGTGATGGCAACCGATCTGCGTGCTTCGGTGTCCCTGGTCATCGCCGGCCTTGCCGCCAAGGGCGAGACGATCGTCAACCGCATCTATCACCTCGATCGCGGTTTCGAGCGGCTGGAAGAAAAGCTCTCCAATTGCGGCGCCGAAATCGAGCGCCTCGCTGGCTAGTGCGCGGCCTTTGACAAAATCGCTCCGGTGGAGCGATTTTAGCGCACTAGGCCCGAAGAGCTGTGCTCGAAGGGCGGGCCGCCATCCAAAGGGCGAAGCCCGAATCAAAAATCCGGCCGGGGCGCAAACGCCCCCGCCATTGCCCGGACTTCCCTGAACTTGTAGTTTTATCCCGGCGTGACCAGATAAAGGTCAGAACAATTTCCAGGGCCTATTCATGACCGATCTCAAGCTCCTTGCCCTCGATGACGAAGATCTCGCCGTCATTTCTGCCCATGTGCAGGATGCCGTGGTGAGGGTTGTCGACATGGGCTATGCGCGTCGCGACCGGCGCTTCGCCCTGCTGATGAACCGCTACGACTGGACCAGCACAGCGCCGCGCAGCAAGGGTCTGCGCAAACGGGCAGGCCTGCATTTCGACCGGGTCGAACATGTCGCCTTTGCCGGCTTTGATCCCAATGCGCCCGAAGGCGTGCTGGAGTTGCTGGCCATCACTTTCGCCCCCGGCGCCGATGGCGTTTCGGGCGTAGTGGAACTAACCTTTGCGGGGGGCGGCACGGTGCGCCTTCAGGTCGAATGCCTTGAAGCACGGCTGGGCGATCTCGGGGCCGTCTGGGCTGCCGCCGCCAAACCGGCACACGCGCTGGACTGATGTCGCTTCGGCCGGCGCCCCAATGGCGCTGGCCTTTTTTCTTTTCGCAAAGCTGCGCTTTCGGCACGACGCAGACATGCACTGTGCACGCGGCGGAGTTGCGCATGCGCGCGACGTCACAGTTGCGCGGAAAGTTCCCCCGATAGTTGCGTCTTCCGCGCTAGCCTTTCGTCTTATATCCGCAGGTCTAATCGAAAGCGCAAAAACCAAAGTCTAATGTGACCGGACCGCTTCCAATGAGGGTCACCATGACAAAGTCGCTTAACTCCATCGCCCAGAAGTTGATGGAAACTGGCAAGGGCATCCTGGCCGCCGACGAGTCCGAAGGCACGATCGCCAAGCGTTTTGCCAAGATCAACCTGCCCAATTCGCTCGATCTGCGCCGCGACTATCGCGAGATGCTGTTCCGCTCCACCGAGGCGATGCGCGACTATGTTTCGGGCGTGATTCTCACCGAAGAAACCCTCAAGCAGGAAGCTGCCGACGGCACGCCGTTCCGCGCCATTCTCGCTGATGCCGATTGCATTCCCGGCATCAAGGTCGATCGCGGCGCGTTCCCCATGCCGGGCGATACCGGCGAAAAGATCACCGAAGGTCTTGATGGCCTGCGCCAGCGCCTCGAGCAGTATGCCCATCTGGGTGCCGGCTTTGCCAAGTGGCGCGCCGTCATCACCATCAATGACATCGCCCCGACCCGCAACAATATCCGCGCCAATGCCCACTCGCTGGCCCGCTACGCCATGCTCTGCCAGGAAGCCGGCATCGTGCCGATCGTCGAGCCGGAAGTGGTTGGCGACGGCGAGCCGGGCAATCATTCGCTGGAGCGTTGCGCCCAGGTGACCGGCGACGTGCTCGAGAACGTGTTCAAGGAACTGCGCCTGGCTGGCGTTGACCTCGCCGGCATGCTGCTCAAGCCCAACATGGTGCTGCCGGGCATCAACTCGCGCGACCGTCCGAGCGTTGAGGAAGTGGCGCGCCGTACCGTCGAAGTGCTCAAGGAGCATGTGCCGGCCGCCGTTCCGGGCATTGCCTTCCTCTCCGGGGGCCAGACCGACGAAGAAGCAACGGCCCATCTGTCGGCAATGAACCAGATCGGCAACAAGCCCTGGCCGCTGACCTTCTCCTATGGCCGCGCCCTGCAGAACGTGGCGCTGCGCACCTGGGCCGGCCGCCGCGAGAACTTCCCGGCTGCACAGGCCGCCTTTACCCATCGCGCCAAGATGAACTCGCTGGCTGCGCTGGGCCAGTGGAGCAACGCCATCGATCGCGCTGCCTGAGTTTTACCGTCAACCTTCTGACCCACTTTACGCGCTCCCCCGGGAGCGCGTTCAGACTGCTGACAAACCCCTGGCTTTGGCCGGGGGTTTTTGATTCACTGGGGCATGTTGAAGAAACCCAGCCCTGAACAGACTGCCCTCGAGATGGTGACGCTCGATGGTCTGGTGCCGAAGGATCATTTGCTGCGCAAGATCGACGCGGTGATCGACTTTTCGTTTATTCATGATCGCGTCGCGGGGCTCTATTGCGCCGACAATGGCCGGCCCGCGCTTGATCCGACCTTGATGTTCAAGGCGCTCTTCATCGGCTACCTGTTTGGCGTGCGCTCCGAGCGCCAGCTGGTGCGCGAGATCGAGGTCAATGTCGCCTATCGCTGGTTCTTGCGCATGAAGCTGACGGATCGGGTGTTTGACGCCTCGACCCTGTCGCAGAACCGGCGCCGACGCTTCAACGACACGGATGTGGCGCAGGACATCTTTGATCACATCGTCGAGCAGGCGATCCGCCACGGACTGGTGGATGGTTCGGTGCTTTATACGGATTCGACCCATCTGAAGGCCAATGCCAACAAGGGCAAATATGATCTGCAGATGATCGAAAAGTCGCGCTCGGACTATTGGGCCGATCTCGACCGGGCGATCGAGGCAGAGCGGGCGCTGCATGGCCAAAAGCCCTTGAAGGACAAGGAGCGTGAACCGCAGGTCAAGGAAACCAAGGTCTCGCGCACCGACCCGGACGCCGGCTACATGGTGCGCGAGGGCAAGCCGAAGGGGTTCTTCTATCTCGATCATCGTACCGTCGATGGTCGCCATGCGATCATCACCGACACGCATGTGACGCCCGCCAATGTGCATGACTCGATCGTCTATCTCGACCGGCTGGATCGGCAGCGCCAGCGTTTCGACTTCGACGTTCAGGCCGTCGGGCTTGATGCCGGCTATGCCACGTCGGGCATCGCCAACGGGCTGGAGGCGCGCGGAATTCTGGGTGTCACCGGTTATCGCAACCCCACACCGCCGCGCCCTGGCATGATGCGCAAATCAAAGTTTGCCTATGACAGCGCGCAAGACGGCTATGTCTGCCCGCAGGGCCAGTTGCTTGCCTATGCCACCACAGATCGCAACGGCTATCGCCACTATCGTTCGGATCCAAAGATCTGCTGCGATTGCCCATTGCTTGCTTCCTGCACCTCCAACGCTGCCGCAACCCGTACGATCACCCGCCATGTCTGGGCCGACGCACGCGAGCGCACCGATCGGCATCGGCTGACGCCTTGGGGCAAGGCGATCTACAAGCGCCGCAAGGAGACGGTCGAGCGCTCCTTTGCCGACGCCAAACAGCTTCACGGACACCGCTATGCAAGGTTCCGAAGTCTGACACGCGTCGCCTACCAGTGCCTCCTGGCCGCCGCCGCCCAAAACATCAAGAAAATCGCCCTCGCGCTAACCAAAGCCCCCAAACCAAGCCTCGCATGAGGCGGGAGCCTTGTGCGCGCCAAATCTACCAGGCGCTTAAGCCGGCAAACCCAGCACAAAACAAAACCCCGCCCAAAAATGACGGGGTTTGTCAGTGGTCTGCGCGCTCCCCCGGGAGCGCGTTTTTTATTGCGCGGGCTCCCCGGCCATGCGTCGGCGGGCTTCCATTGCCAGCACCCTGCCCTTGCCCTATTGGAGAAAGGGTCCCCTTTCTGCCCCAATGACAGACTAGGGAATTGCAGCGTCGCAAGTCGGGTTTTTCATGGCTCCCCAAATCTATCTCATTACCCCTGCCGATCCGGACCTTGTCGAGTTTCCGCGCCGTTTGATGGCCGTGCTGGCGGGCCCTGAAGTCGCGGCCATTCTGGTGCAGCGCGGCACGATGGGCGACGAGGACTATTCCCGTCTCTCCGAGCGCGTGGTGCAGATCGGCCAGGCCGCCGGCGCCGCCGTGCTCCTCGAAAATGACGTCGAACTCGCGCGCCGCCTCGGCGCCGATGGCGTTCACGTCAGCGAGGGTGGCACCAAGGCAATCCGCGCCGCCGTCGATGGCCTCAAGCCCAATGGCATTGTCGGCGCAGGCGCCGTGAGCTCGCGCCATGACGCGATGAGCTTCGGCGAACTCGACGTCGATTACGTGTTTTTCGGGCCCGTCGGAGGCGCGCCGGACAAGGACGCCGCCGAATTTGCCCAGTGGTGGGCCGAGACGTTTGAAATTCCGGCAGTCCATTCCGATCCCGCGGCACAACCGGGTGCGATCACGGCCACCGGGGCAGAATTCGTCGCGCTCTCGGACAGCGTGTGGTCTGCTGCCGATCCGGCTAAGGCCCTCGCGGCCCTCGCCGATGCAACACAGGAAAACGCATGACGCGGCGCGCCCGCTTCCTGGCCATCGCCTGCCTCTGCCTCGTGCAGCCGGCCGTGGCGCAGTCGAGTGATGCCGAGGCGATCAGCAATGCCGTGTTCGGCACGCCCGAAAATGTCGATTACGCCTTTGGGGCTTTCCAGCGGGGCTATTTCCTCTCCGCCCTCGAGCTGGCGCTGCCACGCGCCGAACAGGGCGACGCGGCCGCGCAGACGCTGATCGCCGAGCTTTATGCCAAGGGCCTTGGCGTCGCGCAGAACCACGAGCGTGCTGCCGGCTGGTACAAGCTGGCCGCGGGCAATGGCGACACGCTGGCGACTTTCGAGCTCGGCATTCTCTACCAGGATGGTGTGGGCGTCGAAAAAGATCGCAAGCGCGCTGCCGAGCTGTTCGCCAAGGCGGCTGAAGCCGGTTATGCGCCGGCAAAATACAATATGGCCCTCCTTCATGTGGAGGGCATTTATGCCGAGCCGAGCCTCACTACCGCGGCGCGGCTGATGCGCGAGGCGGCCGAGGCCGAGCTGCCCGAAGCGCTCTATGATTACGGCTCGATGCTGATCGAGGGCGCGGGCGTCGCGCCAAATGCCGAAGAGGGCGCGCGCTATATCGGGCTTGCCGCCGAAGAAGGCCTCGCCGATGCGCAGGTCGACTATGCCACCCTGCTCTATCTCGGCCAGGGCATCGAACGCGATATTGAAGCGGCGGCGTCCTGGTATCTGCGCGCTGCAGAAGCGGGCAATCCCGTGGCGCAAAACCGCCTGTCCAAGCTGATGGCCGTGGGCGAAGGCACGACACTCGATCTGGAGACTGCGGCCATGTGGCGCGCACTGGCGCGTCGGCAGGGTCTGACCGATCCTTCGCTCGACCGCCTGCTGGTCTCCATCCCCCCCGAGGCGCTGGCCCGGGCCGAGGAGCGCGCCCGCTTCTGGCCAGAAAACCCGCCGCGCGCCCAGACGGAAAGCGCCAGCCCGCCGCCAGCCGAGATCATCGGCCCGCTGTTGCCGGCGCCGACCGATCCCGAAAACGCGCCGAGCCAGGTGGTCAACCCTGCGCCCGAGGAAGCCGCCCCGGCGGCCGATGAGACGCCCGAGAGCAGCGCCGAGGACCCGGCAGACGAAGCGCCCGAAGCCGAAACCACACCGGCCGAGGACGAAGCAGAGGCCCAAGACCCTTGAACGAGCGCGCGTTCTGGGGCAATAAGCCCGCCACACTTTCAATCAGCGGCAGGACCTTGTGGTCCATCCGGCGCTGCGGCGGGCTTTGGTCCCGGCGGCGCATCACCGGCCGCATGAGCCAAGCGAGCACAATATAATGGCGCGTTCCGCCCTTCTCACCGTCATGGTCAACGCAGCCTTCAAGGCCGGCAAATCGCTGTCTCGCGACTTCAACGAGGTCGAGAACCTGCAGGTGTCGCGAAAAGGTCCGGCCGATTTCGTCTCCAAGGCCGACATCAAGGCCGAGCAGATCGTCTTTGACGAACTGCGCAAGGCGCGCCCGACCTATTCCTTCCTGATGGAAGAAGGCGGCGAGGTGAAGGGCACCGACGGCCAGCATACCTGGATCATCGATCCGCTCGATGGCACCACCAATTTCCTGCATGGCATTCCGCTGTTTGCGGTCGCCATCGCACTGCAGCGCGGCGACGATATTGTCGCCTCGGTGATCTACAACCCAATCATGGATGAGCTCTATACCGCCGAAAAGGGCGGTGGGGCCTGGCTCGCCGACCGCAAGCGCCTGCGCGTTGCGGCCCGCCGCCACCTGTCCGATGCGGTGATCTCCACAGGCATCAAGACCCAGGGCACGTCCAATGACGGCCTGCAGTTGCGCCAGCTGGCCCATATCAACCCGGCCGTCGCCGGCATCCGCCGCTCCGGCTCGATCGCGGTCGACATGGCCTGGCTCGCCTCCGGCCGCTTTGACGCGCTTTGGGAAGCCGGTCTCAAGCCCTGGGACGTGGCGCCGGGCCTGCTCATGGTCAAGGAGGCCGGTGGCCTCGTCACCGACTACGCCGGCCAGCCCGGTTCGGTCTGGAACGGCCAGATCGTCGCTGGCAATGAAATCCTGCATGGCGCCATGATGAAAGAACTCAAGGCCATCCAGTAAGGCCGGGCACCGGTCGGGGCGCAAATCTCTCCGGCTGCCATACTGACGCCCCGACAGGCGTTAAGCTTTTCCATTGTCACCTCTATCAGCCGCCTCTAGAGTCCGGGGCGGTTGATTTGCGTTAGGCGGGACAGGGCAAAGGCACGATGTCGCAAGGTTACGATCCCTATCATCTGGCCAGTCCGACGGTTTATCTCGTCAAGATCGTGATCTTTCTGGTGCTGGTGGCGCTGGTGGGGGCGATCCTGTTCACCCAGATCACGAGCTTTTTCTGGGCCAACCCGTTCATCAACTCGATGATCTTCTTTGCCCTGTTCGTGGGCATCTTCCTCAGTTTCCGCCAGATTTTCCGGCTGTTCCCGGAAGTGAAATGGGTCAATTCCCTCCAGGACGGCACCACCACCAATGTGCGCCCGCCGATTCTGCTGGCGCCGGTTGCCGGCCTTTTGCGCGAGCGCATCGGTGAGGCGATCATTACGCCCTCCTCCATGCGTTCCATCCTCGACTCAGTGGGCAATCGCCTCGACGAGGCCAAGGACACGTCGCGCTATCTCACCGGCCTTCTGGTCTTCCTCGGCCTCATGGGCACGTTTTACGGTCTGCTTGAAACCGTGACCTCGGTGGCTGGCGTCATTAATGCGCTGGACGTGACCTCGAGCGACAGCGGCGCGCTGTTTGCTAATCTCAAGGAAGGCCTTGCGGCCCCGCTGGGCGGCATGGGCACCGCGTTCTCCTCCTCGCTGTTCGGCCTTGCCGGCTCGCTGGTTCTGGGCTTTCTCGACCTCCAGACAAGCCAGGCGCAGAACGCTTTCTACACCGATCTCGAAGACTGGATGACCTCCATGACCGAGCTCGACCATCCTGTCAGTGCCATGCAGGCCAATGCCGGCGGCCCGGACATGCAGGCGATGATCGACAGCATCGGCGCCACCATGCAGAGCCAGAATTCCTCCCAGAACGCGATCCGTGCCATGGCCGAGCTGGCCCGCGGCATCGACGGGCTGGTCAAGCATATCCGCACCGAGCAGGACGATCTCCGGCGCTATATCAACGAGCAGGGCGAAACCAACAAGAAGCTGCGCGACCTGATCAAGGCCATGCTCAACGAGGCCGACCAGACCGAGCGCCGGGACTAGGCCATGGCAGGCTCGACCCGCTCCCGCAGGCGGCAGGAGGCCAATTACTGGCCCGGGTTCGTCGATGCGCTGTCCAGCCTTTTGCTGGTCATCATCTTCATGCTCAGCCTGTTCATGCTGACGCAGTTTTTCCTCGGCCAGGAAATCCAGGGGCGCGATACCGCGCTCTCCCGGCTCAACAGCCAGATCGCCGAGCTGACGGAACTGCTGCAGCTCGAGCGCGCCAGCTCCGATGATCTGGCCGACCAGCTGGCCGCTCTGACCGCGACGCTTTCCTCCACCGAAGCCGAGAACGCCGCGCTGGCCGGGCAATTGGCCGGGATCGGCGCCGGGCTGGGCGACCGGGATTCCACCATTGCCGGGCTGCAGGAAGAGTTGCTCGCGGCCGAGCAATTGTCGGACGAAGCCAATTCGCAAGTTGCCCTGCTCAACCAGCAGCTGGCGGCCCTGCGCACGCAGATCGCGGCGCTGGAAAACGCGCTCGAGGCCTCCGAGGCCCGCGACACCGAATCACGCACCCAGATCGCCGATCTCGGGCGCCGCCTCAACGTGGCGCTGGCCCAGCGCGTTCAGGATTTGGCGCGCTATCGCTCCGACTTCTTCGGGCGCTTGCGGCAGATCCTCGAAGGTCGCGCCGATGTGCGCGTCGTGGGTGATCGTTTCGTCTTCCAGTCCGAAGTGCTGTTTTCTGCGGGCCAGGCGACGATCGCCACCGAGGGCCTGCCCGAACTCGACGCGCTGGCCGATGCCATTTTGCAGCTCGAAGCGGAAATACCACCCGATATCAACTGGGTGCTGCGCATCGATGGTCACACCGACAAGCGGCCGATCTCCAATGCCCGCTTCCCGTCCAACTGGGAGCTGTCGGCAGCCCGCGCCATTTCGGTGGCGGAGTATCTCGTCTCGAAGGGCGTTGCACCCGCCCGGCTCGTCGCCGCCGGCTTCGGCGAATTTGCGCCACTTGATCCGGGCGAAACCGACGAAGCCTACCGCCGCAACCGGCGCATCGAGTTCAAGCTCACCGAAGGGTAATCCCCCGACGGCTGCACGCCGACCGAGCTGGATACCCCCACCCAACCTCCCCCTGGTAGGGGGAGGAGCCCATAGGGGCCCTCGATATCTGCACATCCACTGGCCGATCCCTCCCCCTTCTTCAGGGGGAGGTTAGGTGCGGGGGTGCGATTGACGCCAAAACCTTCACCCCTCACCCCGCCCTCTCCCCTGAGGGGCGAGGGGGCGATAGAGCCGAGAAGGTGGTGCACGGCAGGAGCCTTCAGTCGGCCCCACCTCAAAAATCCAAACTACTCGGCGCGGAACTGCAGTTTTGCCAGCTCGGCATAACGGCCGCCCTTGGCGACGAGTTCGTCGTGGGTGCCCTGGTCGATGACCTCACCGGCTTCGAGAACCAGGATATTGTCGGCGTCGCGGATGGTGGCGAGGCGGTGCGCAATGACCAGCGTGGTGCGGCCCTGCATCAGGTGTTCGAGGGCCATCTGCACGAGACGCTCGGACTGGGCGTCGAGCGCGCTAGTGGCCTCGTCGAGCAGCAGGATGGGCGCGTTCTTGAGGATGGCACGGGCAATGGCGAGGCGCTGTTTCTGGCCGCCCGACAGCATGACGCCGCGTTCGCCGACGATGGTGTCATAGCCCTTTGGCAGATCGAGCACGAAGTCATGGACCAAGGCAGCGCGCGAAGCGGCCTCGATCTCGGCTTCCGTGGCGTCGGGCTTGCCGAAGCGGATATTGTCGGCGATCGAGCCGGCGAAGATCGTCGGTTCCTGCTCGACATAGGCGAAGCGCTGGCGCAGCTCGAAGAGGCTGGTATCGCGGATATCGACGCCATCGACGAGAATACGGCCGCTGGTGACGTCATAGAGCCTCTGCAGCAGCGAAAGCGTGGTCGACTTGCCCGATCCCGAGGGGCCAACCAATGCCACCGTCTGGCCCTTGCCCACGTTGAAGCTGAGGTCGCGCAGCACCCGATCATCGGAGGCCGGGTCATAGCCGAAATCGACGGCCTCGAAGGCGACAGTGCCGAGCGATGGCTTTGGCAGGGCAATCGGGTGTTCCGGATCGCGGATCACCGCGTCGGTATCGAGGATTTCGGTGAGACGTTCCATTGAGCCTGCCACCGACTGCAGCGTGCCCAAAACTTCTGAGAGATTGGTCAGAGCGCCCGAGGCCATCAGGGCATAGACCATGAACTGGGCCAGCTGGCCGGCAGTGACGGAGCCGTCGAACACGGCACGGGCACCCCACCACACGAGGCCCACAAGGGCACAAGTGCCCAGGAAAATGACCAGCGACACAAGAATGGAGCGCGCGCCGAGGCGACGGACTTCCGCGCCATAGCTGGCTTCGGTGCGCGTCTGGTAGATGTCCGCCTGCACCTCTTCCTGGGTGAAGGATTTTACCGTGCGGGTGGCGCCGAGCATTTCGGTGGCCATGGCCGAAAGATCGGCCAGGGCATCCTGGGTGTTGCGCGACATGCCGCGCAGGCGGCGGGAATAGAGCATAACCGGGAAGATGATCGCCGGCACGGCAATGACGACAGCCACGGTCAGCACCGGGCTGGTGAGAATCATCATCGCCAGCGCGCCGATGATCGAGACCATGGAGCGCAGGGCGAGCGAGAAGCTCGAGCCCACTGCGCCCCGGATGATGGCGGTGTCACCATTGAGGCGGCTGGTGAGCTCACCGACGCGATTGGTGTCAAAATAGCGCGCATCGAGCTTGAGCAGATGCGAGAACACCGCCTGGCGCAGATCGGCAACGACGCGCTCGCCGATGACGGAGATAAAATAGAAGCGCGCGCCGCTGGCAATGGCCATGACGAAGGCGATGGCAATGATCCACCAGCCATAGCGGCCGACATTGTCGAGGTTCTGTGCAATAAAGCCTTCGTCGATCACGCCGCCCAGAAAAGCGGGGATGGCTAGCGAGGCCGATGCCGACACCAGAAGAAACAATATGGTAAGGCCAAGGCGCACCGGATAGGCCAGCATGAACGGCAGGAGACGGCGCAGGGGCTGCAGCCGTTTCGGCTCAAGCCGGGGCGTTTCGATGATCTGCTCGGGCTTGTTTTCCGCCGGGACGGCTTGATCTGTCATAGGCTGGTCCGCCGCTCCGGTTGTTTTTTGCCGCCGCGCGGCGGTCCGTTCGATATAGGCTCGGGGGCTGGGAGCGGCAACAGGCAGCTTGCGGGTAAAATTGCCGCTGTCACGCCCTTGCCTAAACGGGCTTGGTTCTGTAATAGACCGACCAACACAAGTTTCCAGCTCTCCGGGCGCCACGGCGCCCGTTTGATTTGAGGCGCATGCGATGAAGTCCGATATCCATCCCGACTACCACACCATCAACGTGGTCATGACCGACGGCACCACCTACCAGACCCGTTCGACCTACGGTAAGGAAGGCGATACGCTGCAGCTCGACATCGACTCCAAGACCCATCCCGCCTGGACCGGCGGCACGGGCCAGCTGATGGACCGCGGTGGTCGCGTGTCGCGCTTCAAGGAGCGCTTCAAGGGTCTCGGCCTCTAAGGCTCGCCCTGGCGAAAAGTTTCAAAGCCCGGCCTTGTGCCGGGCTTTTTGCTGTTCACGGCCATGTCGCAGCGGAGCAAAAGCTTCGCAACCACGGCGTGCGGGAGGGTTTTCCACATGCGATTTACGCTGTTCTTTGCTGCCGCCATTCTGGAGATCGCCGGGTGCTTTCTCGTCTGGCAGGCGTGGCGGCAGGGCCCGGTGTGGCTCTGGGCCCCTGCCCTTGTCGCGCTGGGCGCCTTCGCCTGGCTCCTCGCCCTCAGCGGGATGGATAGCGCCGGGCGCACCTTCGCCATCTATGGCGGCATCTATGTGCTGGCCTCGGTGGCCTTCATGGTGTGGGTCGAGGGCGTGCGGCCCGATCGCTGGGATCTGGCCGGCATCATGCTGACGCTGGCCGGGGCGGCCGTCATCTTCTTTGCCCCGCGCAGCTGAAGCACAGAGAGGTTAGCGCTTGGCCTGGAAGGCGGCGTGCAGGCGGGAGAACTGATCGGCAATGCCATTGGTCTGGCCGGCCGGCTGATCGGGCAAGGCGCCACGTTCGAGCTGATCGAGCTGCATGACGCGATCGAACAGGCGATCGCCCTTGTCGATGAAATCGCGCAGGATCTGCGGCAGGAGGTCATAGCCCGGACCACCGCGCTCGGATGGCGTGGCGGAAAACTTGACCTTTTCCTTTTCGGCGCGGGCGTTCTCGCGGCTGATCTCGCCTTCGTTGACGGCGCGCTGCAGCAGAAGCCAGGAGGCGATCTGCATCAGGCGCGTGGTCAGGCGCATGGATTCGGTGGCGTAGAGAAAAGCAGCTTCGCGCGGCAGGAAGCGACTGTCTTCGCGCCCGTCCTCGTCGAGATAGACGGCAACTTCCTCGATCAGCCCCATGCCTTCGCGATAGAGCGCCGTAAAGCCCCCGGAAGCCGCGATACGCGGTCCGATCGCTATTGCCGATGTGCTGTCGCCCTGTTCCGCCATTCCGCTTCCTAAGTCATGGTGCCGGAGATTGCCCGCCGTCACGATCGAACCATAGGCCCGATCCCGGCAAGCGTCACCCTTGCGATTGTACTTAGGCTAAGATGTGGTTAGCCGCCAGACCAAGTGAACAAAAAGAAAGAGCCGTAAAAACGGCTCTCGAAGTTAACAGGGAGGCGTCAAACAGAGGGAGAAACCGCTCTGAAGAATTCAGAAGAATCTGAATAATGAGACCTTACCCGTAAACTCTTAATTGTATGTTAATGGGACAGACTTTCTTAACCCTGCCCACCGAGGCTTTGTTTACCAGCCTTGAGCACCCGATGAACTATCGAGCAGCGTCCGGCCGGTCAACGTGATCAGGCAGGTGCCGGCGACGGTCTCGACCCAGCCCTTTTCTTCGAGGGACCGCAGCTGGGTGGCTGCTGCACCACCGAAACGGCCTTCGGCCAAAGCGCGCAAATGCGCCAGCTCTGCCGGGCGCACACCTTCAAGAATGCTATCGATCTGTCGCATCGTTTTCTCCCATCATTCGCCCGGACCAAACGGTCTACGGGCGGCGAAACGGCGGCTTTCTGTAGCGGGCCGCCTGCAATTGCCACACAAATGTCTGGACTGGCTGCTCGCGCCAGGCGCGCTCGCCCGGCGTTCGGGCGGATGCCACAGGGCTGCGCTCCCGGTCGGGAGCCCGCGCTGATGCCTTGAGCGCCCGCCGCACGGCGCAAAGGCCAGTCACCACAAAAAGGACGACGACAGAAAAAAGGTTCCAGTTCATTTTCAGGCTTTCCCAGGCTCAGCGGGCACCCTAGCCGCTTCCGCTGGCAGCCCCCATCTTAACCAGTGATTAACCTTAACCTGTAGCAAGAAGGCCGGCGAAAGCCTCAGAACTTGAAGGCAGCCTCGGCGGCCTTGCGTGTGTGACCGCGGGCATCGATGGCGGCCTTGAGCCGGACAATCTCGCCTTCGAGCAGGGTAATGCGCTGCTCGAGTTCGCCCACCGACAGGGCATCGAGCGCCATGCCGACCTCATGGGCTGTCGGAGCCTTGCGGTTCTCTTCCTCGATCATGACACTCTCCCTTTGGACATTGGTCATAGATTAGCGCAGCGGCCTTGCCGAGCAAGCGCGCTTGGGCAAACATGCTGGCATGACACCATCACATTTCCTGCCAGCCGACATGCTGGCCACCGCCATTACCGCCCCCGGTGGGCCAGAACAATTGGTCGCGAGCCGCCATCCCCTGCCCGCGATCGGGTCCGGCGACATCCTCATCCGCATGGCGGCAGCCGGGGTCAATGGCCCCGACCTGGCGCAAAGGCGTGGCCATTACGATCCCCCACCGGGCGCATCGCCGCTTCCCGGGCTCGAAGTCTCGGGAACGGTGTCAGCGGTAGGCGCCGATGTCAGCAATCACAAGGTGGGCGACGCGGTCATGGCGCTGACAAATGGCGGCGGCTATGCCGAATATGTTGCCGTGCCGGCCGGCCAGGTGCTGCCCGTGCCGCAGGGCTGGAGCTTTGCCGAGGCAGCCGCCCTGCCCGAGACCTGGTACACCGTCACCCAGACCCTCGTCATGCGTGCAGGCCTTGAGGCCGGCATGAGCGTGCTGGTGCACGGCGCCTCTGGCGGCATTGGCGGCGCGGCCATCCAAATCGCCGGGCTTTTGGGCGCACGGGCCATCGGGGTCACCTCAACCCCTGAAAAAGCCGCCTACGCCAAGGCCATGGGCGCACACGCCACCATTGATCGCAGCGAAGACATCGCCGCCCGCGCCAAGGAACTGACTAACGGCAAGGGTGTCGACCGCGTCGTCGACGTCATCGGCGGGGACATGGCGGGGGTCAATGTCGCGGCCTCGGCCCGCAACGGTCACATTGTTCAGATCTCGACCCTCGACGGCGGCACCGCGGCAGTGCCCTTGCGGCTGATAATGGCCAAGGGCATCACGCTGTCGGGATCGACCCTGCGCCCACAGGACAGCGCTACCAAGCGGGCCATCGCCGAGCGCGTGGCGACGTTCCTTCCTGCCCTCGCCGCCCTCGGCTGGCGCAAGCCCGACATCCGGCTTTTTGATCTCGAAAACGCGGCTGAAGCCCATGCGGCGATGGAGGGGCGCGGCCATATCGGCAAGCTCGTGCTGCTCAGCGCATACGGACGCGAGAGTGCGGCGGATCTGTCTTAATAAATCCTTGGCAGAGTTGATAAGCGTTGCAGGATTGAGCGCAAAACTCTATATTAGGGACAGTTTCCCCTCAGCATTTGGCCAAGAGGCGGAGCGGCCCGGTGGAAAACCGGCCGCGCCACCAGGAGAGAATTGACATGTCCCAGCCCCTTTTGATGCCCAAGGCGACTGCCGTCTGGCTCGTGGACAACACTGCCTTGTCGTTCGAACAGATTGCCGCCTTCTGCACACTGCATCCGCTGGAAGTCCAGGGTATTGCCGATGGTGATGTCGCCAGCGGCATCATGGGCGTCAACCCCGTGCAGAACGGTCAGCTGTCGCGCGAGGAAATCGAGAAGGCCGAGAAGGATCCCAATTACCGTCTCAAGCTTTCCGATCCCAAGGTTCGCGTTGCCGCCGTCAAGCGCAAAGGCCCGCGCTACACCCCGATCTCGCGCCGCAATGAGCGCCCCAATGCCATCAAATGGCTGGTGCGCAATCATCCCGAGCTCAAGGACGCGCAGATCATGCGCCTCGTCGGCACCACCAAGTCGACCATCGACTCGGTGCGCGACAACAACCACTGGAACGCGGCCAATCTGACCGCCATGGACCCGGTCACCCTGGGCCTGTGCAGCCAGATCGAGCTCGACCTCGAGGTCAAGCGCGCGTCCAAGGATGCGGCCGTGCAGCAGACCGATGTGGCCGAAGGCACGACGCTCCTCACCGCCGAGGAAGCGCTGGCCCGGGCCGCAGCCCGCACCAGCCACGACCTCAGCTTTGACGACCAAGGCGGCGAGCACCATCACCGCCCGGCGCCGAACAACGAAGAGTTCGACGCGGACTCCGTGTTCTCCAAGCTCAAGTCGCTCAAGAGCGACGCCGACGAGTAAGCGGATCGCATCCGAGTTTGAAAATCCCCGCTCCGGCGGGGATTTTTGTTTGTGCCCCTTGCACATCAACGACGAAACCGTCGGCTCCTTCGTCTCCCTCCCCCTTGTGGGGAGGGAGCAAGGGTGGGGGTAATCTCTCAGCAGAGCCGGGGCGCTTGGACCAAGACCCAGTCGCGATATAACCGGACTCCGCGCCTGTGGCTCCACCCCACCCTCATTCCCTCCCCATCAAGGGGAGGGAAGCCCGCCGGTGGATGGCCGAGGTCTCAGACAGTACCCCTCAAAAAGTCATAAAACCCTCGGCTCCATCGTCTCCCTCCCTGTGGGGTGGGATCAAGGGTGGGGGGCTACAAGTGTCCTCCGGTTGACAAAACATCCATACAAGAGCGCAGATAGACCAAACCTGCCTCCCGGATTCGCTTTCCAAAATGTTTGATCCTGTTTTCGTCACGGTTGCCGTGCTCGCGGTGCTGATTGTCGGCCTGTCCAAGGCTGGGCTGCTCGGCGGCCTGGGCGTTGTCGGCGTGCCAATGCTCGCCCTCATCATGCCGGCGCGCGATGCGGCGGGCATGATGCTGCCGGTGCTCCTCTGCATGGATGCGGTGGCGGTCTGGATGTATCGCAAGGAGTTCGATCGCTCGATCCTCAAGCTAATGCTGCCCGGAGCTGCCATTGGCACGCTGATCGGCTGGGCCCTCTGGGCCTTTGTCAGCGACGCCATGGTGCTGCTCCTGGTGGGCGTCGTCACCCTGCTCTTTGTAATCGACGCCGTCTTCCCGATCCGCAAGAAACTCGAAGGCCTGCCGCCATCGAAAGGCTGGGGGAGTTTCTGGGGCGCCACGGCAGGCTTTACCAGCTTCATCTCGCACACGGGCGGCCCGCCGTTCCAGATCTATGTGCTACCCCAGAGGCTGAGCCCGGCCATTTATGCCGGCACCTCGGCCATGTTCTTTGCCGTGGTCAACACCTCCAAGCTGATCCCCTATTTCTTCCTCGGCCAGCTCAATGTCAGCAATCTGACACTCTCGGCGGCTTTGGCACCGGTGGGCATGCTGGGCGTCTTTATCGGCATTTATCTGGTGCGCCGCATCTCGGCCAAACTCTTCTACACCATCGCCTATTGGCTGATCTTCCTTCTGGCCTTCAAGCTGATCTGGGATGGCCTCGTTGGCGTGATGGGCTGGTAGGGCAAGGCCTTCACAGCGCCAATTCTGGCCGCTAAGGTCCGCCGCAATTGATTTTCCGGGAGAATTTGATGAGCGCCACCACGCAAAAGGGCCATAATGAGTTCGGCAACCTTCCAGTGTGGGATCTCTCCGATCTCTATCCCGGCAAGGACAGCCCCGAATTCAAGACGGCCCTGACCGAAGCCAAGGCGCTCGCGAGCAAATTTGAGGCTGACTACAAGGGCAAGCTGGTCGAGCTGACCAAGGCCGGCAAGCTGGTCCAGTCGATCAAGGACAGCGAAAAGCTCGAGGATCTGGGCGGCCGCATCGGGTCGTTCGCGTTCCTGCAATATGCGCAGAACACCACCGATCCGGACCGCGCAAAATTCATGGGCGACATCAATGAGGCGCTGACGGCGCTCTCGACCCAGACCCTCTTTTATACGCTCGAGCTCAACCGCATCGATGATGCCGATCTCGAAGCCGCCCTTTCTGCCGATCCGGAGCTCGCGCGTTATCGCGTCTGGTTTGCCGAACTGCGCAAGGCAAAGCCCTACCAGCTCGATGACAAGCTCGAAGAGCTATTCCAGGACAAGTCGGTCACCTCGTTCTCGGCCTGGAGCCGGCTCTATGACGAGACTCTCGCCTCCCTCGAGTTCGAGGTCGATGGCGAAACGCTGAGCATTGAAGCGACGCTGCACCTGCTCTCCGACAAGGACGAAAAGAAGCGCGAGAGCGCCTATCACGCCCTCGCCAAGGTGCTGAAGGCCAATAGCCGGCTTTTTACCCACATCACCAATGTCTTGGCCAAGGACAAGGAAATCTCCGACCGCTGGCGCGGTTACGAGGACATTGCCGACAGCCGCCACATGGCCAATTCCATCGAGCGCGAAGTGGTCGATGCGCTGCAGACCGCCGTGCAGGAGGCCTATCCGCGCCTCTCGCACCGCTACTACAAGATGAAGGCCAAGTGGTTCGGCAAGGACAAGCTCAATGCCTGGGACCGCAATGCGCCGCTCCCCACCAGCGATGATCGCATCTGGGACTGGGACAGCGCCGTCTCCACCGTGCTTGAGGCCTATGGCAAGTTCTCGCCCGAGCTGGCCGAGGTCGCAAAACCCTTCTTCAATTCCGGCTGGATCGACGCCCCGGCCGGCAATGGCAAGCGCTCGGGCGCCTTTGCCCATCCCACCGTGCCCAGCGCTCATCCGTATCTCATGCTCAACTATCTCGGGCGCACCCGCGATATCATGACGCTCGCCCATGAGCTCGGCCATGGCGTGCACCAGAGTCTCGCTGCCGCGCAGGGGCCAATCCTCGCCAATACCCCGCTGACCCTGGCCGAAACCGCCTCCGTGTTCGGCGAGATGCTGACCTTCCGCTCGCTGCTCGAAAAGACCACCGACCCCACGCAGCGCTTTGCGCTCCTCTCCTCCAAGGTCGAGGACATGCTCAACACGGTCGTGCGGCAAATCGCCTTCTATACCTTCGAGCGCCGCGTCCATACGGCCCGCCGGCAGGGTGAGCTGCGGACCGAGGAAATCAACGCCATCTGGCTGGAAGTGCAGGCAGAATCGCTCGGCGACGGCGTCATTTCCAATGACGGCTACGAGAGCTTCTGGACCTATATCCCGCACTTCATCCATTCGCCCTTCTATGTCTATGCCTATGCCTTCGGTGACTGCCTTGTGAACTCGCTCTATGCGCAGTATGAGAAGTCCAACGAAGGCTTTGCAGAGCGCTATTTCGAGCTTCTCAAGGCAGGGGGCAGCAAGCACCATTCCGAACTGCTCGCGCCGTTTGGACTGGACGCCAAAGACCCCAACTTCTGGTCGCTTGGCCTGTCGATGATCGAGGGGCTGATCGATGAGCTTGAGGCGACCTCGCCCTGAGGGCTTGGGCGCCCGAACAAGTAGACGACGATTGTAGAGGACCATATGGCCAACCATCAGCATCCGCCCACCGTGCGTGAATCCGCAAATGACTACCGGGAGCACGAACGCACCTATAATGGCTTCATTACCGGGGTGAAGTGGACAATCTACGGCACCGCGATCTCGATGGTTCTCCTCTACTTCGTGATCCAGCCCTAAAATAATCAGACGACGCAGGCCCATGAAAACGAGCCTGCCCGCGGCAGGCGGGTAGGAGAGTTTTTATGAAGATTGCCGTGCTCCGCGAGGCATCGACCGGCGAAAGCCGCGTCGCTGCCACTCCGGAAACTGTCGCCAAGCTCATCGGGCTGGGTGCAGAGATTGCAATAGAAGCCGGTGCGGGACTGGGCTCCCGCATCAGCGATCAGAACTTCGCCGCAGCCGGCGCCAGCATTGGCTCCCGCGTCGAAGCCATCGACAACGCAGACATCATTCTCTGCGTCCGCCGCCCCAGCGCGGCCAGCCTTGCCGGGGCCAGATCCGGCGCCCTCCTCATCGGTGCGCTCGACGCCTTCGGCCATGAAGCCGAGATTGCCGCGTTCGCCGCATCGGGGCTGACGGCCATTTCCATGGAATTCATGCCGCGCATCACCCGCGCGCAGGTGATGGACATTCTCTCCTCCCAGGCCAATCTTTCCGGCTATCAGGCCGTCATCGAGGCGGCGGCGCTGTTTGAACGCGCCATGCCGATGATGATGACCGCCGCCGGCACCGTCCGCCCGGCAAAAGTTTTCGTCATGGGTGCCGGGGTTGCCGGGCTCCAGGCCATCGCCACCGCGCGGCGCCTGGGTGCCGTGGTGTCGGCAACCGACGTGCGCGCCGCTGCCGGCGAGCAGGTGGAATCGCTGGGCGCCAAGTTCGTCATGACCGACGCTCTCAAGGATGCCTCGGGCACGGGCGGCTATGCGCGCGAGTTGACCTTGACCGAGCAGGCGGCCCAGGCCGAGCTCGTCGCCGGCCACATCGCCAAGCAGGACATTGTCATCACCACGGCGCTCATTCCCGGGCGACCGGCGCCAAAGCTGGTCACTGCGGCCATGATCGAGGCCATGACCCCGGGCGCCATCGTCGTCGACCTCGCGGCCGAGCGCGGCGGCAATGTGGAGCTGACCCGGGCCGACGAGATCGTCGAGCACAATGGGGTAAAAATCGTCGGCTACACCAATATGGCCAGCCGCATACCCACCACCGCCAGCCAGCTTTACGCGCGAAACCTCCTCGCCTTCATCGAGACGCTCGTGGACACGGCGAGCAAGAGCCTCGCCATCACCTGGGATGACGAGCTGGTCAAGGCCACGGTGCTCACCCGCGACGGCGCCATCGTTCACCCCAATTTCACCAGCACGGCGACGCTGCCGCCGAAAAACGTTCCGCTCGAACCGCCCCCGAGAAAAGTCGCTGACGCGCCAAAGGGAGACGCATGATGGACAGCACGACCGTTGAACCCACCGCCGATCTGGCCGCGGCGATTGCCCATGGCGCGCTGGGGGGAGCGATTGACCCCTTCACGTTCCGGCTGGCGATTTTCGTCCTCGCCATTTTCGTCGGCTATTTCGTGGTCTGGAGCGTCACCCCGGCCCTTCACACCCCGCTGATGAGCGTCACCAATGCCATTTCCTCGGTGATTGTCGTCGGCGCCCTGCTCGCCGTCGGCGTGCAACTGGCAACTGACGCCAGCTGGGTTTCAAAGCTCTTCGGCTTCATTGCTCTCGTCTTTGCCAGCGTGAACATCTTTGGCGGATTTCTGGTCACCCAGCGCATGCTGGCCATGTACAAGAAGAAGGGTTGAGCCGTGATCGACGCCAATATCGCCGCCCTTCTCTATCTCGCCGCCGGTATCCTCTTCATCCTCGCGCTACGGAGCCTTTCCAGCCCCTCCTCGGCCCGGCAGGGCAATCTCTACGGCATGGTCGGCATGGCCATCGCCATTGTCACCACACTGCTCGTGGCTGCGCCCAATGACTGGGCCAGCTGGTTGCTGATCATCGGTGGCATCGGCATCGGCGGTGGGATCGGGGCCTATATCGCCCGCTCGGTGAAGATGACCGATATGCCCCAGCTGGTCGCGGCCTTCCACTCTCTGGTCGGACTTGCCGCCATCTTCGTCGCCGCCGCAGCGCTCTATGCGCCCGTCGCCTTCGGCATTGTCGATCCTTCGGGGCATATCCATGCCCAGGCGCTCATCGAAATGTCGATCGGCACCGCCATTGGCGCCTTCACCTTTACCGGCTCGGTCATCGCCTTTGCCAAGCTCAACGGCAACATGTCCGGCAAGCCGATCATCCTGCCGGCCCGCCATCTCATTCATATCGTCATCGGCATTGTGCTGGTGGCGCTGGTCTGGGCCTTTGCCGTCACCGGCAATCCCTGGCTCTTCTGGCTGATCACCATTCTCGCCCTCGTGCTGGGCGGACTGATGATCATCCCCATTGGCGGCGCCGACATGCCGGTCGTCGTCTCCATGCTCAATTCCTATTCGGGCTGGGCGGCCGCCGGAATCGGCTTCACCCTGGGCAATACCGCGCTGATCATCACCGGCGCCCTCGTCGGCTCCTCGGGCGCCATCCTCTCCTACATCATGTGCAAGGCGATGAACCGCAGCTTCATTTCCGTCATCCTTGGCGGTTTTGGTGGCGACGCCGCTGCTGCCGGCTCAGGTGCGGAAGAGGATCGCCCCGTAAAACAGGGCGCGGCTGAAGACGCGGCGTTCCTGATGAAAAACGCCGGAAAAGTCATCATCGTGCCCGGCTATGGCATGGCCGTTGCCCAGGCCCAGCACGCCCTCCGGGAAATGGCCGATCAGTTGAAAGCCGCCGGCGTCGAAGTGAAATACGCCATCCATCCGGTGGCCGGCCGCATGCCGGGGCATATGAACGTGCTCTTGGCCGAAGCCAATGTGCCCTATGACGAGGTTTTTGAGCTCGAAGACATCAATTCCGAATTTGCCCAGGCCGACGTCGCCTTCGTCATCGGCGCCAATGACGTCACCAACCCCGCCGCCAAGACTGACAAGACCTCGCCGATCTACGGCATGCCGGTTCTCAACGTCGAGGATGCGGGCACGGTGCTGTTCATCAAGCGCGGCATGGCGGCAGGTTACGCAGGGGTGCAGAACGAATTGTTCTTCCGCGACAACACCATGATGCTGTTCGGCGACGCCAAGAAGGTCACGGAGGACATTGTCAAGTCGCTAGGGCACTGACCGACCGCAGTGTCTGATCACCAGAGCCCCGCTCCAGCGGGGCTTTTTCTTTTCCGGTTTCCAGCCCTCTGCCGCTGTCCTAATCTTCCGTCAGGGAGGCATCATGGCGCGCGCACCGCAAGAGGGGGCCAACAGGTCCAAAGAGATCAAGCGTCAGGCCGTGGTCATCGTCCACGGCCAGGGCGAGCAGCGCCCCATGGGCACGATCCGCGACTTCGTCGAAGTGCTCTGGCAGGAAAACCCTGAACTCGATACGCCCGGGGAAACCCATCCGCGCCCGCGCCCGATCTGGATCGTTCCGGACGACAAGAGCGGGCTCTACGAACTCCAGCGCATCACCACGCCCGAGCACAATGGTCGGCGGACCGATTTCTTCGAGCTCTATTACGCCGATCTCCTCAACGCCACGCCGCTGCGCAATCTCTGGCGCTGGATCAAGCGCCTTCTCTGGGTCGATCCCGGCTATGTGCCGCGCCACATGCGCTGGCCTTGGGCGGTGTTCTGGATCATCACCGTGGTCAGCATCATCTCGGCGCTGGGCGCGCTCCTCGCGCTGCCCAAACTGCTGTCCATGGATTGGTACGACCACTTCACCTCGCCCGACGCCGCGCGCGGGCACATCATCTCGCTGACGGCGCTGGGCCTGATCCTCGCGCCGAAATTTGCCCGCTGGCTCGCTGTCCTCAAGCGCATCCCCACCCAGCTCCTCGTCTTCATCATTGCCGTGGGCGTGCTCGACAGCTTTGGCTGGAACGGCCATGTGGTCAATCTGATGGTGTTGGGGTGGCTGGCCTATCTCGCCGACAATCTGCTGCTGCCCTATTTCGGCGATGCGGCAAGCTATCTCTCGGCCCAGACCGAAACCGTCCAGAGCCGTCAGGGGGTCAGGAACCGGGGCCTCGCGCTTCTCAAGGCGCTGCATGAAGACCCCGAATATGATCGGGTCATCGTCATAGCCCATTCGCTGGGCTCGGTTCTGGCCTATGACCTCCTGCACATTCTCTGGCGCGAGGTCGGGCCGACCAAGGACAATCCGCCCTGCGCCGAGGCAGAGGCCGCGGTGGCCGCGTTGACGCGTTTGTCGCCAAAGCGCCGGCGGACCAATGGTCCCCGGAGCTGGTGGCGCAGTATCAGGCCCTGCAATGGGCAGCCTTCGAGGCGCTGAGCCGACAAAAAGGCACGGTCGGCGGGGTCGGATCAGGCTGGAAGGTTTCCGACCTCATAACTCTTGGCACGCCGTTCTCCAGCGCCGAATTCCTCATAACGGATGGGCGGGCCGATTTTACCCGCATGAAGGCCGAGCGCGTCCTCCCCACGGCCCCGAGCCAACCCTATGACGAGACACATGGCGCGCTCTATCCCGATGGCGAAAAGGGCAAGGTCGCCCATCACGCGGCGTTATTTTCCACCGTGCGCTGGACCAATCTCTTTGATCGCTTTGATTCCTGGATGTTCTTCCTCGGCGACGCCATTTCGGGCCCGGTCGCCGGAGCCGAGCGCTTTGGCCCGGGCGTGCGCGATGTGGATGTGCCCATCGTCTGGGGGCGGCTGGGCTGGCGCATCTTCACCCACAACCTCTACTGGACCGATACGGCCGCAGAGGGCGATCCGCCCGCCGCCCATATCGACGCCTTCCGCGAGGCCGTGGGCCTCGAGCGGACCCAGGCCGCCTCGCCTCAATAGTGCGGCGGCGGCTTTTCCGTCGCCGGATCGGCGATATAGGAGCCGGTGCGAACCTGCTCTTCGAGCATGACGAGCTTGCGCGTCAGCAGATCAATGGTTTTCCATTGCTCGGTGAGGGCCGTGTTGAGGTCCTCGATCGCCTGATCCTGATAGGCGATGCGCGTTTCGAGCGAATCGATCCGCTCGCTGGTGTCGGAATTGGCCATGGCGCCCATCCTAAATATGATAGCTCCCCGGCATAGGGGGCCGGGCGCGCTTGCACAAGCCGTCTCAGCCTCTGCCGTAACAGCGCTGGCGTCGCCGCCGCAACCGCGAACAAGTTTACGTATACGGAACCCAAGTGCGGGCCGCGCCATTGATCCCCTGCAATCGCAAGGGAAGCCAAGCCATGGCCACCACCGCAGTCACCACCGTCACGAGCCCCACAGGCCATAGTGCTTTTTCCGGCGCACGCGCGCTTTTCGGCGTTGCCATTGCCGGTGGACTGCCGCTCGGCCTCTTCGGGCTCGCCAATCTGGCCGGCGAAAGCGTGGGCATCCTGCCGCTGTTCTTTTCCCCCTATGGCATTCCCGGTTGGCTCGGCGCCGGCATTCACCTCTCGCTGATGTTCCTGATCGGCGCGGCCGCTGGTCTTGCCGTGCAGAACGGCGGGCGCGGCGTGATCGGCTGGGTCGCGGCCCTCACCATCGGCATGATCGTCTTCCCGTTTCTTGCCCCATGGCTCGACAGCCTGCAGCTCGCGCTCTACGTCGTCGCCCTGTTGCTGCTCTGTGGCGCGACGACAAATCGTATCTACCGCAACTCGGTGCTCGGCGGCCTCCTCATGGTCCCTACACTTTTGTGGCTTGGCGTCGGCGCAGCCCTCGGCCTCACCATCGCCGCAGCATGGACACCGCCCTTCGCCCTGATGCAGGTCAACCAGCAGACGCCACCCCCGGCCCTGTAACGGCGCCTATAGTTACTCCCAGGTGCCCTCTTGCCGTCGGCGCGGATCGGCCCCAATTGGAAGGGGCAGGCACAAGGAGTTCCCATGACCAAACTGCTCAAGATCGATGTCTTCACCGATGTGGTGTGCCCCTGGTGCCTCGTGGGCTCCGAACGTCTCGACCAGGCTGTAGCCCGGCTCGGCGACGACGTTGAAGTCGTCATCGAAAACCACCCCTTTTATCTCGACCCGACCGTTCCGCCCGAGGGTGTCGACGTCGGGGAGATGCTGCGCACCAAATATGGCCGGGACCCCAAGGAAATGTGGGAGCGGGTGGAGAGCGAAGCGAAAAAGGCCGGCATTGATCTCGATCTGTCGCAGCAGCCGCGCATGTTCAACACGGCGAAGGCCCACACGATCACGCGGCTGTCAAAGCCCAATGGCAATCAGCACGAGCTGGCCAATGCCATTGCCGAGGCCTATTTCCTCGAGCACCGCCAGATCAATGACGACAATGTCCTGGCCGATATCGCCGCCCAGTTCGGCTGGGATCGCGGCGATGCGCTCGACGCCATGAACGATCCGGACCTGCTCAAGGCCACCGAGCAGATCGCCAAGGACGCCGCCCAGCAGGGCATTCGCGGCGTGCCTTTCTTCGTCTTTGGCGAGAAATATGCGCTATCCGGCGCCCAGCCCGATGAAGTGTTCGATCAGGCGCTGCAAAAAACGCTTTCTGAACTCTGATTTCCCCCTCTTTGCGATATAGTGCAGCAAATCGCTCCGGGGGTGGGTCATGACACTGCTGCGCCGCGGGCTCTATGCCCTCGTCATTCTTGTGGCTCTCGCTTACGCGGGGGCCATCGCCTACATGTATTTCAACCAGCGGGCTCTCCAGTACAGTCCCGCGGGCGAGATCATCCCGCTTAGCGCAACTACGCTCACGGATGCCGAAGAGGTCAAAATTCCATCCGGCAATGCCAGCGTCACCGCATGGTACAAGGCCCCGCCTCCCGGCCGGCCGGTGATCATTTTCTACAAGGGCAATACCGGCAGCTTCACCGAGGAACACCAGCGCTACGAGCAGTTCGTCGCCGACGGCTTCGGCTTTGCCGCCTTTGACTATCGCGGCTTTCCCACCTCGCCGGGGGAAATCTCGCAGGACAACATGCTCGAGGATTCCCTCGCCGTATTCGACTGGGTCGCCGCCAAGGGCGCCCCGATCATGATCTGGGGCCGCTCGATCGGCACCGGCCCCGCCACCTATGTTGCCGCCAATCGCGATGCCGAGGCCCTGCTGCTCGAAACCCCCTATCTCTCGGCTGTCACGGTCGCGGCCGATCGCTATCCGATCCTGCCCGTCGGCCTCGTCATGATGGACAAATTCCCCTCCAATGAGTGGATCCGCGATGTGAGCGAGCCGCTCTTGATCGCCCATGGCACGGCGGACGCCACGATTGGCGTCTCCAATGGCGAGCGTCTCTATGCCCTTGCCCCCAATCCTTCCGAACTCTGGATCGTCCCCGACGCCGATCACTCCGACCTTTGGGCCGCCGGGATCTGGGGCCAGGCCAAGCCCTTTTTCGAGAAAGCCCTTATTCCGTGACCAAGGCTATTCCGGCGGGCATGTCAGCCCGCCGAACCGCCATTATCGGCGGTCTCATGGTGGCGACTGGCCCGCTCAGTCTCACCCTTTATGCCCCCGCCCTGCCGACCATCGTTGACGATCTCAACACCACCGATGCAGCCGGCAAGCTGACGCTGACGGTCTATTTCGCCGCCTTCGCCCTGGGCCAGCTGATCTGCGGTCCGCTCTCCGACCGGTACGGTCGCCGCAGCGTCGGCATCGCTTTTTTCGCCATTTATGTGCTCGGCAGTCTTGTCGCCGCCTTCGCGCCGAGCCTCGAAGTGCTGTTTCTCGGCCGCTTCATCCAGGGCTTTGGCGTCTCCGCCGGCGTGGCCCTGTCCCGCGCCATGGTGCGCGACCAGTTCGTGGGCGCCGAGGCGATCCGCATCCTCACCATGGTCAACCTCATCCTGACCGTCACCCCCGCCGTCGCGCCGACGCTGGGCAGCGTCATGCTGCTGTTCGGCTCATGGCATTATCTCTTCGTGGTCATGGCCGGGTTCGGCCTTGCCATCCTCGCCATGCTGGGCACCAGCGCGCGCGAAACCCTGCCGGTCGAGCAGCGCATCCCGTTCAACGCCCGGGTGATCTTTTCCAATTATCGCGCCCTGATGACCGCGCCGGACTTCGTCTTTCCGGCCCTGCTGCTCTCGCTGGCCTTCAGCGGCTTTCACAGCTTTACGGCGCTCCTGCCCTTCATCCTCATCGACGACATGGGGCTCACCCCCTTCCAGTTCGCCATGGCCATGCTGGTACAGACGGCCTCTTTCATCTCCGGCAATCTTATCGCCGGCAGGCTTGCCGCACGCATGAGCGGGCAGAGGATCATCACGCTCGCCCTGGTGCTCCTGGCCCTTGGCGGGCTCGGCTTTATTGTCCTGCCGCTGCTGTTCCCGCTGTCGGTGATGGCGCTGATGGTGCCGGTCGGCATCTGGATGGTGGGCCTCGCCTTTATCGGCCCGAGCGCTACGGCCACGGCCATGGCCGGCTTCGGCAGCATGGCGGGCGCAGCCGGCGCGCTGACCGGATTTTTCCAGGTGGGCGGCGGGTTCGTCGGATCGCTGGCCGCAGGAACATTGTTCCCCGATGCCCGCACGGCATTGATGGTCATGATGCCGCTCTCGGCCATCATCGCCATCGGCCTGACCTGGTTCGATCGCCACCGGTCCAGACGAACACCTGCATAAGCGGGCCGACACAAACAAAAACGCCGCCTAAAGGGACGGCGTTAAAACTCTTCAAGCAGTCGAAGCCTAGTGGCGCGCCGGCGGCGCAGCGATCAGGCCTTCCCGCTGTGCGCGCTTGCGAGCCAGCTTGCGGGCGCGACGAACGGCCTCTGCTTTCTGGCGGGCTTTCTTCTCGGAGGGCTTCTCGTAGTAGTTCCGAAGCTTCATCTCGCGGAAGACGCCTTCACGCTGCAGCTTCTTCTTGAGGGCGCGCAGCGCCTGATCAACATTGTTATCGCGAACGACTACTTGCAAAGGTAACTGCCCCTTCAAAGCACATGCAAATCAATTGAATGGAAGCACAGAAGTCGCAGAGACGTCTGCGCCGACCAGCACCGCCGGTCATCGTGGCGGGGTCTATAGCGAAGTCGGCGACATTTGTCCACTAAAAGACTCACCGAAATGGGCGTCAAGCGGGTTTCCAGGACGCCTCACCAGTCTAGGTGACCGACTCATAACTTCGCAACCAGATACGGATTGAAGCGAGTTGGACTGATGCCAGGAAATTGTCGTCTCGCTTGTCGTATCGGGTTGCGATTGCCCTGAAGTGTTTGAGTTTGTTGAAGTAACGTTCGACAGCGTTGCGCTGGCGATAGACCCAGTGGCTGAATGGGAAGGTTTGCACGCGGTTGGGCATGGCGCGGATATTGGCCCATGCACCGCGCTCGGCCATGGTGCTGCGCAGGGCATCACTGTCGTAGGCTCGGTCTGCGAGCAGGATATTTCCAGCGGACAGGGTGGCAAACATGTCCGCTGCTGATCGCCCATCATGGGCCTGGCCTTCGGTCAGTTTGAGCTGGATCGGCCGCCCCTGGGCATCGACCAGCGCATGGATCTTGGTGGTCAGGCCGCCGCGCGAACGACCCATGCAACGGGATCGCTCGTCTTTTTTTGACCGTTGGCGGCGTGCTGGTGAACCCGGATCGAGGACGAGTCGATCATCTGCACGTCGCCATTGTAAGCGGCTGATACAGCGTCAAGAATGCGCGCCCAGTGGCCGGCCCTGCGCCACCGGTTGAAGCGGTTCACGCAGGTCGTGTGCGGGCCATACCGCGTCGGGATGTCGGCCCAGGGCGCGCCCGTGCGAAGCCGCCAGAAGATGCCGTTCAGAACACGCCGGTCATCGGCGCGCGGAACGCCGCGCACCTTCGTCGGAAGCAGCGGCTGGATCACAGACCACTCAAAATCCGTAAGATCAAAACGCGCCATCATCACCTCCTGTCCACCAAAGGGAAGGAATCACAACAGCAGCACTTTGGGAATCCCGTTAATGGGTATGTGACCTAGTCTGTTGCCCGTCCAGAACAGGGAGAATGACCCCATGATCACGCCCCTCGTGTTGCTTCCCGGCCTCCTCTGCGATGCTCGCCTGTGGCGGGACGTGGTCTTGCCCCTGCGTGACGCCATCTCCCCGATGGTGGCTGACCTGACCCTTGATGATGATATCGCCGACATGGCCGCGCGCACTCTGGCTGCCGCGCCACCGCGCTTTGCCCTCGCCGGTCTCTCGATGGGCGGATATGTGGCGTTTGAAATCCTGCGCCAGGCGCCCGAGCGTGTCACCCATCTGGCGCTGTTCGATACGTCGGCGCGGCCGGACACGCCGGAGCGCAAGGCGGCCAGAAGCGCCGGTATCGCCAATGTCCAGACGGGCAAATTCATCGGCGTCTCGCGCGGGCTGCTGCCAAGCCTCCTCACCCCGCAGAACCTGGGCACCCCACTCGCCGAAGAGGTTCAGGCCATGGCCGAGCGGCTCGGCAGGGATGTTTATATCCGCCAGCAGACCGCCATCATGAACCGCGCGGACTCCCGCCCCGATCTCGGAGGCATCACAATACCGGCGCTGGTCGGGGTCGGCGCGCTCGACAAACTCACCCCGCCCGAGCTGGCGGCGGAAATGGCCGAGGCCATCCCCGGAGCCAATCTCACCCATTTCCCCGACAGCGGACATCTGCCGCCGATGGAAAATCCGGAACCGGTGGCGGCAGCGCTCAGAACGCTGCTCGCCCGCTAAAGCAGTTCAGGGCGGATGATGCGGTTGATATGGCCCATCTTCCGCCCCGGACGCGCCTCGGCCTTGCCGTAGAGATGGGGCTGGGTCTGGCCGTCGAGGCCATTGGGGATCATGTCGACCTCATCGCCGATAAGGTTCTGCATCACCACATCGGCATAGCGGGTAGGATCGCCGAGTGGCCAGCCGGCGACGGCGCGCATATGCTGCTCGAACTGGTCGGTGAGGCACACCGCCTCGGTCCAGTGACCGGAATTGTGCACGCGCGGGGCAATCTCATTGACCATCAGCGTCGGGCGCTCGCCGCCGATGACGAAGAATTCCACCCCGAGTACGCCGACATAATCGAGCGCCACGACAATCACCTTGGCCAGCATGGCGGCATGCTTGGCCACGCCCGGCGCGATAACCGCCGGAACGGTGCTGGTGTGCAAAATATGGTGCCGATGAACGTTTTCCGCCGGATCAAAGGCGCGAACCGTGCCATCGGCGCCACGCGCCACCACCACGGAAATTTCCTTTTCGAAGTCGACGAAGCCTTCGAGCACCAGCGGATGCGGCGCCAGTTCGGCAAAGGCAGCTTCGGCGTCTTCGGGCGCACGCAGAACGCGCTGGCCCTTGCCGTCATAACCGAGGCGCGTGGTTTTCAGCACGGCGGGCAGGCCGAGTTCGCCGATGGCGGCCTTGAGCTCATCGAGCGAATGGACAGCGCGATAGGGCGCGACCGGGACATTCTTGGAGGCGAGAAAGCTCTTTTCGGCCAGCCGATCCTGCGAGATGGCCAGCGCATTGGCGCCGGGCCGCAGGGGCTTCAGGCCGGCCAGGATCTCTGCCGTGGCCGCCGGGACATTTTCGAATTCATAGGTGATGACATCGACGCTCTCGGCAAAGGCGCGCAGGGCGGCTTCGTCGTCATAGGCGGCGACGGTCTTGAGCGGGGTCACATCGAAGGCCGGGCTATTGGGATCCGGGCAATAGATGTGGCTCTTGAGCCCCAGTTTTGCCCCGGCCAGGGCCAGCATGCGCCCAAGCTGCCCCCCGCCCAGAATGCCAATGGTGGAACCGGGAGGAAGCGGAGCGAGGGACTGGGACAAGGGACTACTCGAGATCGGTTGGAAACTGCGGGACGGCCTGGGTCTGGCGGGCGCGGAAGGCGTCGAGCCGGTCGGCCAGATCGTCGTCATTGAGAGCGAGGACGGCGGCCGCGAGCAGCGCCGCATTGATCGCGCCGGGTTCGCCGATGGCCAGCGTGCCCACCGGAATGCCGCCGGGCATCTGCACGATGGAATGGAGGCTGTCCACCCCATTGAGCGCCTTGGAGCGCACCGGCACGCCGAACACCGGCAGCGGCGTCAGCGCGGCGATCATGCCCGGCAGATGGGCAGCCCCGCCGGCCCCGGCGATGATGATCTTGAACCCTTCTTCGCGGGCCGTGGTGGCAAAATCCACCATGCGCTCGGGCGTGCGATGCGCCGAAACGATGCGCGCCTCATATTCGACTTCGAGGGTTTCGAGGGTTTCAGCAGCCAGTTTCATTGTGGGCCAGTCCGACTGACTGCCCATGACGATGGCGACCTGTGGCTTGAGCATGGCGGTTTCTCCCCTGCCGCTCCGCAAAGCGCGCATCTAGCCCAGAATCAGCGACAACTCAAGGCGCTACGACCAGTTCAGGCGATGATGTCGGGCAGGAGAATATTCTCCAGCTGCACGATCCGGTCCTTGAGGGCGAGTTTGCGCTTCTTGAGACGCTGCACCAGCATGCGATCGGCAAAAGCCGAGTGGGTCAGCGTGGCGATGGCCGCGTCAAGATCGGCATGCTCCTGCCGCTTCGTAGCCAATTCAAGCCCGTATTGGGCTTCCTGTTCCTTGGAAAGCGAGAGCATCTGAATCCGGTATTTCGAGCGCCAGACATACCCTTGGTTAACTGATCACGGAAGGTTTTGCATCTGATTTCGCGGAGGGGTCCGTGAGCCATCGACAAAGCATGAATTATTTGTGACGATCCCCCTGTCCAAGACGCTGAAAGGAGTTGTTTATGACGACTGAAGGCCACATCGCGGCGCTGGAACGGCGCCATCAGGAACTGGACCGGCAGATTCAGGCAGAAATGCAGAACCGCCAATATGACGACCTGATGGTCAACACACTCAAACGAAAGAAATTGGAAGTTAAGGATCAACTCAGCCGCATGCAGAGCGCTGAGACGCATTAGTCCAAACGATCTTGTTTTAATCGATTAGGATCTGGGGTCGCGGTTTGCCGGGGCCCTTTTTGTTTGCCCAATACTCGCCGCCGTTAAAAATTCATTAGGCTTAACATCCTCTTAAGAACACCGCGCCACTCTCTTCCCAAAACGGCACAAGCCGATTCGTGCCCCCGAGACCTGGAGTTTGGATGACGCGCGTTCTCGTAGTCGATGACGATCCCGTTCAGTTGCGCCTCACGGCGGAAGTGGCCAATCGCGCCGGCTTCAAGCCGATCACCGCCACGGGGGGCGAACAGGCCCTCTCCATTCTTCGCGACGACCGCAATATCGGGGTGATGATCCTCGATCTGGTCATGCCCGATCTCGACGGCATGGGCGTGATGGCCGCCATGCGCCAGGAGGGGCTGACCACTCCGGTCATCATCCAGACCTCCACTGCCTCGCTCGACACCGTCATCTCGGCCATGCGCCAGGGCGCGGCGGACTATTTCGTCAAGCCAGTGTCCCCCGAGCGGCTGGTCATCTCGCTGCGCAACACGATGAAGCTCGAAACGCTCGAGGCCGCCATCCGCGCCGAGCAGGCGCGCAAATCGGGCACCTTCACCCGCTCCGACATGATCGCCTCGGCCCCCTCCATGGCGCGCGTCCTGACGCTCTGCGCCAAGGCGGCCAAGAGCCCGATCCCCGTCCTCATCGAGGGCGAGACCGGCGTCGGCAAGGAGCTTGTCGCCCGCATCATCCAGGGCACGGGCGAACGAGCCGGAAAACCCTTCGTCACCGTCAACTGCGGCGCCATCCCGCCAAACCTGGTTGAGTCCGTCCTCTTCGGCCACAAGAAGGGTGCCTTTACCGGCGCCTATGCCGACCAACCCGGCAAATTTGCCGAGGCCCATGGCGGGACGCTGTTCCTCGACGAAGTCGGCGAACTGCCGCTCGACACCCAGGTGAAACTGCTCCGCGCCCTCCAGGAAGGCGAGATCGAGCCGGTCGGCGCAACGCGCCCCGAGCGGGTCAATGTCCGGGTCATCTCGGCCACCAACAGGCGCCTCCTCAACCTCGCCAAGTCCGGCGAGTTTCGCGAGGACCTGTTCTACCGGCTCAACGTCTTCCCCATCTACATGCCCCCGCTGCGCGAGCGCATGGAAGACCTCTCGGCGCTGGTCAATCATTTCATCGCCCGCTTTGCTGCCGAAGCCGGCAAGCGCGTTCTCGGGATTACCCCGCCGGCGCTCGACCTGCTCAGCAGCTATGACTGGCCGGGCAATGTGCGGCAGCTCGAAAACGCGGTCTATCGCGCCGTGGTGCTCACCGATGGCGCCTTCCTCGAAGTGCCCGATTTCCCGCAGATCCTCGCCCAGCAGAACGGCCGCGACGATGTGCTGCGCAGCGTCGAGGCCCGCCCGGTGCTGGCCTCGCCCATCCATATCGACAGCGCCCCGCCGCGCGAGCGCATCGCCGCATCGCCCGAGCCCGCCCGCGACCGCTTCCTCACCGAAACCGGCGAACTGCAGACCCTTGCCGCCATCGAGCGCGAAGCCATCGCCTTTGCCATCGACTATCACGGCGGCCGCATGTCGCGCGTCGCGCGGGCCCTCGGCATCGGGCGCTCGACGCTTTATCGCAAGCTGCATGAATATGGCCTCGCCGAAGGGCTGATCAACGACGCCGCCTGAGGCGAAAAACGACCGACCCGGTGCAGCTTTGCCACAGGGGTCTGCCAAAAAGCCGGCGCCGCTCCACAAAGCGGCGCCGTTAACCTTGTTGCTTACCGCATCGTTAAGAGATTGCGTCGTTTTTTACACGCAATCTTAAACCTTCGGTCCGTCGACGAGGTCACCATGAAACGTTCCGCCATCGCGCTGTCTGCAATTCTGGCGCTGTCCGCCTCCGCTCATGCGGCGGATCTGGGCTGGTCGAGCGCACCCGCCGCCTCCCCTATTTATTCGGCCACGCCCGCTTCGGGCTGGGGTGGCTTCTACGCCGGTATCAACGGCGGCTACACCTGGGGCACGACCAGCACCAACCCCGCCATCATGGGCGCGGTCGACAATAATTCGAGCGGTTGGACCCTGGGCGGTCAGCTCGGCTACAATTACGACATGGGTGGCTTCGTGATCGGCGGTGAAGCCGATCTGCAGTGGGCCAATATCGCCTATGGCGCGCCCGCCGGCGTGTTCGGCGACTTCAAGGCCTCTACCGATGTCTTCGGTACGGCCCGTATCCGCGCTGGTGCCGCCTTCGGCCAGGTCATGCCCTACGCCACGCTCGGCGCCGCCTTCGGTCGCGGCACTGCCACCCTCACCAACAACCAGAACGTCGTGACCTCCCAGTCGGCCAACCACATCGGCTGGACCGCTGGTGTCGGTCTCGAAGCCCAGGCCACGCCGAACCTCTCGTTCAAGGCCGAATATCTCTACGTCGACCTCGGCAAGCAGTCCTACAACGGCCTGCCCGTCGGCAATGTCGAAGTGACCCAGCGCTTCAGCGTCATCCGCGCCGGCGTCAACTACAAGTTCTAATCCGCTTCCAAAGCGGTCCCATGCAGCCAAGGCCGGTGGCTTGATATCCACTGCGCCTCAAATTCAGGGGCCCGGGGTTCTCACTGAGAACTCCGGGCCCCATTTGTTTGGTGTCGCCAGACCAGACGCCTCATACCCCAAAAAAGCTGGGGCCGCCCCGTTTCAGGCGCGGTCCCATTCTTTATGGTCTTGAGGCCGGATCAGTTCGCCAGCGCGGCGTCCCAGAGATAGACGCGCTCGTCGCGGCGGGCTTCCCAGTTGATCCGGTTGGACACGCCATAGAAGTCCGGCTGGAAGTAGAGCATCAGCCACGGCGGATCGTTATAAAACACCTCGAGCATGCGGTTGATGATCGGGCGCTGCTCCTCAGCGGTCGCTGTCTCGGCGATTTCGGCCCAGCCGTCGAACCATTCCGGATTGCTCCAGGAGGTGTAGTTCGTGCCGGATTCGACGGTCGCCAGATCGGTCATGTCGATCAGCGGCTCGGAGAGGTTGCCGCCCGAACCGAGGAAGAACAGCGGGCCGGCATCATGGGCCGAGATCAGCGGCACATAGACGGAGGCAAACTCCATCAGCTCGACTTCCGTCTCGACACCGATATCGGTCAGATACTGGCCGATGGCCTGCAGCACATTGGCATCGTTGAGGTAGCGACCGCGCGGACCCTGCAGCTTGATGGTGAAACGGACGCCGTTTTCGCCGCGGGGATAGCCGGCTTCATCGAGAAGCTTTTCGGCCATTTCCGGATCATAGGCATATGGCTCGATATTCGGGTTGTCGTTAGGCGGATTGACGAGGCCGGTCGCACGCTCGCAGTCGAAATTGAGCAACTGCGTACAGATCGCCGGCACGTCCAGTGCATACTGCAGGGCAACGCGAACGGCGCTGTTCTGGATCGCGGCACCGCCCTCGCTGGCCTCGGCAAAATCTTCGCGCAGGTTGAAGCCGACATACATGCGGCGTGTGCCCTGCACGGCCTGCACTGTGGCAGTACCCGACGCGTTGATGGGCTCAAGCTGGTCGGGCGAGACATTGGTGATGATGTCGACATTGCCCGCGATCAACTCAGCGGCCCGGGTCGAGGCTTCGGGAATGATGCGATAGACCAGTTTGTCGAAAGTGCCGGGGTCGCGATATTTTTCCAACACGATCTCTGACGCGCGATCCCAACGGACGAGCTTGTAGGAGCCCGATCCGATCGGACGCTCGGCCGCTTCATCAAGGCTCATGGCCTCGTAGCTGTCCTTGCAGTGGATCATCACTTCGCTCATCAGCGTGAAAGCGATCGGGTTCTTGCGGCCGATGGTGATCTTCACCTCGGTGTCGCTGATAGCCTCGGCGCCCTGGAAGCCGATCGAGGAGTAGATGTAGCCCGGGGTGTTGCCGGTGAACCCATACTGGGGATCGGCCGGGCGGGTGAACGAGTAGGCCACGTCCTCTGCCGTCAGCGCCTCGCCATCCTCACAGGTCAGGCCTTCTGGAATGGTGTAGGTATATTCCAAACCATCTTCAGACACCGAATAGGACGACGCCAGATCCGGCACGATCTCGCCGCTTGGCAGCGGCTCATAGAGCGTACGGAAAATATGGCGCGCGATATTGGAGCTGTCGCGGGCCGCGATCTGGGCTGGATCGAAAGTCGGCGCATCGTTGGACAGGCCGACAACGATCGTGTTGGCGCTGGGCTGCGCCAGTGCCGGGATCACGGGCGCGAGCAGCGCAATCGCGCTCGCCGTGATCAGGTGTTTCATCACTCTCATGCTCTTATGCCTCCGCTTTAAAAAAGAGATTTTTGCTTGTTGCTGACGACGGCTCAGGCGGCGTCCTGCAGGCGCCGGGAGATCGGCTGCCCGCCCTTGAAGACGGTCAGTCGGGTCCGATCGCGCAAGATCGAGATTTCCGTTGTCGGGTCCCCTGCTACGAGCACAAGGTCGGCCAGCTTGCCCGCGACGAGCCGTCCGGCGTCGATCTGCATCAGGTCAGCACCGACCGCCGTCGCGCAGTGGATCGCTTCGATTTCGGAAAAGCCGCCCTCTACCAGAAGCTCGATCTCACGCAGATTGCCCGTACCGTGCGGCAGGAAAAACCCGGCATCCGAGCCCATGGCAACCTTGACCCCAGCCGCTTTGGCGCGGGTGAGCCGATCCCATTTTGCGGTCTCGGACTCCCTGGCCCAGCGAAGGGTGCGCTCGGAGGCACCATGCTCGATGATGTAGGCCGACGAGGCCTCATTCACCGCCAGCGTCGGCACGAGATAAGTGCCGTGCCTTGCCATGTAGTCGAGCGTTTCGTCGTCGATCCAGTGCGCGTGCTCGACCGTGTCGCATCCGGCGCGAATTGCGGCGGACAGCGGCGGACCGCCCGAGGTATGCGCGCCAACCATCAGGCCCTGCTCATGAGCTTCCTCGCAGGCAGCCGTGATTTCAGCCAGCGTCATCTCGAAGCGAAAATAACGCTCGTCGCGGCGCGAGCCGACGCAGGGATTGAGCTTGATGAAATCGGCGCCGCGCTTGATCTGCTCCCGCACGCCGCGGCGGAACCCGTCCGGCCCTTCGCAATTGGCATTCATGTCCCGGAACATGACGTGATCGCCAAATCCGGGCTGGTCCATGTGACCGCCGGTTACCGTCAGTCCCAGACCGCACGCCTTGATGCGCGGCCCTTCGATCTGGCCGGCATCAATGGCCCGGCGCAGATCGATAATGGTGCCGCCCGGCGCGTGCATGTCGCGTACCGCAGTGATCCCATATTCGAGCGTCTCACGGGCATAGCGCGCTGCCCGAAGGGCCATTGCCGGATAGTGGATCACGGTCGTCTCGGAGCGAAAGGCGTTGAGATCCACCGCTCCGCTATAGGCCATGTGCACATGGGTATCGATGAGCCCGGGTATGATCGTTGTCCCTGCCGGAGCATCTATGATTTCGGCGCCCTCGGGCTCCCCCAGATCGGCCGCACGACCCACTGCCTTGATGCGCTCGCCCTCGATCAGGATCGCCGCTCCTTCGAGAGCTGGCGCACCCGTCCCATCGATAAGCTTGTCAGCTCGGATCAGTTTCATGCGAACACCTCGCCAGGAAAGGAAGAAATCAGTTTGCCGGCTTCGGCGACCTTATAGCCGTCCTTGAAGACGGTCAGCCGGTTGGCATCTCCGAGGATGGAGATATCGGCGAGCGGATCGCCATCAACGATCAGCATGTCGGCAAGCTTGCCCTCGGCCAGCAAGCCGACAGGCAGGGACATCAGTTCGGCGTTGATTCGCGTGGCCGCGATAATGGCTTCCATCTCGGTCAAGCCGCCCTGCACCAGCAGCGCCAGTTCCCGCCAGTGCATGGAGCCATGGGGCACCATGAAACCGGCATCGGTGCCCGAGCCGATCTTTATGCCTGCCTTGCGCGCCTTTTCGAGCGAAACCCATTTGGCCTCGCGCGAGGCAAGGGCCCAATCCGAGAGGGTCTCTCCCGGCGCCAGGGGAACTTCGAAATTGCGCTCATTGACCAAAAGCGTCGGCACGAGGAAGGTACCGCGCTCGGCCATCAGTTCGATGCAGTCGTCATCGATCCAATGGGCGTGCTCGACGCAATCCACGCCATTGGCCACGGTCGCCGTCAGCGGCGGGCCGCCCGAAGTGTGCGAGGCAACATAAAGCCCCTGGGCATGCGCCTCATCGCAGGCGGCGCGGATTTCGGCCGGGTTCATTTCCGGGCGCCAATAGACCCCGGGGACCTTGCGCGAGCCCACAGCTGTATTGACCTTGATGAAGTCAGCCCCCCGCCGCGCTTCCGTGCGCACCCCCTTGAGAAATTCGTCCGGGCCAACGCAGGGATGGGCAAAGCCGTCGAGCGAAACGTGCTCGGCGAAATCGGGCAGGTCCATATGGCCGCCCGTCACCGTCAGCCCGCGCCCGCAGGCGCTGAGGCGCGGTCCCACCACATCGCCGCGCGCAATCGCGTCGCGCAGATCGATGGCGACACCGCCGGGCGCATGCATGTCGCGCAGGGCGGTAAACCCATAGGTCAGCGACAGCTGGGCGTGGGAAGCCGCACGCAGCGCCATGGCGGGATAGGATGCATCCATCTTCTCGGCGCGCAGCACGGCGCTGTTTTCCGAGCCGCTATAGGTAATGTGCACGTGGCTGTCGATCAGCCCCGGCATCAGGGTCGCGCCCGGCTTGGCCGCGATGACCGTCGCGCCTTCTGGCGTGCCGAAATCGGCCTGTCGGCCCACCGCAAGGATGCGGCCCTTTTCAACGAGTACGGCACCCTTTTCGATGGGCGCCGCGCCCGTGCTGTCGATCACCTGATCGGCAAGAAATATCTGTCTCATCGGATCGTCTTGTCCCCTGTCCCTTGTGTGGTCGACCTGGCAGCGGAGAGGACCCCTGCCCCGCTCCGCCTCGTCGGCCTAGTGCACCGCGACGCCGCCCTTGAAGACGCGAAGCTGGCTGATGTCGTGAAGGATGGTGATGTCCTCGAGCGGGTTACCGTCGACCAGGACAATGTCGGCATATTTGCCAGCCTGGATCCGTCCGGCCTCGATCTCCATCATGTCGGCGCTCGTCGAGGTGGCCGCGATGATCGCTTCCATCGGGGTATACCCGCCCTTGACCATCAGGATCAGCTCATAGGCGCCCCATTTGCCGTTCTCGAGCTGGAAGCCGCTATCGGTGCCGGTGCAGACGCGAATGCCGGCCTTGCGCACGAGCTCGAGCGTCTTCCACTTGGCCGCGCTCGATTCCCGATGCCAGCGCTTGTACTTCTCGGCCAGGTCCGGATTGTCGACCGCGTAGCTGGCGTGGACGTCATTGATCGTCAGCGTCGGCACGAAAATCGTGTTGTGCTTGACCATGAGCTCGATGGTCGGCTCGTCGATCCAGTGGCCGTGCTCGATTGTGTCGACGCCATTGCGCACCGAGGCGGCAACGCCGTCCGGGCCATAGGTATGGGCCGCCACAAGCACGCCCTGGGCATGGGCCTCATCGCAGGCCGCCCGAATTTCGTCCTCGGTCATTTCCTGGCGCCAGAAGCGCGTCGGGCTGTTGTGATAGGACACCCAGGTGTTGAGCTTGATGAAGTCAGCGCCGCGCTTGAGCTGCTCGCGAACGCCTTGCCGGAAGCCGTCCGGCCCATTGCAGGGCGCCGTCATGTTCTGGAAGCTGACATGGTCGGCCCAGCCGCCCTCGTCCATGTGACCACCCGTGACCGTCAGCCCCATGCCACAGGCCTTGATGCGCGGACCAGTGATATAGCCGGCGTCGATCGCCTTGCGCAGATCGATGATCGTGCCACCCGGTGCTGCCAGATCGCGCACCGAGGTAAAGCCCGAGCGCAGCGTCTGCTGGGCATAATAGGCGGCACGCAGGGAAATCTCTGCATAGGACATGCTCGCCATTTCCCATTTGTGCATGCCGGATTCGTCGGGCGTGCCCGGGGAACGCAGATGCACATGGGCGTCGAACATGCCCGGCATGAGCGTGCCGGTCGTCTCGATGATCTCGGCGCCTTCCGGTGCGCCGATATCGGCAGAACGGCCGACGGCGATGATCCGCTCGCCCTCGACAAGAACCGCACCGTGCTCGATGACACCCCCAGTGCCATCAATCACCAACTGCGCGCGGAACAGCTTCATAACGCCCCCTGCCATAACTTGTAATACATTTAGACTTTCACACAAACTCCGACATGGCAATAACAGCGGGGATGCGCGGTCCAATGCAGGGAAGCAGCGGCAAACAAGAGGGGAAGCAGCCTGGGGCCAGCGGGTCCTTCGACCGAGAGATCCACCGCCGCACCAGCACCGGGGAGAAAATGCGAGCAGCGCCTACAAAGTTGAGCCCCCTCAAGCCCACTTGTGGGGTAGACACATATTCTCCTAATACTGTCTCTATTGAAAAATTTGCCTAGAAGGCAGGCTGCCAAAACGCGACAGAAAAAATAGAGTTACGGCCACCCAGAGGGGCCATCCTGTTTTGGCCAGTCATTTGAGGGAGAGATCATGAGACATTCGGTTATCCGCACGCTGGGCCTTGCGCTGTCAGCCTCGGTTTTTGCCCTTGGCGGACAGGCCTTTGCCCAGCAGTCCGGCGGCGTTCTGCGCATTGCCACCTATGAGCCGCTCTGCCTCGACCAGAACGAAGGCTCCTCGCGCAATACCCAGACGGCGCTGCAGGACGTCTATGATCGCCTGATCTACAAGAGCCAGGAAGGCGAATACTTTCCGTGGCTGGCCAGCGAATGGTCCGTCTCCGAGGATGGCCTCACCTACAGCTTCACCATCCGCGATGGCGTCGTCTTCCATGACGGCACGACGCTCGATGCCGAGGCCGTCCGCATCAATCTCCAGCGCTGGGTCGATGATCGCAGCGCCAATGGCGTGCCGGTCACCGCCGTCACCGCCGAAGGCAATGTGGTCACCATCACGCTCTCCGAGCCCCATGGCCCGCTGCTGCACGATCTCTCCGAGCCGGTCCAGGGCATTGTCGCGCCCTCCTCGATCGAAGCTTTCTCCAAGGAAGAGCGCTGCGCCGGCGGCCCCGACATCACCATCGGCTCGGGCCCGTTCAAGGTCGTCGGCCGCACCCAAGGCCAGGATCTGATCCTCGAGCGTTTCGAGGACTATAACTGGCCGTCGGGCGCCGCCCAGCATGAGGGCCCGGCCTATCTCGAGCGCATCGAAATGCGCTTCCTCACCGAAGATTCCGTGCGCGTTGGCGCTGTTGAATCCGGTCAGGCCGATATTGCCGCCGGCGTTCCCGCAATTTCCGTTGCCGCCATCGAAGGCAACAGCAATCTCCAGCTGATCCGCGCCGAACAGCCGGGCATTCCGTGGTCGATGTGGGTCAATCAGTCGAACCCTGCCCTCGCCGACCAGCGCGTGCGCGAAGCCATCCGCATCGGCGTCGACTATGCGTCCCTCGTCAATGCCGTGTTCCTCGGCACCTCCAGCCCGGCCTATTCGGCCATCACGCCGGGTATCCCGGCTGCATACGATGCCGGACAGGAGGGCCGCTGGTCCTTCGACGCCGAGGCCGCAAAAGCCCTGCTCGACGAAGCCGGCTGGTCCGAAATCGGCGCTGACGGCATTCGCGTCAAAGATGTCGAGCGCCTCAGCCTCAAGGCTGTCACCGCCACCAATTGGAACAATCAGCAGCGCGAACTCTTCGCCCAGGGTATTCAGGCGGGTCTGCAGGCCATCGGCATTGAATACAGCCGCGAAGTGCTCGATTTCGCCACGGTCGATGCGCGCATGAAGGCCAATGAATACGACCTCGTTGACACCTCCCAGTCGTCCGGCGATGGCGCGACCCTGCTCTATGGTGCGTTCCAGTCGACCTCGCTCTGGCCGGCCAACACCAATTGGGGCTTCGTCAACGATCCGGCGCTCGATGAGGCGCTCAACACCGCCGTGGCCTCTGCCGATCCGGACGTTCAGAACGAACAGGTCCGCATCGCCCAGAAGATCATCAACGACGGGGCCTATCTGATCCCGATTGCCAATCCGCAGGTGATCCTGGGAGCCAGCACCAAGGTCAAGGGCACCGTGTTCTCGAGCTCGGGCCAGATCGGCTCGTTCTACGACGTCTGGCTGGAACAGTAGGTCCGGTTTGACGACAGCTCGCGAGCTTTTCGTCCGCATCCTTGCGGGAGCAGCGGTCCTCTGGGCCGCTGCTTCCCTCGCGTTTGTCGTGCTGCAGATGCTGCCCAGCGATCCTGTGCAGGTCATCTATGGCGCTGACAGCACCGTCACCCAGGAGATGCGGGATCGCATCCGCACAGAATACGGGCTCGATCGGCCCATCTGGGAGCAATATGGCCAGTTTGTCGGCCGCATTCTCCAGGGCGATCTCGGCTCCTCCTATCAGCAACGCCGCAGCGTCGTCTCGATCATCACCAGCGAGCTGGGCTCCACCATCACCCTGGCCGTCCTCGCCACCATCTTTGCACTGACGCTGGCCACCATTGCTTCGGTCACCACGGCCGGAAAACAGAGCCGCGCCCGCAGCATCGTATCTGCCTTCGAGCTTCTGGCCATTTCCACGCCCGCCTTCTGGATCGGGCTCTTGCTCCTCACCTTCCTTTCCTTCCAATGGCCGATTTTCCCGGTCATGGGCGATGACAGCTGGCGCTCGCTGGTGCTGCCGGTAACCACACTGGGCCTCGCCATTTTCGGCACGCTGAGCCAGGTGATGCGCGCCGAAATGGATATTGCGCTGGAGCAGCCCTTTGCCCTCACCGCCCGCACGCGGGGCCTCTCGGAATGGTCGGTGCGCTGGCGCCATGCCCTGCGCCACGCCCTCATCCCGGGCCTTACCATTTCGGCTGAAATGTTCGGCGCGCTTCTGGCCGGCGCCATCATCACCGAACGCGTCTTTGGCCGCCCGGGCCTTGGCCGCATCACGCTCCAGGCCGTCACCAATCAGGATATTCCCGTGGTCGTGGGCGTCGTGCTCTTTGTGGCCACGGTCTTCGTCATCACCAATATCGCTGTCGATCTGCTCTACCGGCTGATCGATCCGCGCCTGCGCAGTACTGCCGCATGACCGATCTTTCCGTCCAGCACGCCGCTGCGCCCGAGCCCGACCAGATGCGCAGCCTGCGTAAAGGCCGCATTCGCCCCGGCGTCGTCCTCGCAGCGCTGGTGCTTGTCTTCCTCGTCATCTGCGCGCTCGTTCCTCAGGCCATCGCGCCCTATGACCCCTATGGCCTCGACCTCCTGCAGTCGCTCAAGCCCCCAAGCTGGGCCCATATCTTCGGCACCGACCAGTTGGGCCGCGATATCTTTTCCCGCGTCGTCCATGGCGCGAGCTATTCGCTCTATGTCGGCATTGGCGCGACGCTGATTGCCGTCGCTGTGGGCATTGCCATCGGCCTTGTCTCCGGCGTCATGGGCGGCTGGGTGGATATGGCTTTCATGCGCGTCGTCGACATTCTCCTCGCCTTCCCGAGCCTCTTGATGAGCATGGCCGTCGTGGCGTTTCTGGGCACCGGCATCACCAATATCCTTCTTGCCATCGCCATTGCCGCCATTCCCGGATATGCGCGCATCGTGCGCAGCCAGGTTCTGGTCATCCGCAATTCCGGCTTTGTCGAAGCCGCGCGCATTCTCGGACAGAACCCCTTTGTCACCCTCGTCCGCCACATCCTGCCCAACACCATTGGCCCGCTCGTCGTGCTTTCGACGCTCGGCATTGGCAGCGCCATCCTTCACTCGGCGTCCCTCAGCTATCTCGGCCTTGGCCCCAAGCCGCCGACGCCCGAATGGGGGCTGATGCTGTCCGAGGGCCAGGGCTATCTGCGCGCAGCCTGGTGGATCGGCGTTTTTCCCGGCGTCTTTGCCACGCTCGCCATCGTCTCCACCACGGTCATTGGCCGCTATATCAAGGCCTATAGCGAGGGCCGCGTCTGATGGCTCTGCTCGACATTAAAAACCTCTCCATCCGCTTTGCCGGTCGGAGCGCCGCCGAGGACGTCCACGCCGTGCGCGGCCTTTCCTTTTCGCTCGAGGCCGGGCAATGCGTCGCCATCGTCGGTGAATCCGGCTCGGGCAAATCGGCCACCGCGCGCGCTCTGGTTGGCCTCACCGGCCCAAATGCGCTGGTCGAAGCCGATGCCATGCGGCTGGGCGACACCGATCTCCAGACCCTCGCCCCCCGCGATTGGCGCGCCATTCGCGGCCGCCAGATCGGCTTTGTGCTGCAGGACGCTTTGGTCTCGCTCGATCCGCTGCGCACCATCGGCGCCGAAGTGGGCGAAACGCTGCGCGAACACCGCCTCGTGCCCCGCTCGGGGATCAAGGCCCGCGTGCTCGACCTCCTCGCCTCGGTCGGCATTGACGATCCGGCCCAGCGTTTTGACCAATATGCCCATCAGCTCTCGGGCGGATTGCGCCAGCGCGCGCTGATCGCTTCGGCCATTGCGGGGGAACCTAAAATCATCATCGCCGACGAGCCCACCACCGCGCTCGACGTCATCGTGCAGGCCCAGATCCTCAAGCTGCTGGCTGACCTCAAGGCAGAGGGGCGCGGCCTCATCCTCATCTCGCACGATCTGGCCGTGGTCTCGCGCCTTGCCGACCACATCATCGTGCTGCGCCGGGGTGAAGTGGTCGAGGAAGGCCCGCCCGAAGCCGTCTTCAAGACGCCCAAGGCCGACTACACCAAGGCCCTCCTCGCCGCCATTCCCTCCGGCCGCACGCGCGGGCAGTCCCTTTCGGGCGAATATTCCGACGCAACCCCGGCCCCGGCCCAATTGGGGGCACCGGTCCTCGTCGCCAAAAACCTTTTCAAATCCTTCGGCAAGCGCCGCGTCGTCGATGATGTCTCCTTCGAGATCCGCAAGGGCGAAACCCTCGGTCTCGTCGGCGCGTCCGGCAGTGGCAAGACCACGCTCGCCCGCATTGTTCTCGCGCTCGAAAAGCCCGATGCCGGCACGATCGAGATAAACGGCCATCCCTGGACCAATCTGCCGGAAAGCCAGCGCCGTCCGCTGCGTCCCGAGGTTCAGCTTGTCGCCCAGGATCCGCTCGGCTCCTTTGATCCGCGCCACCGCGTGCTCGACATTGTCGGCGAAGCGCTGGAAATCATCGACGTGCCGACAAGCGACCGCCGGGGCGAAGTCTTGCGCCTCCTGACCTCCGTCGGGCTCGATGAAACCCACCTGCTCCGCCGTCCGCGCGAACTTTCCGGCGGCCAGCGCCAGCGCGTCGCCATCGCCCGAGCTCTTGCAACCAAGCCCGCCATTCTGGTCTGCGACGAACCCGTCTCCGCGCTCGACGTTTCAACGCAGGCGCAGGTGCTCGACCTCCTCGCAGGCCTCAAGCGCGATCTCGGGCTCACCATGCTTTTCGTCTCGCACGACCTCGGCGTCATCCAGCATGTGAGCGACCGCGTGCTGGTGATAAACAATGGCGCGATCGTCGAAAGCGGCGTCCCCGATGTGGTGCTCGAAACCCCGCAGCACCCCTATACACGCGCCCTCGTCGAAGCCCTCCCCCGCATCCCGGCCTGAAGGCCATAACAGGGAAAAGGGAATTCAACTCTACCGGCGGGGTAGACATGAGTAGACTTTGTTCTCGAATGCCTCTGGGCGAAACTCCCATATCTGGCTTGGCGCAAAATTTTGCTCCAATCTCAGCGCAAATTCTGAGTTGACGTCCCGGAGGACCACATGACCCTGATCTCGCGCCGCTCCCTGCTTCAGGGCATTGGCCTGCTGCTCGCCTCGACCGCACTGCCGTCTTTCGCCTTTGCGCAGGATCTGCCGCAGGGCGGACGCCTCGTGGTCGCCGCCGATTCCGAGCCGCGCAATCTCAACCCGGCCATGGTTGCCTCCAATGGCGTGTTCTTCGTTGCCAGCAAGGTCATCGAGCCGCTGGCCGAAGCCGACGCATCCGCTGAAGATGGGCTCGCGCCGCGCCTCGCCGTCGCCTGGGAAGGTTCGAGCGACGGGCTGTCGGCTACGTTCCGCCTGCGCGAAGGCGTCACCTGGCACGATGGCACGCCTTTCACCTCCGCCGACGTCGCCTTCTCGGCGCTGGAAGTCTGGAAGCCGCTGCAGAACCTTGGCCGCATTGTCCTCGCCAATCTTGAGGCCGTCGAGACGCCCAACGAGCTGACCGCGATCTTCCGCTTCTCCAAGCCCACCCCGTTCCAGCTGATCCGCAATGCCTTGCCGGTGGTGACGAGCGTGCTGCCCAAGCACCTCTATGAAGGCACCGACATCAACGCGAACCCGCACAATGCCGAACTCGTCGGCACCGGCCCGTTCAAGTTCGCTGAATACAAGCCCGGCGAATATTATCGCCTCGTGCGCAACGAGGCCTATTGGGGCGAAGGCCAGCCGCACCTCGATGAAATCATCTACCGCGTCCTGCCGGACCGTGCCGCTGCCGCCAGCGCGCTGGAAGCCGAGGAAATCCACCTCGCAGCCTTCTCGGCCGTGCCGCTGGCCGACCTTGCGCGCATCGCGCAGGTTCCCGGCATCAAGGTGATCTCTGAGGGTTATGAGGGCCTCACCTACCAGCTCGTGGTGGAAATCAACCACCGCCGCGAAGAGCTGAGCAATGTCGATGTGCGCCGCGCCATCGCCCATGCCATCGACAAGCAATATGTCGTCGACACCATCTTCCTCGGCTACGCCACCGCCGCCGCCGGCCTCTTCCCGCAGAACGCGCCGGAATTCTTCAATCCGGAAGTCCCGCAATATGATTTCGACGTGGCCAAGGCCAATGAGCTGCTCGACGCGGCCGGCTATCCGCGCGGCGAAAACGGCGTGCGCTTCTCGCTCAAACTCCTGCCGGCGCCCTATTTCAACGAAACCCGCCAGTTCGGTGATTATCTCCGCCAGGCCCTGGCCGAAATCGGCATCGACGCCCAGCTGGTCAATAATGACTCTGCGGCCCACCAGAAGGCCGTCTACACCGACCACGATTTCGACCTCGCCATCGCCCCTCCGGTGTTCCGCAATGATCCGGCGATCTCGACCACCATCCTCGTGCGCTCGGGCGCGCCTGAAGGCACCAGCTTCTCCAACCAGGGCGGCTATGCCAATGCCGAGCTCGACGCACTGATCGATCAGGCCGCCGAAACGGTGGACACCGAGGAACGCACCCAGCTCTACAATGAGCTGCAGGTCCGCGTCGCCGAAGACCTGCCGCTGATCAACGTCGCCGAATGGGGTTTTATTACTGTCGCCCGCGACACCGTCATCAATGTCGGCAACAATCCGCGCTGGGCCGTTTCCAACTGGGCCGACGTCGCCCTCCAGCAATAGGCCAAGTCCCGACCGTGAACAGTGCCTTACGGCTGATAGGACGCCGCGCGATCAGCAGCATTCCCGTGCTGCTGATCGTGGTCATTGGCACGTTCTTTCTGCTTGAACTCGCGCCCGGCGATGCCGTGGATGCCTATCTCGTCTCCATCGGCGGGGGCGATGCCGCCCTCACCGAGCAATTGCGCGCCCAATATGGGCTCGATCAATCCCCGCTCAGCCGCCTCTGGCTCTATGTGACGGCGCTCCTGCGCTTTGATCTCGGCTGGTCAGTGGGCTTTAACCGCCCCATCTCCGAGCTGATCCTCGAGCGCCTGCCCAACACCTTTTACCTCATGGGCAGCGCCACCGCGCTGTCCTTCGTCCTCGGCACGGCGCTCGGTATTGTCTCGGGCGCCCGCATCGGCTCGCTGCGCGATCGCCTCCTCTCCATTGGCTCGCTGGCGCTCTATGCGGTCCCCAGCTTCTGGCTGGGCCTCGTGCTCTCCGTCGTCTTTGCCGTGCAATTGCGCTGGTTCCCCACTTCGGGCATCGAAACCATCGCCTCGGGCAAGGAAGGTCTTGATCGCGTCCTCGACATTGCCCGGCACCTCGTCCTGCCCGTCTCTGCGCTCGCCATGATTTACCTTGCGCTGTTCCTCCGCGTCATGCGCGCCGGCATGGCCGAGATCTGGCGACAGGATTTTGTCCGCGCTGCCAGCGCCAAGGGCATTTCCCGCTCCCGCATCGTCCTGCGCCATGTGGCCCGCAATGCCCTCCTGCCGGTTGTCACCATGCTGGGGCTGCAGGCCGCCTCCATCCTTGGCGGCAGCGTCGTCATCGAAAGCGTCTTTGCCATTCCCGGCTTCGGTCGGCTTGCCCAGGAGGCCGTGGCCCTGCGCGATGCGCCGCTGCTGATGGGCATTATCGTCGTCAGTGCGCTCCTCGTTATCTTGGTGAATATGCTGGTCGATCTCGTCTACGCCTTCCTCGATCCGCGCGTCGGCGCTTCGGAGGCCAGTCGATGAACGCCCTCGCCCGTTTCTCCCGTTCGCCCGAAGGCCTTGCCGGCCTTCTCATCCTTACGGCCCTCGCCGTGCTCGCGGCGCTGGCGCCACTTCTTTTTCCCGGCGATCCCCTGCGCATTGCCGGCACACCGCTGCTTGCCCCGTTCACCGATCCCGCCCTGCCGCTCGGCACGGACCGGCTGGGGCGCGATGTGCTGGCCGGACTCGTCCACGGAGCTCGCGCCTCCCTCATCGTCGGTATTGCTGCGGCTCTGGTCGCCGTGCTGATCGGCTCGATTGTCGGCACGCTCGCCGGCTTTGCCGGTGGCCTTATCGATGAAGCGCTGATGCGTGTGGTCGATGCCTTCCAGATCGTGCCGGGGTTCCTGCTCGCGCTCGCCTTTGTCAGCGTGCTTCAGCCAAGCCTGCCCATCGTCATTCTTGCCATCGCCCTGGGCGCCTGGACGGGCCCGGCCCGTCTTGCCCGCGCCGAGGTCTTGTCCATCCGCGAGCGCGACTATGTCGCCTCCGCCCGCATCATCGGCATGCATCCGCTCGAGATCGCCCTGCGCGAAGTTTTGCCCAATGCCTTGCCGCCGGTCCTCGCGCTCAGCGCCGTCATTGTCGCCGGCGCGGTCCTAACCGAAGCGGCCCTCTCCTTCCTTGGCCTCGGCGACCCGAATATTGTCACCTGGGGCTCGATGATCGCCGAGGGGCGCGCGGTGCTCCGCTCGGCGCCCTATCTTTCCATCGTGCCCGGCCTCGCGCTCATCGCCACCGTCATCGGCACCTATCTCCTGGGCGAAGGACTTTCCGCCATGCTTTCGCGCCGGGAGCACAACGCATGAGTGCCCTGCTCGACCTCAAGGCGGTCTCCCTCACCTATCCGCGCCAGCTTACCCCGGCTCTCTCCGATATTTCCCTTTCGCTCGCCCCCGGTGAAAAGCTCGCGATCATTGGGGAAAGCGGTTCGGGCAAGAGCACGCTCGCCCGCGCCGTCGCCAATCTTCTGCCCCGGGGCACCAGAACCCGCGGCACCATTTCCTGGCCTGCCCTCGACCGGCCGGCAAAACCCGGCGTCGACTACGGCATGGTGTTTCAGGACCCCGGCTCCAATCTCAATCCGGTGCTGCGCATCGGCGAGCAGATTGGCGAAGCCGCCCAGCACCATCTTGGCCTCAGCCGGAAAGAAGCTGATGCACTCGCCCTTGATCTTCTCGCCAAGGTCCAGATCCCCCAGCCCGAGGCGGCCCTGCGCGCCTATCCCCACCAGTTCTCTGGTGGCCAGCGCCAGCGCATTGCCATTGCTGCCGCCATCTCCGCCAATCCGCGGCTGCTGATTGCCGATGAGGCCACAAGTGCGCTCGATACGCTGGTGCAGGCCGAGATCGTCCGGCTGATCCAGTCGCTGGTCAAAAGCGAGAACATGGCCCTCCTCTTCATTACCCACGACATTGCGCTGGCCGCCCAACTCGCCGACCGCATCGCCGTCATGCATCAGGGCCAGCTGGTCGAAATCGCGGCGGCCGAAGACCTCCTTTCCGCGCCCGCCAGCACTTATGCCCAGCACCTGCTCGATACCTATATCGACCTCGCCGACGCGCCCCGCATTTCCGGGGGACAGCCATGAGTGCCCTGCTTGAAGTGACAGGTCTCACCAAGCGCTATTCGAGCCACGGCCGCGTGGTGCAGGCGCTCGATAATGTCTCCTTTTCCATTGCCGAAGGGGAAACCCTCGCCGTGGTCGGCCCCTCGGGCAGCGGCAAATCCACCCTCTCGCGCGTCATCACCCGCCTCGTTTCTGCGGATGCAGGTTCAGTCCGTTTTGCCGGCACCGACTGGCTGGCGCTGCCCGCCGCCGCGCTCCGGCGCGAGCGCCCCAGGATGCAGATGGTGTTCCAGGATCCGCTCGAAGCGCTCAATCCGCGCGCAACCGTGTTCTCCGCCATCGCCGATCCCCTGCGCATTCACCGGCTCGTGCCGCGCCGCGAGTTTCGTCGCGCCGTCATCCACCTTCTCGACAAGGTGCAGCTCCCGGCAAGCCTGCTTGACCGCGCGGTGCATGAAATCTCGGGCGGGCAGCGCCAGCGTGTCGCTCTCGCCCGGGCTCTTGCCTGCCAGCCGCGCCTCATCGTGCTCGACGAGGCCGTCTCGGCGCTCGACGTCTCGCTGCGCGCCCGCATCATCGATCTCCTGATCGATCTGCAGCGGGCTGAAAAGCTGAGCTATCTCTTCGTCTCCCACGACCTGGCCGTGGTGAAGGCCACGGCCCACCGCACCGCCGTCATGGAGGCCGGCCGCATCGTCGAAATCGGCCCCACTCCTGCCCTCATCAATGCCCCCCAATCCGAAATGGCCCGGGCACTGATCGCGGCCGTCCCCCGCCTCAACCTGTCGAGGACACTATGAGCTCTGCCCTTCCCGCCAATGCGCTGCTTGACCTGCCGCCCTTCCCGCCCCAGCGCGTGACCGGGCTGGCGGATCGCCTCGCAGCCCTTCTCAATACCGGCAATGACGTCGTGATCGTGCAGGGCGAGGCGATCCTCGCTCTCGAAGCGGCCGCCACCAGCCTTGCCCGGCCCGGCCTTCGCGCCCTCAATATTGTCACCAGCCCCTATGGTGCCTGGTTCGGCACCTGGCTCGAGCGTGGCGGCAGCAGCGTCACCAATCTTGCCGCGCAGGACGGCCTGCCCATCACCATCGATGCCGTGGAAGCGGCGTTCGCCGCCCAGAGCTTTGACCTCGTCGCCCTTGTCCACGCCGAGTCGGCCAGCGGCATTCTCAATCCGCTCCCAGAAATTGCCGCTCTCGCCAAAAGCCACGGGGCCCTTGTGGTGGTCGATGCTGTCGCCTCCATTGGCGGTCACCCGGTTGCCGTAGATGTCCTCGGCATCGACATCGCCGTCATCGGCCCGCAAAAGGCGTTGGCCGGCTCGGCCGGTCTTTCTGCCCTCTCGGTCAGCCCCGCCGCCTGGGCGCAGATCGAAAAATCCGGCGCGACCGAGATTTCCTCGCTCTCCCTGCTCGATCTCAAGCGCAACTGGCTCGACAAGGGACGTGGTGGTTTGCCCGGCATGCCTTCGAGCCTTGAACTCCATGCCCTCGACGCCGCTCTTTCCCGCATCGAGGCCGAAGGCATGTCCGCCGTCATCGCCCGCCATGAGCTTGCCGCCGAGGCCACCCGCGCTGGCCTCCTCGCGCTTGGCCTTGCCGAGTTCACGCCGCCGGCCACAGCGTCGAACCTCGCCACCGCCATCGTTCTACCCGAGGCCATCAGCGCCGCAGCGGCGCTGGCGGCCCTCGCGCCCTTTGCGACCTTCATCTCCGCTAGCGTTGGCGTTCCAGGCGATCGGGTCCTCCGGGTCCAGCACACGGGACGGTCGGCGCGCTATGAAGCGGTTGTCGCCAATATCGCAGCGCTGGGCGGTGTCCTCACCGCGCTTGGCCATCCCGCCGACACCGGCGCCGCCATTGCCGCCGTCACCCACCGCTATCAGCAGGCGACTACATGATCGGCGCGGTTCTCTTCGACCTCGATGACACGCTGATCTTTGCCTATGCCAATCCCGCTCCCGCTTGGCGCGCGGTGGCGGAGGAGTTTTCCGCCCATCTCGGCGATGCGCCGCTCGACGCCGTCGCCAACGCCCTAGCCGACAGCACGGCGGTCTTTCTCAGCGATGATGAAAACCGGCGCCGCTGGCGGCTCGAGGCCGTCGCCACCCGTCGCGCCGTAGTCCGCAATGCGATGATCGAAGCGCGCTTTCCACACCTGGGGGAACTCGCCCCGGAAATAGGCGACCGCTACGCCGCCTATCGCGAAGAGAACATGTATCTCTATCCCGACGCGCTAGCGGTCATCGACGCGTTTCGCGCCCGGGGCCTCAAGCTGGGCCTCGTCACCAATGGCGCGACCGAGGTTCAGAACTGGAAGATCGACCACTTCGACCTCCGCCACCGCTTCGATCATTTTCAGGTCGAGGAGGAAGCCGGTTTCGGCAAGCCCGATGGCCGTGCCTATGTCGAAAGTCTCGCCGCGCTCAATGTCGATCCCGCCGACGCCATGATGATCGGCGATGATCTTGTCTGGGACGTTCTTGCCCCCAAACGCCTCGGCATGGCCGGGGTCTGGTGCAACCGGTTCGGGCTCGAGCTGCCAAAGGACGCAGAGGCCGTTCCCGACCGCGTCATCACCCGGCTAAACCAGTTGCTCGATTGAGGCGCCGTTTTTCACAGGTCGCGTCTCTCAAAGCTAACAGTCTGCTAACCAACTCGCCGCAAATGGGCACCACGCGTCGTTGTAGCGTTGCCACACTGAGCCTTCACACTTCTGCGAGTGATTGCTCCCGTTAACATTTCATGAGTAATAAAATTTGCGTTTAGTTCTTCGCGAGTCCGCCATGGATTCGCGGAAGTATCGCGTGAGCAGGAGCCGATATGAACAAGGTTGCGATCAGTCTGGTGGCCCTCTTTGCCCTCTCGGGCCTCGGAGCGACACAGGCGCAAGACATTGCCAGCCTTGAAATTTCTCCGGTCGTTATTGCGCCCGCCAAGACTCCGCTGGCCCAGACGATCAAGGCCGGCCTCTCCTCGGCCTACTATGGCGCCCAGCGCGACACCGTCGCCTATGCCGAAGGCCAGAGCCTTTATTTCCTTTATGGCGAGCGCTATTTCGAGCCGATCTGGTTGGGCCAGGGCTCCGACGGGGCAATCACCTTCTCCCCGGCCGCCCAGAAGATCATTACCCTCTTCGAAAACGCCGCCAGCGAAGGCCTCCGCCCGCAGGACTATCTCACTGCAGACATTGATCTTTCTCGCGCCAACAGCAGCGATCCCGCCGCTCTCGCCGGGCTTGAAACCGCCTTCTCGGCCGCCGTCCTCCGCTATGCCGACCATCTCCATAATGGCCGCATCAAGCCGCAGTCGATCTCGGCCAATTTCGACATCAAGCACAAGCCGATCGACGGCCCCAAGCTCTTGGAAGATCTGACGAAAAGCGCCGATCCAGCGCCGATCCTGTCCGCGCTCGGGCCCAAGCACGCAGAATTTCTGGCCCTCAAGGCCGCCCTCGCCAGTTTCGACCAGACCCCGACCGAGCGCCCGACGCCGATCGGGGCAGGTCCGGTCCTCAAGGCCGGCAATACCGACGCCCGCGTCCCGGCCATCCGCGCCCGCCTCGCGCTCCCGACTTCAACAGATACGGTCTATGACAATAGTCTGGTCGATGCCGTGAAGGCGTTCCAGGGCAGCCTGGGCCTCGAGGTCGACGGCGTTATCGGGCCGGCAACCATCGCCGCGCTCAATGGTGGCAATGCCACACGCCGGGAAGACATTATCGCCAATATGGAACGCTGGCGCTGGATGCCGTCGGACCTCGGCGGTTTCAATGTCTTCGTCAACATCCCGGAATTCCGCCTTGCCATCCAACGGGATGGCCATGAGGAGTTCACCACGCGCGTCGTCGTCGGCACGACCAAGAACCAGACCCCGATCTTCTCGGACAATATCCGCCACGTGGTGGTGAACCCCTATTGGAACGTGCCGAACTCGATCCTCAAGGGCGAGATCGCACCGGCCGTGCTGCGCAATCCAGCCTATACCGACAACCAGAATATGGACCTGCTCTATAACGGCACGCCCGTGAGCCCCTGGCAGGTCGACTGGAGCCAGGTCTCGGCCACCAATTTCCCGTTCCGCGTGCGCCAGCGCCCCGGCCCGGGCAATTCGCTGGGTCAGATCAAGTTCTTGTTCCCCAACAAGCACGACGTCTATCTGCACGACACACCGTCCAAAGGCTTGTTTTCTCGTTCCTCCCGCGCCTTCAGCCACGGCTGCGTGCGTGTGCAGGACCCGATGGCCTTTGCCGATGCGCTGATGGCCAACGAGCCCAATATCAGCCGCGCCTCGCTGGAATCCATGTTCGGCCCCTCCGAGCGTTGGGTGAACCCGCAGACCCAGATCCCTGTGCATCTGGCTTACTTCACCCTGCGCGTGGATGCCGACGGCTCCATCAAGTCCTATGGCGACGTCTATGGCCATAATGAAAAGCTCATTGCCGCCATGGGTCTTGCGACGACGGCCGCGCCGGCCATCATCGCCCAGGCCGGGCCGATCCCGGACGAGCTCGCGCCCTGATGGGCGCGGCTTAATTTTCTCTTTACTTTTCAGCCATTCTTGTGCCCCCTTTAGGGAGCTATAACGAAGGCGTGAGGGGGCCGCCTGATACGGTTCACACCTCGTTAGCGTTAAGAAAATCGTGCGATTTCTGCGCTAACGTCCAACCATACTGGCATTGAACCGGGCAGAGTTTGGCGTGACGGGGAATAGCTTTTTGCAGCGTAAGAATTTGCTTCAGCGGGCAGCGATCGTATTGGCAGGATTTGGTCTGGCCCTCGGCCTGACCGTGTCTCCGACGTTTGCCGCCACAGAGCGTGCGCTCTACATCCACTACACCCACACCAAAGAGACCGCGCGCATCGTCTTCAAGCGCAACGGTCAATATGTGCAGTCGGGTCTGCGGGAGCTCAACGTCTTCCTCAGGGACTGGCGCCGCAACGAGCCGGCCAATATGGACCCGCGCCTGTTCGACCTTGTCTGGGAAGTGTACCAGGACGTCGGCGCGAGCCAGCCGATCACTGTCGTTTCGGCCTATCGCTCGCCCAAGACCAACGCGATGCTGCGGCAGACGTCTTCCGGTGTGGCTGAGAACAGCCAGCACATGAAGGGAACCGCGATGGATTTCTATATCCCCGGCGTTCCCCTGACGAAACTGCGTGCCGCAGCCATGCGCAAGCAGGTCGGCGGTGTCGGCTATTATCCCAATTCGGGCAGCCCCTTCGTGCATCTGGACACCGGATCCGTGCGCGCCTGGCCGCGCATGACGCGAGCCCAGCTCAAGGACCTGTTCCCTGACGGCAAGACGCTGCACGTGCCCAACGACGGCAAGCCGATCTCCCAGCAGGGCTATCAGCTCGCCATGGCTGAATGGAAGCGTTGCCACGCCGTGCCCTGCGGCGATTCCAACAGCGGCACCCGCGTCGCCTCCAATAGTGGCGGCGGTGGCGGTGGTGGCACGCTGATGGACATGCTCTTTGGCGGCAACAAGCAGGCCGCCCCCGCGGCAGCGCCCGCTCCGGCTCCGGTTCAGGTTGCGGCCGTTGCACCGGCCCAGACGCCGATCGCTGCAGTCGCAGCCCCCATGCCCGCCATGCGTCCGGCAAGCCTTTTCGCAGCAGCAACGGCTCCGGCCGCAGCGACTGCTCCCGCCCCTGTCGAAGTGGCGGCGGTGACACAGGACTATATCCCGTTCTCGACCGTTGGCAGCGCACCGCTCGCCCCTGAAGAACTGCGCTCGGCCGCTATTGCGCCGCTTCCGGTGATGAAGTCGGAGACGCTGCGTGTTGCAACGGCCTCGACCCTGCCGGCCGGCGACGCAGTGACGGCCCTGGCCGCGCTCACCGAGGCGCCCGTGCCACGCCCGCGCGTGCTGATGACCGATCCGCAGCCGAGCGAAACGCTGACCGCCTATCTGCCCAGCGCGCCGGCGACGCCTTCGGCTCAACAGTCGCTACAGGACATCATCTCCCGCGCTGTCATTCCCGGGCCCGTGGCCAACGCCGCGCTGGCTGCGCCGCGTCCGGCACGCCTGCCCGTGCTGACGAGCGAAGAAGTGCCAGACCGGATCGAAACCGCCTCGATCGCCCCGGCCGCAAAGGCCGATCTGTCGAGCCTCTTCGACCAGACCTTTGCCGCCGCTTCGGGCGCACAGACCGACACTCTGGCGGCTGCCCTTCAGGGTCATGTCGCCCCGCGCACTCCGTCGGCAGAAATGCGCAAGCCGGATCTCGTCGCCCCAGACCTCGAGCACGTCACCGACATCTTCATGACGCCGCACAGCCTGCAGTCGGAAAAGTTTGCCGTCATTTTCGACCATGACGAAGCCGACTTTGACCCGACGCCGGAAATGGGACGCTTCGTGACCGTCATGGGCGTCGGCCATGTCGCCGAGACGCTGAGCCCCAATAGTTTTTCTGCGAAGATCGCACAAAACTAGTTCCTTACAGCGCGCGTATAACGATCAAGAAAGTTCACTCCGGGCCAAAGCCCGGGGTGAACCGTCACTTTTCTGGCGACTTATTGCCAAGCCACTGACTGCAGCCTAAGAGTCTGGGCTAGACCTCAACCAAGGAGCCTCGCTTGGCCGAGAAGCCGCACACCCCCCTGCTCGATACCATCCAGAACCCGGCTGACCTGCGAGCCCTGCCCCGCGAACAATTGCGCAAGCTTGCCGATGAGGTTCGGACGGAGATGGTCGACGCCGTTTCCGTGACGGGCGGACATCTGGGCGCAGGCCTTGGGGTGGTCGAACTGACCGTGGCGCTGCATGCGGTGTTCGACACGCCGCATGACCGGATCATCTGGGACGTCGGACACCAGGCCTATCCGCACAAGATCCTGACCGGTCGCCGCGACCGCATGCGAACGCTGCGCCAGAAGGACGGCCTTTCCGGCTTTACCCGCCGCGCCGAGAGCGAATACGACCCCTTTGGCGCCGGCCACTCCTCTACCTCCATCTCGGCGGGCCTTGGCATGGCCGTGGCGAGCCAGCACCTCGAGACGCCGCGCAATGTTGTGGCGGTGATCGGGGACGGCGCCATGTCGGCCGGCATGGCCTATGAGGCGATGAACAATGCCGGCGCCATGGATGCACGTCTGGTGGTGATCCTCAACGACAATGACATGTCGATCGCCCCGCCGACCGGCGCCCTGCGCGCCTATCTGGCGCGGCTCGTGTCAAGCCCGGCCTATCGCGGCACCCGCGAGGCGGCGAAGTCAGTGGTTCACAAGCTGCCGCAATTCCTGCACGAGCCTGCCCGCAAGACCGAGGAATTCGCGCGCGCCATGCTGGCCGGCGGCACGCTGTTCGAAGAGCTGGGCTTTTATTACATCGGCCCGATCGACGGGCATAATCTCGACCATCTGCTGCCGGTGCTCGACAATGTGCGCGAGATGGACAGCGGACCGGTCCTGATCCATGTCGTGACCAAAAAGGGCAAGGGCTATGGCCCGGCGGAAAGCTCCGCCGACAAATATCATGGCGTGTCAAAGTTCAACGTGATCACCGGCGCCCAGGCCAAGGCGCCATCGAACGCACCGTCCTATACCTCGGTGTTTGCCCAGTCGCTGCTTCAGGAAGCCGAAAACGATCCGCGCGTCGTGGCGGTCACCGCCGCCATGCCATCCGGCACGGGCCTCGACAAATTCGCCGAGATTTTCCCCGATCGCATCTTTGACGTCGGCATTGCCGAGCAGCACGCGGTGACCTTTGCGGCCGGGCTTGCCAGCGAAGGCATGCGCCCGTTCTGCGCCATTTACTCGACCTTCCTTCAGCGCGCCTATGACCAGGTGATCCACGACGTGGCTATCCAGGGCCTTCCGGTGCGCTTTGCCATCGACCGGGCCGGTTTTGTCGGCGCCGACGGACCGACCCATGCGGGCAATTATGACAATGCCTATCTCGGGGCCATTCCGGGCATGGTGCTGATGGCCGCTGCCGACGAGGCAGAGCTGCGCCATATGGTGGCAACGGCCACTGCCTATGACCGCGGCCCGATCGCCTTCCGCTATCCGCGCGGTGACGGCATGGGCGTAGATATGCCGGCGCGCGGCCAGGTGCTGCCGATCGGCAAGGGCCGCATCGTCCGCCAGGGCAGCACGATTGCCCTGCTCTCCTATGGCACGCGGCTCGGCGAAGTGCTTGCTGCGGCTGATCATTTGTCCGCTCTTGGGTTCAACCCGACCATCGCCGATGCGCGCTTCATGAAGCCGCTCGACGAGGAGTTGATTGCGCGCCTCGCCGAAAGCCATGATGTGCTCGTGACCACGGAGGAAGGCGGGATTGGCGGCTTTGGCAGCCATGTCGCGAGCTTCCTCGCCACCAATGGTCTGCTCGATGGCAAGCTGCGCTTCCGGCCGCTGATGATCCCCGACCGGTTCGACGAGCACTCGAGCCAGAACGACATGTACAAGGCCGCTGGCCTTGACCGGGACGGCATTGTCTCGACGGTTCTCGGGGCGCTGGGTTATGACGAAGCGGCCAAAGAGGCTGCTCTTACAGGCGCTTAACTCAATCATGAGGGGAGGCTCGCGCCTCCCCTTTTATGCATAATGGGTCGGCACGCCCCTGGAGAGCTTTACCGTCTCCATGGAAATATAGGCTGACATATCAAAGAGTTCGATCCGCCCGACGAGCTGCTTATAGACCACGTCGTAGTGCTCGACATTGGGCAGCACCATTTTCAGGATATAGTCAAAATTGCCGGTAAGCCGGTGCACCTCCACGATTTCGGGGATGGTGGCGACGGCGGCGTGGAACTTTTCGAGCCAGTCCGCTGCATGGCTGCCGGTCCGTATAATCACGAATACCGTAGTCGGCAGGCCCATTAGCCGCCGGTCGAGCTCGGCCGTGGTGCGGGCGATATAGCCGTCTTCGCGGAGGCGGGCGATGCGGCGGGAGCAGGCTGAGGCGGAAAGCGAGACCGCATCGGCGATGTCGGTAACCGGCGTATCGGCGTCGGCTTGCAGCAGGCTCAGGATCTTGCGATCACGCTCATCCAGCACGTCTTTTCTCCCGCTGATGCAGTTTTCTGGCGTCGAGAGCTTACTCTGCACGCAAGAACTGCACCAGCCGTGTAACGAGCAAGAAAATCTGCAAACCCGTTGTTCCCGGCTCGGCTCATACTGAACCAGGTCTGAAGCACGGGGATAACGATGAAAACGATTGGTCTGATTGGCGGCATGAGCTGGGAGTCGACGGCGGTCTATTATCGGCGGATAAATGAGAGCGTGCGGAAGGTGCGTGGCGGACTGCATTCAGCGGAAATTGCGCTGCGTTCTCTGGACTTTAACCGAGTGGTCGAACTGCAGAAGGCGGGGCGCTGGGATGACGCCGGGACGCTGTTGGGCGAGGCTGGCGCGGGTCTGGCGCGGGCTGGGGCCGAGTGCGTGTTGATCTGCACCAATACGATGCATCTGGTGTCCGAGCCGGTGGCGCGGCTGAGCGGGGTGCAGTTGATTGATATTATTGATGAAACCGCGGCGGCGCTGAAGGCGGATGGGCGGACAAAACCGCTGCTGCTGGCGACGCGCTATACGATGGAACACGGGTTCTATGCCGAGCGCATGGCGCGACATGGGATCGAGGTCATCGTGCCGGACTGCGACGCACGGGGGACCGTGCATGACATTATTTTTGATGAGCTTTGCCAAGGACTTGTCGAGGATGCATCGCGCGAACGCTATCTCGACATCATCGAAAAATCCCGCGCCCAAGGCGTCGACTCCGTGATCCTCGGCTGCACCGAAATCTCGCTGCTCGTCGACCCCGATAGCCTGCCCCTGCCTGGGTACGATTCCACGGCAATCCACGCCGACGCGGCGGTGCGCTTTGCCCTTGGCGAGGCCATGGACAAAGCGGCTTGAGGTTAAGCCCAGACGATGTCGCCGCGGGCGAGGTCGTTGGCGGGTTTTTGGGCTGGCATGGGGCCCAAGCGAAATATGTCGACGATCTTGTCGAGCTCGCTGGCTTGGGCTTCGGTCTGGGCTATGGCGGCGTTGGTTTCTTCGATGAGGCTGGCGTTGTGCTGAGTCATTTCATCGATCTGGCGCACGGCCTGGTTGATCTCGCTGAGCGCGGAGAGCACCGCCCTGTTGGCGGCAGCCATGGCAATCGCGTGGCCGCTGGTGTCGGTGACGGCGCCGGACACCGCCTCGAGATGGGCCGCCGCCGTATCGACAAGGCTGGAGCCGCGATCAACCGTTGCCAGGGTGCGCTCGATGAGGGCCTTGATTTCAGACGAGGCGTGAGCGGCATTCTGCGCGAGGCGCCGCACCTCGATGGCGACCACGGCAAAGCCCTTGCCCGCCTCTCCGGCGCGCGCCGCTTCGACGGAGGCGTTGAGCGCGAGGAGATTGGTCTGGAATGCGATATTGTCGATGACCCCGACAATGGCCGCGATCTGGTTCGAGGCGCCCTTGATATCGCCCATGGCGCCGGTCGCCATCTCCATGACGCCGACAGCATCGGCGAGCTGGGTGGCAACCCGGCCCACCGCAGTCTCGGCCTTGCCGGAGAGATCGACATTTTCCGACACAGTGGACACCACCTCCCCCATCGACGCGGCGATTTCTTCGATGGCGGCAGCCTGGCGGTTGGTCCGCTCGGACAATTCATCGGCACCACTGACCATTTCACCGGTGGTGCGCTTGAGCATGAGCGAGGACTGGCGCAGCCGCACCATAATGGCCGACATCGACTCCGCCACCGCATTGGTGTCGTCGCGCAGGTCGGCGAAGGCACCCTCGGCATTGCCGGTGACGCGCTGGGTGAGGTCCGCATTGGCGAGCGCCGAGAGGACCGCGCCGCTGGCGCCAAGGCGATCACCCATGATCTCGAGCAGGTTATTGACCTGGTTGGCCAGGGCATTGAGATCGGCGTTGGAGAATTTCGCCTCGACCCGGTGGCTGACATCACCCCGGCTCGCGGGCAGAACAACCGCGGCGAGAGCCTGGTTGAGGGCGGCGGCCTCGCTATAGATCTGGTCAAAATAGGTGCTGACGGCAATTTCCGTATCGAGCACGATTGCCTTGACCAGGGCCGCAACGGCCGGGCCGACATTTGGCGTTCGCGACGGACGCAGCCGGATCCGGGCGCCACTATCGGCAAAATCGTTCAGGATGCCGCTGATCAGCGTTTCGGCGATCAGGGCATAGCCACCCATGTACCACCGTGGCTTGAGGCCGATGCGCGCATGAACCTGGCCGATGATGCGGCTGCGATTGAAATAGCTCGCGTCGAACTGGCCGGCGGCCATTGCGCCCCAGTGATCGCGCTGGCGTCCCCGCGCCCTGGCGATCTGCGCGCTGTCGGAGAAATGTTCGCCCGCCTGCGGGCTTTTGCCGATACGGGCGTAAAACCGATCGAGGGCCAGATCGAGATGTCTCTCGATGTTGGGCCGGATGGGCGCGAATAACGCGCCCTCGTCCGCATTCAGTTCGATAAAGCCTAATCTAGATGAGTCGTCGTCCACTACGCTCAGCCAATGTTCCCCCACGAGATCCCTTTGGGGCGACCCACCGCCCCTCTGCCGCGGACAGACGCAAGTCTCCCCCCTTCACGGGTCCGAGACGGCCCATGAGAAAATCGATACCCTGCAGTCAGAAGAAGAGCCGGAACCAGCATCCACGGCACATCACGCCGGTCACGGTAAGTACGATACCGTACATAAAAACTGGTTAACGGCGACTTAACTACAAATCGGCAAAATGGTCGAACTGAAATATCGCTCAAAACCAAGAGCAAGCGTCATGAACACAACGCAAGACGAAGCACGGATCCGGAACCGGGTCTTGCTGGCCACGCGCCCCCAGGCACAGCAATTCCTGACCGATCACTCAGAAATCCGCCCCCTCGTGTCTGGAGATACAATCTACGCAAGCGGGCAGGAAGTAACACATGCCATATTGCCGCATGACGGCATCCTGTCATACATGGCCCAGATTGGCCCACAGCGGGTGGTGGAGAAAGCATCCATCGGCGCCGAGGGCTTTGTCGGCTTCACATACTTGATGGGCGGCGGCCCATCGCTCAGCGATGTTGTGGTGACGGTGGACGGCTATGCCAGCTGGCTGCCGCTCGATGCACTCAATGAGGCGATGCAGCGGTTTATCTGCGTGCGCGAAGCGATGCTGGCCTACGCACAGGGGCTGATCGTGCAGCTGATGGAAACCGTGGCCTGCAATAGCCTGCATACGGCGGAACAACGCGTCGCGCGCTGGCTGCTGGTCGCGGATGACCGCACCGGGGCACCGGAATTTCGCGTGACCCAGGACGCCATTGCCCAGATGCTGGGGCTTCGGCGCGCTACTGTCAGCCAGGTCTGCTCGGACCTGATGCATGCCGGGGCCATTGCCTATTCCCGTGGCCGCCTGACAGTGATGGATCGCGAGAGGCTCGCGAGCTTTGGCTGTGAATGCTATCGCCGCATCCAGGCCGTCCAGCTGCAGCCGTTCATCGGGTGACCGGCTGGCGGGCCGAGGCGTCTGGCGGGCACAAAGGACTTGTCCGCCTCTTTTAAAAGATGCTTGGATCACGTCTCTCTGGGGGGAGAGACACATGAGCAAGTCTGCCGACGACCTGCCTCGACTACTCTCGGATGCTCCGGCGGGCATACCGACCTATGCGACGACCGAGGAGATTCTTGCGCACCCGCGCTTTGCCATAGCCCGCAATCACTACATGCGCGTTATGATCGACTCCTACAAAGCCGACACCGCCCTGCGGCACATGATGCATGAAATCGGCCGCAATGTGCTGTTCAACATCATCCTCGGGCAGGACGCCCGCAAGGATGCTGATGACCCGTCGACCTGGCCCAGTGTGGGCAGTTTGCGCGACGTCTTTATGCCCTTCGGGCTGTCGAGCCCGCGCAGCTTCGATGACACGCTGGCGCGCATGCAGATCATCGGGCTGATCGAAATTGTTCCTGCCCCGGACGATCGCAGGCGGCGCCTCGTCATCCCGACCGAAAAGATGATCCAGGAAGATCTGATCTGGCTGGCCGACCACATGTCGCCGCTGGCAGTGCTTTTCCCCGAGAGGGACGATTATCTGCCCGCCCTCAGCCATGATCGGGCCCACCAATCCGCGCAGCGCATCATTTCCACGCAAAACTATGGCGGGGCGTATGAGGTCATGATGCCGACCGACCCGATCATGGCTGTGCTGCTGCGTCAGGATGCGATGAAGATCGTGTTCTTCTATATGCTGAGCGCAGATGAGAGCGGCGATCGCCAGCGCGCTTCCCTCTCTTACCAGAGCGTCGCCGAGCGGACCTACACGTCCCGCACGCATGTCAGGAACCTGCTCACTGATCCTGCAAGCCATGGGCATGGTGACACTGCACGAGAAGGGCGGCCGGAACGTCGAGATCGCGCCCGAGCTTTGGCAGCTCATCGATTATTTCCTGGCGAGATCCATGGCTGGCCATGATCTCGTCTGGCAGGTCGCCCGACAGATGGTCGCCGCCGATGCCATGGCGGCCTGATATACGCAGATGTTTCCAACACAGGCGGGCCCGAGCCTGATCTAAAGGCTGCGACTGACCTCGGCTTTTATCGGCGGGGTGGGTCCCTGACTGACTCAACTTCCGCCCGGCCGGCGCCATCTGGGGCCCGCCGGGTGTTTTTTATCCGGAGCAGTTTCCGCGCGCGATTTAGGCGCAAAAATTTCCGGCTCAGCGAGGCATGCACGCAAAAACTTCCGCCTGCGCCTGATGGGAGGATGCGAACAATGCATCTGGCCCGTGGAGGAGGACCGGATCATGAGCATAGTCATCACACAGCCTGCACGCGCCCCTTGGGCGATCGTGCATCACGTCCGAACCATATTGGGCATTCGGCGCAAACCGCGGCTACCCAGGGGGCTCGATCGGCGTCAATTGCAGGATGCGGGGATTTCCTGGGAGCTTGCAGGATATGGGCGCGGAGCCGATGTTTCCATGCTTCCCATCGTCATCGTTGAATCCCAGCGCTGAGCCGGTTCAGCGCCTGGGAAGGGGCGCCGCCGCCCCTCCCGGGATCAAGAGCAATATTTGCTGGATCTAGCGATCAGCCTTCGACCATGCCGAGGGCGGACATGTAGAGCTCGAGCAGGGCTTCCTGCTCCATGCGCTCATTGGCATCCTGCTTGCGGATGGTCACGATCTTGCGCAGGATCTTGGTGTCAAAACCGTTGCCCTTGGCTTCGGCGTAGATTTCCTTGATATCGGCGGCGATCGCTGCCTTCTCTTCTTCCATGCGTTCGATACGTTCGATGAAGGCCCGGAGCTGGTCCTGGGCGACGCTGTCTTCGACGGCCATTGTATACCTCTTTTGTTCTGGCCCCGTTTCAACCCTATGCAGCGCGCCCGTTCAAGTGTCTTGTGGTTCTATCCCCCATATCCCCGGCGCATCGCTGCCCTGCCGTTCGCAATTCCGTCAAATCGGCCCCTTAGCCATTGACCTTGTCTTCCGCTTCGTTTCAAACGAAAGGCAATCTTCCAATGAAATGCGGCTCGCTCGTGCTTTCTCTGCGCCCAAGCCTTGCCCTGATGACCGCCACGCTTGGCGGCTTCCTGGCATTTTCTACTCCAGCCCATGCCGAACTGCGCATCTGTAACGAGACCGCCAATCTGGTTTCCGTTGCGCTGGGATACCGCGCCGAACGCGGCTGGATGAGCGAGGGCTGGTGGCAAACGCCACCCGGCGACTGTCGAGTTCTCTATCAGGGGGACCTCCAGAAGCGCTTTTACTATCTCTATGCTGTGGATGATATTGGCGGCGGCGCCTGGGACGGCCAGGTGTTCATGTGCACCCGTGACGAAACCTTCACAATATTCGGGGTTGAGGATTGCCTCGCGCGGGGCTATGAGCGCACTGGGTTCTTTGAAATCGATACCCAAAACCGAACCGACTGGACTTTGCAGCTCACCGAAAGTGCGGGAGCACCAAGTATTGTTGGGCCGGAGGGCGGAGAAGATCTCGAAGAACCGGCCTTTCTGATCGACACCGATGAGGATGTCGACCAGACGGTTCCGTTACCCCCGCCCCCGCCTCCAAGAACTCAAGATACGGAAACGCAATGAGACGGATCAGACGCGCAAAGATCCTCGCCACCCTCGGGCCTGCCAGCCACGACGAGAAGATGATTGAGGAACTGGCAAGGGCTGGTGCAGACGTGTTCCGCATCAACATGAGCCATGCCAGCCATGACCTCATGCGCCAGACCGTCGAGCGCATCCGCGCTGTCGAGGCGCGGCTGAACCATCCGCTCGGGATCCTGGTAGACCTTCAGGGTCCCAAGCTCCGGGTGTGGAAGTTCGCCGAGGGCGCAGTCAATCTCGTTGCCGGGCAGAAATTCACCCTCGACAGCAATAATGACGACAACGGCAATGCCGAACGCGTCTACCTGCCCCATCCCGAAATCATCGAGAGCGTGTCGGTCGGCGATCGCCTGCTGCTCGACGACGGCAAGCTGCACCTGCGCGCGACCAAGGTCGGCAATGGCGCTATCGAGACCGAAGTGGTCTATGGCGGCAAGCTTTCCGACAAAAAGGGCGTCTCCCTTCCCGATACGCTGCTGCCGACAGGCGCGCTGACGGAAAAGGATCACGCCGATCTGCTCGCCGGCCTTGCCGCTGAAGCGGACTGGATTGCGCTGAGCTTCGTGCAGCGCCCCGAAGACATCATCGACGTGCGCAAGATCGTTCAGGGTCGCGCCGGCGTCATGGCCAAGATCGAAAAGCCGCAGGCGATCGATCGTCTCGAGGAGATCGTAAAGCTCTCCGACGCTATCATGGTGGCCCGTGGCGATCTGGGCGTCGAGCTGCCGCTCGAAACCGTGCCGGGCCTGCAGAAGCGCATGATCCGCATGTGCCGTCGCTACGGCAAGCCTGTGGTTGTCGCCACCCAGATGCTGGAATCGATGATCACCGCTCCGGTTCCGACCCGCGCCGAAGTGTCGGACGTCTCCATCGCCGTGTTTGAAGGCGCAGACGCCGTCATGCTGTCGGCCGAGAGCGCGTCGGGCCAGTTCCCGGTCGAAGCCGTCGCCACCATGAACAAGGTGGCCGTGGCGGTCGAGAACGACGCCAATTACCGCGGCATTATCCGTGCCGCCCAGACCGAACCCGAGGCCACGGCCGCTGACGCCATTTCGGCGGCGACCCGCCAGGTTGCCGAGACGCTCGATCTGGCTGCCATCGTCACCTACACGGCATCCGGCTCCACCGGCATCCGCGCCGCCCGCGAGCGGCCGAGCAAGCCCATTATCGCGCTCTCGCCCAATCTGCGCACCATCCGCCGCCTGTCGGTGGTGTGGGGCATCCATTGCGTGCAGACCGAAGACGCGGTGAACCTCGAAGACATGGTCGATCGCGCCTGCGTAATCGCCTACCAGGAAGGCTTTGCCCGCCCCGGCGACCGCATCGCCATCACCGCTGGCGTGCCGCTGGGCACCCCAGGCGCCACCAATATGCTGCGCATCGCCTTTGTGCGCCAGGACGGCGCCGGCTCGAGCTGAGCCAACCTGCACCATCCTGAATGACAAAAACTCCCGGTTCGAAAGATCCGGGAGGTTTCTTTTGGGCGGCGTCGCTACGCCTGGGGAAAACGGCAGCCTAAAAAGAAAAGGCCCGCAACATGTGCGGGCCTTTCAAAGTCCTGGTGACAGGTCGCTTAGCCCTGGCGGGCCTTGAAGCGCTTGTCGACCTTGTTGATGATATACACACGACCGCGACGGCGGACGAGCTTGTTCGCGCGGTGGCGCGTCATCAACGCCTTCAGCGAGTTGGTGATCTTCATCGTCAGTTCCTCAGTCAAACAAAAGGGGCGCCAAGGCGCCCGGAAACTGCGCCCTTCATATGGAAAACGGCCTGCCCTGTCAACGCGTGCAGCACAATAGATTTCACCCTTTTCCACTTGGGCAGATCCGGTGGATTAACCCCGGGGTCAGGCTTGTCCCCTAACATGGAATGCGGGCAAGGGGGAATGGAAATGGCGCAGTCCACAATCGTCAAGCATGGCGTACTGATCGCCGACCCGACACAGAACATGGGCGCCCTGATCGCGGCTATGCTGCGCGGCTTCGGACACCAGATGGTGACCGAGGTGTCAGAAGCCCGCACGTTCAACGCCGCCCTCCTCCGTCGCAGCTATGCTTTGATCGTGATCGATGAGACCATGGGCGCCAAAGGCCCGCTCGAGACGGTGCGCAAGCTGCGCAGTGATGCAACCCATCCCAATCGCTTTACGCCCATCATCATGATTTCGGCAGCGCCGGATGTCCGATCGATCAGCGAGGCGCGCGACGCGGGGGTCAACGAGTTCCTGCGCAAGCCATTTTCGGCGGCGGACCTGCAGGCGCGCATTGCCAGCCTTGACCTGAAACCGCGGGATTTTGTGATCGCGCCCGATTATGCCGGCCCTGACCGCCGGCGCCGGACCATCGACATCGGCACGCCCGACCAGCGCGGCGACCCGCCGGACGGCCCGGACGCCACCGAGCGCTAGTTTACCGTCACCTGTCCCGAGGCGGCGAGCCAACCCGAATCTACCGGCAGGCTCCACTGCGCCAGTTCCGACTGGCGCTTGAGCATTTCGAGCACCATGTGGAGGTCCGACCGCGACAGGGTGATCGCCGGACCATCGCCCTGCGGCGAAGGCCGGAACACCAGGCGGAAGTCACTGGGCGTTGTCGTGATATTGACCGTCTCCACCAGCATGGGTGGCGGCGCATCGCCGGAAATCGGCGGTAGCGTGTCGGCATCAGCCGGGCCAACGCTGGACGCGGCCATGGCGCCCTGATGCTCCATCAGCACCACATCATTGCGCAATTCGGCCGGCGCATGGGCCGCCGTCGGGCTAGAGCGCGCGAGCACGCCCACCAGTCCGTCGATTAGGAGGGCGCACAGCCGGCGGGTGACGAAGAGCATTTTCGCCTCCTCGCCTGTCCCAAGCCAGAGAACCAGTCGATCCTCGCGGGCGCTGTAGCCAAGCGAGACTTGCCCCGCAGCGGGAGCTGGCTGAGTGGTATCGGTCATATCTGCAGCGCGCTCCGGGCCCGGATAAAAGTCAGTCCTTGGTGTCGTTGAGCATGGCGTCCCAATCGATCTCGTCCTCGGCCTGGATCGGCTGGAACATCGACTCGATCTCGGCTTCACGCTTGGCCGACACGGCGGCGTGCTGCGCGTGCAGCTGCGCCAGCTTGCCCAGATTGGCCATATTGGTCATCGACAGAAGCTGGGCATAGGCCACGGCCAGCACACCGCCGCTGCGCAAGTCCAGAAAGGCTGCGTCATCGAGACTGCCGAGCTTGGCTTCGTTGACACGCAGGAGGCCATTGACCGGAATTTCAGTATCGCCGTCGCGAACCTTGAGCGGCCAAGGCTCGAGCAGATCGTGGGCGGCAAGCCTGGCGCCGGCACGGCCGATGGCCTCCACGCCCTTGTGGACGCCGATCAGGAACTGGAGGATCTGCTGGATGCGCTCAGTGGGCTTGCCTTCATCATCAAAGAAGGCCTCGGCCTCACCCGCGCCTGCCAAAAGGCCGCTGCCTTCGTCATAGCCAAGAGCGAACTGGTTGTTCTCGGCCGGCATCAGCTTGAAGGGATAGCCGCGCAGCACGGCCGGGACATATTGGCCAAGCCACTGCCCCTCGGGGCCGACATAAAGGTTCTGCTGCGGCCGCAGGCCAAGCAGCGTGACCAGAGCGGGCTTTTCGCCTTCCAGAAACGCCAGTGCGAACTGGGTGGCGGCATGGGCCAGCTCTTCGCCAGCGATCGGGGCAATGATCGAGCTAGCCGCAAAGCCATAGCCCGAACTTGGCCGCCAGGAACGGTCGGAATGAGTGGCGGCGCGGATAGGGGAGATTGTCTCGGTCATGACCAGGCTTTGCGAAGAAGAGAACAAAACAGTCTGTCCTGCCTAGCAAGCGCCAGAAGGGATTGCAAATCGCCGCGCGCGTCCCGGAGAGGGCCGACAACGCAAATTTAATGTGAATAATGTACAGTAAAATATGTGCAGGGACGGTGTGACCCTGCGCACGATGGGGGCAATCGGTCGGCACTGACTTTTCCAGACACGCCTATAGAGCTGCAAGGCCGGGCGGGCCTGGACCTCGTCTTGGCAAATACTCACGCCAAATATTCTCACAACGCAGCGATCAATTCGCCGCTTTGTGATGCCAATTCCGATGCTCACTGCTATAAGGGCACAAAATTGCTGTATTGGGACCCTAGGGCGTCGCCTCATTCGCTCCGAGCCGGGGCGATTGATCGGGCGCTGCCCAACCGAGGTCCGGCGATCAGCGTGAGACTGAAAGCACAAATATGTCGACAATAAATCCGTTCAAAGCGGCGCTGAAAACCTACCGGACCATTCTGTTGGCGACGGTTATCTTCAGCATCGCCATCAATCTGCTGATGTTCATCTCGCCGATCTACATGCTGCAGGTTTATGACCGCGTGCTGCAGAGCCGCAGCGAGACGACGCTGGTGATGATCACCGTGATCGCGCTCGCCGGTCTTGCGATTTACGCGCTGCTCGAATGGGTCCGCTCCCGCGTCCTGGTTCGCGCCGGCCTGCGATTTGACGAGATGATCGCCAAGGCGCTGTTCAACCGCGTCGTGACCACCACGATTCGCCAGCCGAACGGCAAGTCCGAGTTCGTGCTGGGGGACGTCGATCGCCTCCGCGAGTTCCTGACCGGCTCGGGCCTCATCGCCATCTGCGACGTGCCGTGGGTGCCGATCTTTATTTTCGTCTGTTTCATGTTCCACCCGATGGTGGGCTATGTGGCTCTGGCCGGTGCGATCATCGTTTTCGCCCTCGCCATCGCCAATGAGTTCATGACCAAGAAGACGCTCAACGAAGCGTCCGGCCTTGGCCAGTCGGCCCAGCATTTCGCGACAACGACGCTGCAGAACATTGAAGCCATCCGCGCGCTCGGCATGGAAAGCAGCCTGCGCAGCCGCTGGCACGACATGCACCGCGGCATGCTGGAAAAGCAGGCCGAGGCCAGCGACAGCGCCGGCGCCATCCAGTCGGTTTCCAAATTCGTCCGTATGGGCCTGCAGACCCTCATCCTCGGCGTCGGCGCCTATCTCGTGCTCGAAGGCGAAATCTCGCCCGGCTCGATGATCGCCTGTTCGATCCTGATGGGCCGCGCCTTGCAGCCGGTCGACCAGGTCGTGGGCCAGTGGAAGCAGTTCGTTGGCGCCCGCCAGGCCTATTCGCGCCTGTCGCAGATCTTTACCCAGGTGCCGGGCGAAGAAGACAAAACCCAACTGCCTGCACCGACCGGCAATCTCTCGGTCAGCAATCTGGCCGTAGTGCCGCCGACGGCCCGCACCCCGCTGTTGCAGGGCGTGAGCTTTGAAGCCGTGCCCGGTGAGGCCGTGGCTCTCGTTGGCCCGAGTGGCGCCGGCAAGTCGAGCCTGATGCGCGCATTGGTCGGCATCTGGCCCGCTGCAGCCGGCAGCATCCGTCTCGATGGTGCAGAGCTGCAGCATTGGGATCCGGACATGCTCGGCAAGCATCTGGGCTATCTGCCCCAGTCGGTCGAGCTCTTCAACGGCAGCGTTTCCGAGAACATCTCGCGCTTCCAGGTGGGTGCCAAGGACGAGGACGTTCTCGCCGCTGCCCAGCAGGCGCGCGTCCACCAGATGATCCAGAACCTTCCGGATGGCTATGACACGCAGATCGGTGTGGGCGGTCGTTCGCTCTCGGGCGGGCAGCGCCAGCGCATTGGTCTCGCCCGTGCGCTCTACGGCGACCCGGCGCTGATCATCCTCGACGAGCCCAATGCCAATCTGGATAGCGAGGGTGAAGAAGCCCTGTTCCAGATCATCCAGGAGCTCAAGGGCCGCGGCAAGACGATCCTCTTCGTCAGCCACAAGATGAGCCTCGTCAGCCTCGCCGAAAAGTCGCTGATCCTGGCCGACGGGCGCATGCGCTCGTTCGGACCGACGCAGGAGCTGCTCAAGATCAAGCCCGCGCTCAAGCCGGTGCAGCCGCCCGAAGCGCCGCAGAACCGCAGCATTGCCTAAGGAAACCTAATGTCAGTCGTTCCCTATTCCGGCGATGAGCCGCTTGCGACCTCCGGCAAGCCCAAGAAAGACTTCTCGCCGCAGCCCTATATCATGGCCGGTTATGTCACCCTTGCCCTGACCTTTGGCGTGTTTGGCGTCTGGGCCGCGACGGCTCCTCTCGCCAGCGGCGTTGTCGCCGGCGGCGTGATCTCGGTGGAATCGAGCCGCAAGATCGTCCAGCACCTCGAAGGCGGCATCGTCTCGGGGATCAATGCCAGCGAAGGCGATATTGTCGAGGCGGGCACTGTCGTGCTGACGCTTGATCCGACCCAGGCCCAGGGCAATGTGGCCTATCTCAACAGCCGCCAGCACATGCTGCTGGCCCAGGAAGCGCGCCTTAACGCGGAAAGCGTCAACGGCGCGGCAGTCATCTTCCCGGACGAACTGTTCACATCCGATGATCCTGCCGTTCAGCGCGTCATCGCCCTGCAGCAGACATTGTTCAACGATCGCAAGGCGAGCAAGGATGGCCAGGTCGCCATCTTCACCTCGCGCATCGATCAGCTCAACGAAGCCATCAATGGCCTGTCGCTGCAAAAGGACGCCATCGAGCAGCAGATGACCTCGCTGAACGATGAAGTGACCCGCCTGACCCGCGGCCAGGAAACCGGCGTCATCGCCACCAACCAGCTCTCGTCCATGACGCGTGCGCGCCTTGAACTGCAGGGCGAGCTTGGTGCGATCACCTCGGAAGTGGCAAAGCTGCGCCAGACCATCTCGGAAACCGAGCTGCAGATCATCCAGGTCAATCAGGAGTTCGTCGAACGCGCCGGCAGCGAGCTGCGCGACGTCCGCGAGCAGCTCAACGAGACCACCGAGCGCCTCCACGTCGCCCGCGACGTGCTGGAACGGACCACCGTCAAGGCGCCGGTCCGCGGCATGCTGCAGAATATCCGCGTGCATACGATCGGCGGCGTCATTCGCCCCGCCGAGCCGGTGATGGATATCATTCCGCTCGACGACGATCTCATCATCGCGGCCCAGATCCGGCCCATCGACATCGACAGCGTCTCCATCGGCCAAGAAGCCGAAGTGCGTTTCCCGGCATTCTCGGCCAAGACCACGCCGGTCATCTTCGGGCGAATTTCGGTGGTATCGCAGGACGTCGTGCAGCCGGAAAACCCGAACCAGGCGCCCTATTACAGCGCCCGCATCGAGGTTGCCGACACCGACGTGCCGCAGGACATCCGCGAGCGCCTGCTCCCGGGCATGCCCGTGGACGTGATCGTCTCGACCGGCGAACGCACCATGTTCGAATATTTCGTGCGTCCGATGACCGACATGTTCAACAAGGGCATGCGCGAGCAGTAAGCCAAATCCCAGGCGGCACCGCCGGTTTGCCGCCTGGACACCTGCCCCGGTTTCTTGCCGCTACCCCGAACCGCCAAATGGGGTTATAGGCCATTGCTTCAGAAATGGTCTTTTCTCACGCGCAGCGCTGTGCTTGACGTGCGGCAGCCAGACTGACTGAGGCGACCCCATAGCAGCATGAAAATTGTTCTTTCCATTCAATCCCTCAAATACCCGCTGACGGGTATCGGTCGGTATACGCTTGAGCTGGCCCAGCAATTGGCCGCCAACCCCGAAGTCGAGCAGCTGGATTATTTCAACGGCGACCGCTTCGTTCCGGCCCTGCCCGAGAGGGATGCGATGGAAACGGCGCCAAGCGCTGCGGCGAGCGGCCTGCTCGCCGTCAAGCGACAGCTGGCGCGCAGCAAGTTGGTGCTCGAGACCTATCGCGCGCTCAAGTCGCTGCGCCGGTCCAACCCCTTCGCCGGCCATGAAGGGCAATTGTTTCATGGGCCCAATTTCTACGTTCCAGACTTCCCGGGGCCGCGGACGGTCACCATCCATGATCTCTCCGTCTTGACCATGCCGCAGTTTCATCCGCCCGAGCGGGTGCTCTATCTCGGCAAGGAAATCGAGATTTCGCTGCAGCGCACCAATACGATCATCACCGATTGCGAAGCGATCAAAGATGAGGTGATCCAGCGCTTTGGTGTGGCCGCGAGCGATGTGTTCGTGGCGCCGCTGGCCAGCAGCGAAATCTTTCACGCGCGGGATAACTCCGAAACCGCCCGGGCGCTCGCGCGCTATGGGCTGACCCACGGCGGCTACACGCTTTACACCGGCACGATCGAGCCGCGGAAAAACCTCGTCAACCTGATCGACGCCTACGAAAAGCTCCCCGCCCCCCTGCGGGCGCAGAAGCCGCTCGTTCTCTCCGGCCATCGTGGCTGGCAGAACGAAGCCATCATGGAGCGGATCGAGCGGGCGCAGCGCCAGGGTTGGCTGACCTATCTCGGCTTTGTGCCGGAAGAGGATCTGCCGATCCTCTTCTCGGGCGCCTATCTCTTCGCCTTCCCCTCGCTCTACGAGGGCTTCGGCCTGCCCGTCCTTGAGGCCATGGCCTCCGGAGTACCCGTGGTCACGTCAAACCGCTCTTCCCTACCCGAGGTCGGCGGCGATGCGGCACTGTTTGTCGAGCCGGAAGATGTTACAGGCATCAGCGAGGCGCTCGAGCGCGCTCTGACAGATACAGCCTGGCGCGAGGCCGCCATAGCAGGCGGGTTTGCCCAGGCGCAGAAATTCAGCTGGGAAAAATGCGCAGCCGACACACTTACGGCCTATCGCGCGACCATAGCGCGTTGAGGAGAAGCTAGAATGGTCCTCAATCTGTTGCGCGCGCTCTGGAGCTACCGGTATTTCCTGGCCACCTCGATCATGGCCGATTTTCGGAACCGGGTCCTCCGCAGTCGCCTTGGCTTTCTCTGGATCATCCTCGCGCCGCTGTCGCAGGTGCTGATCTATACCTTTGTTCTCTCGTCGCTGATGTCCCAGCGCCTGCCGGGGATCGACAACTCCTTCTCCTATGCGATCTATCTGATGTCGGGGTTCCAGGCCTGGCTGCTGTTCAGCGAGATCATCACAAGGTCGATCACCGTCTTCATCGATAATGGCAATGTGCTCAAGAAGATCTCCTTCCCGCGCACGATCCTGCCCATCGTGGTCATCGCGACGTCGCTGATCACCAATCTCATTTTTCTCGCGCTGGTGCTCGTCATCTTTGCGCTGCTTGGTTTCCCGCTCGGCTGGAACCTCCTGTGGCTGCCGGTGATGATGATCATCAACATCGCGTTCGCCTCCGGCATCGGCCTTGTCGCAGGCGTTCTCAATGTCTTCATCCGCGATATCGGCCAGCTGACGCCGATCCTGATGCAGTTCCTGTTCTGGTTTACGCCGATCGTCTACACGATCACCATCCTGCCCGACGCCTTCCAGAAGATCGTGATGCTCAATCCCATGTTCTGGATCATCGACGGCTATCACCGCGTCATGGTGTTCAACGAGGCTCCGCTCAACGGCCCGCTCATGTTCATTTTCGCGCTTTCGCTGGCCATTCTCGGGCTGGCCTTCTGGCTCTTCCGCAAGGCGAGCCCCGAAATGGTGGACGCGCTATGAGCCACATCGTCATGAACGTATCCGGGCTGGGCAAGGTGTTCCGACGCTACAGTCACGAGCTCTATCGGGTGCTGCGGTGGTTCGGCGTCAATGCCCCCATCGCCGAAGAGCGCTGGGTGCTCAAGGATATTTCCTTCGACGTGCAATCTGGACAGGCTCTGGGCATTGTCGGGCGCAATGGCGCGGGCAAGAGCACGCTACTGAAACTGATCACCGGCACGATGCGGCCCTCCACGGGCGGCGTCACGATCAACGGCAAGATTGCGGCCATTCTCGAATTGGGGATGGGTTTCAACCCAGACTATACGGGACGCCAGAACGTCTTTCACGCGCTGGGCCTGATGGGCTACCAGCATGCCGAGATCGTCGATGCACTGGACGGCATTGCAGGGTTTTCGGAGCTCGGCAGCTATTTCGACCAGCCCCTGCGCGTCTATTCCAGCGGCATGCATATGCGGCTGGCCTTTTCGGTCGCAACCGCCTTCCGGCCCGATATCCTCATCGTGGACGAAGCGCTGTCGGTGGGCGATGCCTATTTCCAGCACAAGAGTTTTGATCGCATCAAGGAATTCCAGAAGGAGGGCACCACCCTCATTCTCGTGTCCCACGACCGCATGGCACTCCTCAGCCTCTGCGACCGCGCGATCCTTCTCCACAATGGCGCCGTGGCCAAGGACGGCGATCCGGAAGCGGTGCTGGACTATTACAACGCGCTCCTCAGCGACGCGAGCGACACCTCGATCGAGACGCGCGAGCTGGAGAACGGTCGCATCCAGACGACGTCTGGAAATAAAAGGGTCGCCATCGAAGCGGTGAGCCTCCTGGATGAGGCCGGCCAAGCCGTCGACACGCTATCGGTTGGCCAAAAAGCCCGGTTTAGGGTCGACGTCCTAGCGAACTCTGCCGTGGACACGCTTGTCTTGGGATTTTCAATCAAGGACCGTGTGGGCCAAACCATGCACGGGACAAACACGTATTACAGCGACCAGGTCATCGAAAACGTGAAACCCGGCGACCGGTACAGCTTTACCGTCGCTTTCGAAGCCAATTTTGGTGAAGGCTCTTACTCGGTTACCCTCGCCCTCACCGGTGGCGAAAATCACCTCAATGACAATTATGAATGGCGCGACCTTGCCCTTGTGTTCTCAGTCGCAAACCTGAGCAAGCAGGTGTTTGACGGCAAGCTGTACCTGCCATCCCACTTTAGCGTCGAAAAGAACGGATCGATCTGAGGCAGACAGTCTCGCGCTAATCCCGCGTCAATTCCTCGATGAAACGCTCCGCGATGACGCGCCAGGAATATTCGCTTTTGGCGCGGGCGCGGGCGGCGGTGATCATGGCCTGAAGCGCATCGTCACTGGTATTTGCCAGACGTGCGAGGGATTGTGCCATGCTCTCATTCTCGCCCTGGACGTAATGGACGTCAGGATCGATCGCGAGGCCCCGGGCGCCAAAGGCAGATGAAATGACCGGCACGCCGGCTGCCATGTAATCGAGCATTTTGAGGTTCGTGCCGGTGCCCGAGCGCATCGGGTTGAGCGCAACGTCCGCAATCGAGAGCATGAGATCGCGTGTCTCCATATCGACGGCGCCCATCAGCTCCACATTGGCAGGCAGTACACGATCCTTGAACGGTAGGCAGACACTGCCGATGATGAAGAAGCGCGTATCCGGGCTCCGGGGCGCCTGCGCGAGAATGTCCTCTACGGCCTCGAGATTAGGGCCATGCCAGCTGCCGAGGAACATGGCGACTTGTCCGGAAAGCCCGCCGGCAGCCTTTAATCGGCGGCGCTCAGCCAAATCGACGAAACGGATATCATCCAGCGAGACGCCGTTCGGCACTTCGGACAAACGCGCGCGCGTTGGGCCGTAGACGCGCTCAAGCTCATGGAGATCGCGATGGGCGCAGGCAAAGACCCGTTCCGCACGCGTCCAGGCGGCCCGCTCGGCCCGCGTGACCTCAGCCATCAGCGGTTCGGCCTCAGGCACGGCGGAGAACACAGCCGACTTCAGGGTTAGTTCGACGTCCTGCGCCTCGTACCAGAGGGGTTTGTCCGGTGCAGCTTCCGCGATTGCCTCGATCATGAAGGGGTGGCAGGCGATGACCGCTTCGCTGGCGATCGCCGAGAGCTCCAGCGCCTCGACATAGTCAGGCGTCAGGCCAAAGAGCGCATTGGTCGTGATGTCGCCAACCGGCCGCTCGCCCACCTGGCGCGAGACGAAATATTCGGCATCGGCATGGTCCTGGCTGCGCGGAATGGTGATCTCGAGGAGACCGGGGGCAATCTCCATCTCGCTGCGCGCATCGGCGGGACCACCCAGCGAGACAATGTCGATGTCATAATGACGCGCGAGGTTCCGGTAGAGATGATAGACCCGGGCCTGCCCGCCATTCATCGGCGGGAAGACCTTGAAGGTCGTGGCCACGGTCAGCTTGGGCCGGATAACGCGGGGCGTCGGCGCGGCAATGAGGCCCTCGGCGACCTTGGCCCAGGTAATGGGGTCGACGCTTTTGCGCGCTTCCCGACCCATCTCCGCCGCGCGCACCGGATCGTTCGCCAAGGCCGCCAGGGCTTTTGCCAAATCCTGCGGAGCGGGTGCCGTGACGAGGCCGGTCACGCCATCGGTCACGAATTCAGTCGGCCCGCCCGCATCATTGACCGTAATCACCGGCTTGCCCGAGCGCATGGCCTCGATGGTGATGAGGCCATAGTCCTCATCGAAGGGGACGAAGGGCACGGCAAGCGCATTGGCATAAAGTCCGGCCATGGCGCCGTCGGCAACAAAGCCAAGGAAGCGGATCCGCTCGTCGCCATTGGCGAGTGCCTTGAGGCGCTCTTCGTCCGGCCCCGATCCTGCAATCAGCAGGGGCAGATCAGTCTCCACCTGCCGGTAGGCCTCAATGATCAGATCAACCCGCTTGGGCCGATCGAGCCGGCTCGAGGTGAAGAAATAGTCCTGGCTACCGCAGAAATAATCGTCGCGATGCGGCGGCGGATAAAGCACATCCACGCTTGCATCAGCGGGGAAATAATCCTTTCGGCGCGCAACGGTCCCGGCGATGGCGGCGTGCCGCCGAACCCGTCCGCCCGAGAGGGCAGCATTGTCGAGAAAATGGATGATGGCGCGCGATACTGGCCCCGGAAACCCTAGCGCGGCTTCGCTTTCCGCGTCGCCGCGCAGCGCTTTCAGCCGCTCGAACAGCAGAGGGATCGCGTCGGCGCCCGGCTCCGTACCGGCGTCTTCCACCCAGCTCAGCAGCGCGCGGAGTTTTTCAGGTTGGGCCGCGATATCGAGCGGCGCGCCCGCATAAGTGTCATAGAGACCACGCAGCCGGTGCAGCATGTAGCAGATATGGTTGGGATGATTGACCATCCAACCGGGATATTTGCCGGAGATCACGCAATCATAGGCCGACAGGTCGAGCTGGGAGAAGGTCTCGTAAGAGCCGATCAAATCCCAGAAATTGCCCTCAGGCGAGGGTATCGAGACGATGTCGCACTGGTGCTCAGTCTGGGTATTGAAATGGTTCTGGAGCCCCCACCAGAGGTTCTCGGCGCCGCCCAGCGCCAGGGGCGAAGCCAGCGGAGTGACAAGTGCGATCTTCATGCGCTGGTCTCCGGAAGGTCGGCCAGCAGCGTCTCTACCACATGGGACCAGGTGATGTTCATGGCCTCGTAGCGCGCCCGACCATTGGCCCCAAGGCGCTTAGCCAGAGCCGGGTCGGCCATCAGCCGTGACAGTGCCTCGGCAATGGCATCGGGCTGGGGATCAGTGACATAGCCGGTCTCGCCATCGACGACGAACTCCAGCGGCCCGCCACTATCCCGGCAGGTGACAACAGGCTTGCCCGACAGCATGGCTTCGAGCGTGATATAGCCATAGTCCTCATCCAGCGGCCCGAAAAACACTGCCGTCGCCTGGGCGTAAAACTCCAGCATTTCAGCGCGGGCGATGGACCCGACGAAACGAACCCGGTCGGCAAGACCAAGTTCCTCGCTCAACGCCTGTAGCTGTGTCCGCAGCCCCCCGTCGCCGGCGATGACCGCGCCGATAGGGCTCGATGTCTTCGCCAGTGCGCGCAGGAACAGGTCCTGGCGCTTCAACTCCTCGAGGCGGCTCGGCACGAAAATATAGGGCAAGGCATTGGCGCAGCGGAACTTTTCGGCGTCCGCCGGCGGGTGGTAGAGCGCCTTACTCTCGATGCCGCTGTAGTGGCGGAGCCGCGACGAAACGCGCTCGGCGATAGTATAGACTGCCCTGGCGCTCCCCTGCCCTTCGCCGCCGAGAGAAATCTGGTCCATCTCGGCAATACGACGGCGCAGGTCCTGGGTTTCGGGGGTGTCCGGCCAGCCATGGGCTGAACCGAAGAGGTCATAGGCGACACGGTGCTGATGCAGCAGCCAGACGCGCTTGTCCGGATGCGGCATGGCATAGGCCGGGAATTTCAGGCAGATCAGCCGGTCGATCAGACCGCCATCATAGCGCATGAAGTCGGTCGAGAGGCACTGATCCATGGCCCGGCCCGCCGAGACCGGGGCGTCATAATGGAAGGGTACCGAGATGCGGTGGACCTGATGACCGGCCTCCCGCACGGCCGCCACGAGGCCATCGGCCAGAAACTCGGCCCCGCCATGAATGCCGGGGGTAAAGACGGTGGCGATGCCGACCCGCATCAAATGGCCTCGTTTTCCAAGGGCTTGCGGGCATAGACCGCATAGTCGGGCGGCTGGCGGAACCAGTCGTTGATCTCAGCCGGCGCAAAGCCGCTCTCGGGCTGGTAGAGATTGCAATCTTCCTCCGTCCGGATGACGCGCGCATCGCCAAAACCGCGGGCTTCCGCGATGAATTTCAAATAGTCGGGCGGCAGCGGCCGAAGATGGGTCGGGTCGTAGTGGAAGGTGCAGGCGCCGACGACAAGGTTTTCCGGATTGGGTGTCTCGAAGAGAATAATGCCGCCCGGCGCAAGGGCACGCCGGGCGGCGTCCACAAGGCGCACCAGCGACTTGAACGGGATGTGCTCAACGATATGGAAGCCGGTGATGGCGGCCAGGCTGCCTTCGGGCTGAGCCTCGAGCCAGGCGACGGCATCGCCCTCCACCACATCGTGTCCACGGGCCCGCGCCTCAGCCACCATGGCGGCGTTGAGATCGAGGCCCTTGGGCACAAAGTTGTGCTTTTTCAAAAGGCTGAGGAACTCACCACGCCCGCAGCCGATGTCGAGAACGGTGCCGCCGGCGACCACCGGCGGGGTGGCGCGGAAGATCGGCAGGTAGCGCTCCTGGCGGCGGGCGATCTCGTCGGTCGAGCCGCGGAAGCGGTTTTCGAACGCGACATAGAGCGCATCGAGGCTGGCATCCTCGATCTCGTCGACCTTGGCCTGAACCGGTGCTGGCAGGCTATCGCGGGCAGCGGCGATGAGTTGGCTCATGGCAGCGCGCTGGTTGGCGATCTCGTTGCGGGTAGCACGGATCTCGGAGAGAGAATTGTGTGAAATATCAGCCACTTCATCGGCGCGGAGGCGGGTGGCCTCGGCGGCCTGCTCGGCCAGCGCAATCCGCTGGTCGAGGGCCAGCTGATTCTTGCGGATGGCGGCGAGGGCATGGTTGACGCCCTCAATCGTGTCGCCCTGCCGTAACGACAGGTTCGCCAGGCGTTGCTGAGTCGTGGAGCGAACAATAAGCCGTTGAAAAGGCTCTACAATCCGACCAACAACCGGCAGCGTTGAGGCGCGATCGATGACGGCTGCCGGCAACAGGCCCCGGATCTTAAGGCCGCGTGCACGTCCCTCTGCCGAACGGGTCAGCGAGAAAAGAATGCGGACGACCGTGGTCTGACCATTGCGCAGCGCCGGCAGGCGCGTGCCCAATCCGACGCCATCGATCTCGCGGCCCAGAATAACACGGTAGGCATTGCGGAGGAAATCTTCGTCGTCGAGGGCGGCGAATTCCTCGATGGTGTAGCGGCCACGGCCCGGCGGAATAGCATCGGCGGCTTGGGGAACCGGCACGAGCGGGATGGTGGAAAGGCCCTTTCGCCGTCCGGGTTCGCTGACGATGGCCTTGATATCCTTGGCCGTTTCGGCACGCACCCGCGCCAGGATGGCATCGATGCTGGTCTCGTCGGCAAGGTTCTTCATGGCACGCAATTCCCCGGGAACGATGGGCATCCAGAGGCTCTAGCCTGTGCCACCAACGGGTGCAAGTTTTTGCGGGCCGGCGCAAAAGCGACACGCCGAAACGCCGCGAATAGGTCGCGCTCGACCGGGATTGGTTAGCAGACTGTTAGCGTTGAAGACGACCAAGTGCGGAATCAGGAGAAGAATGAGCCTGTCACGAAAAGGTTATCCTCAGTCGTTCTCAAACCTACCATCCCCGTCAGGTTAATGATGATGTCAGCGTCCAAGTTCCAGACAGCGGACCCGACCCCATTTCCACCCATCCCACCGGCAACTGCTGGATCGCCATTATCGATGAACAGATAGGTTAGTTTCTGGCCTGACAGACTGGTAAAGCTCATCAACATGGCCTCGCCAGCCACTAGAGGCGCAGGTTCCGCATGCGACTTGGCGCCATTGGATGCGAAGGCCAATCCAGCGAACACCGCAAACTTGTAGTCAACCTCCAACGAACCATCGTAGTTTACGTGCTGGTAGAACTTGGTCGGTTCGGAGAGGTTCTTCGGATAGTTGGTAATATCGATAACCGCTATCCGGTCGTGCCCCAGCACGAATCTATCGAGAGGAGCCGAGTCCGTATCGTCAGGCTGCATTGGGATATAGCCATGCGACGGTTCCCAACCAAGGGTGTAAGTGAACGTCCGCGCTGGGCCGAGTGGTTCGGGGTCTGGCTCAGGTAGGGTAGGATCGAAACCGCCCACGATGATCGTAATATCGGCTGTGGCGGCTGAGACTGAGGATGCTGTTTCGTCGATCCTGGCGAGCCAGGCGCGAGCCGTCTCCACTGCGGCTCCGGTATAATTCTGGTCTCCGCCCGCAGCCTCGAGCGCACGGGTGAACTCGAGGGCGGCGGCGGCCTTGTTTTCGATTGTGGTCTTGTCGGCGTGCTGCGCAGCATTCAGGGTCGTATAGGCCATCGTCCCGATCCCAAACTGGCCGGTATCGAGCCCTTCTGACCAGTATTTTAGCCCCTCCGGCTCGGGTTTCCGACCGAATAGGTTTTCGTAAATAGTCGTCACAATTTCGGCCGAAGACTTGCCGGCATAAAGGCCAGCGTACTCCGGAACGGTGGCAAAGGCCGATGTAATGTTCGCCAGACTCGACCGCCCACTGGCAACCCCCCCCGCCCAATAGGCCAACCCGCTATTGTCAGCTGGTCGATTGAAATAGGCGATGTATATTTTTTCTATTTCCAGTCGCAAATCCATGAAGCGCCCCATTACGAGAACCACGAAATTCTAGTGGATTTTAGACGCAGACGATCCTTTTGCAAGGAGGCAAAGTATTAACAAGAAGCGCGCATTGCAGATACTAGATTATTTAATACCAAGGCCTTTCAGCATGGGCAGGCGTTTCTCTTTGGGACTGCCGTAATGCCCCCCCCTAACTCGCACTGATCCCTCGATGGCTGCGCTGATATCGCTGGGTTCTGGCCAACCCAAGCATCAGCGATGAATTACAAGGATGGGGTCTTACACCTCGCCGATGTCGGGCCGGGCTCTACAGCCCTACTCGCAAGGTTTTAAACGTTGTGCCGACGGCAGAGCCGCGCCGCGCACGTGCCACGGGTGATGTCAGCTGGGTCCCACTTCCGAGAGTCTTCCAGAAGCGTTGAGATGCGCCTAAAACGCGCATTAACCTGCGCGGACATCAAACAAAAAACCCCCGGCAATTTGCCAGGGGTTTCCAGCTTCCGAAAGAAGCTTATCAGGCGCTATAGACGCCCCATGCGGTCGAGAAGTCGACCAGGCCAACGACCTTGGCCACCAGGTCGGTCGCTTCGAGAGCAGCGCCGTCCACGTTCGAGAACAGGTAGGTGTTGCCTTCGAACTGGAAGAAGCTAACGCCCGTACCGGCAGCCGCGGCCTCAACGAAAGCGAGATCCAGAGTGGTCGCGCTGGAAGTCAGCGTGATCTTGGCGGCCTGGGCCGCTGCTGCGCCATCCAAAGTTGCGCCGCCGAACCCAATCACGTCAGTCGTGGACTTGAGGTCGTTGGTTTCCTTCGTTGCGTCGAAGCCGATGATGGTGTCGAACTTGGCGTAGGTCGACTGAACGTCAAGCGTGATGGTATCGGTACCCGAACCCAGCGTGATGGATTCGGCAACATCCTTGTCGGCGGTGAAGTTAAGGCCGCCGGTTACATGGCCAGCGCTGGCGCCATAGGCAAGCGTGCCACCAAGAGCCGAAGCGTCGATCGTAGCGAGCTTGTCGCCACCAATGACTGTCGCCGTACCATTGCCCGAGAGCGTCAGCGAAGTGACGTTGGCAGTGGCGGTGTACGAAGCCGTTGTCAGAGTGTCAGCGGTCGGAGCAGTGGCGCTGTTTGCACCATTGGTCAGGGTGAGCGACAGCTTGTTGGCTTCACCATCGACCGCAGATGCGACAGCCGTAGTGCCAGACTTCACGGTGAGAGCGACAGAATCGCCATTCAGCGTGACAGCACCAGAACCGGTCTGGGTCACGTTCAGATCACCACCCCACGTCAGCACCGTGCTGGGAGCGACAGCTGCCTTATAGCCAGTGGCCGAAGCGATCAGATCTGCCTTGGTCGTGACAGCGACGGCGGAAGCCTCGGTGATCGTGTCTGCAGCGTTGCCAGCAAAGGTATAGGCCGAGAAACCAAGCTTGGAAGCGTCCACGCTAGCGGCCGTCGCACCGGTGAATTCGACCTGCTCGACGTTGCTGATGGCGTTGTTGAAGAGAACATAGTCTTCAGCAACCAGTGCCTTGCCCGCAAGCTTGAGGGTATCGACGCAACTTAGCTATCGAAACCGGGCGGGAAACTGCCCGGTTTTTTGTAGACTGCAAGCGACAACACAAGCGCGATAGGCCATTCCGCCCTCCTGACAGTTTTGGAATGACGCTCCGCCTGATAACTTGCGCGCCCCTACAGCTTCTTTAAGTTTAAGCTCAATATTTTAGGGCGGAGAAATTATGAGCAGCTGGACATCGGGATATGTTGCGGATCTTGGCTATACTTATGGATTTTATCGTGAGCTGACACCGGCCTTGCTTGGCCTTGTCGCCCTGGCCCGCGGCCAGACTGGACCCGATGCCTCTGCCCCCCTCCACTATTGCGAGCTTGGCTGCGGGCAGGGCCTGTCGATGAATTTGCTCGCTTCAGCCAATCCGCACATAAAATTCCACGCGACAGACTTTAATCCGTCCCAGATTGCTGGCGCGCGCGCCCTGACTGCGGAGGCCGGCCTCGACAATGTCACATTCTACGACACCAGCTTTTCTCACTTTGTCGACGAACCAGGCCTGCCGGAAAAATTCGACATCATTGCGCTCCACGGCATCTATAGCTGGATCAATGCTGATCTGCGCGCGTCCATTGTCGACTTTATCAGCCGAAAACTAAGGGTCGGCGGCCTCGTCTATATCTCTTACAACTGCCTGCCCGGCTGGTCTTCCGCCGCACCGATGCGACACCTCATGTATCTGCACGGCAAGGTGCAGGGCGGTCCCACCGGGGGACGTCTGCAGTCCGCGCTCGACTTCGTCGACACTATGCAAAAATCAGGCGCGGCCTATTTTCGCGCCATCCCGGGTCTTGATCAGCGCCTCGAAAAGCTGAAAGACCAGAACCACAATTATCTGGCCCATGAATATTTCAACGACGCGTGGGATCTGTTCTACCATTCCGATGTGGTCAAGGACCTTGATGCCGCCAAGCTGAGTTTCCTCGGCTCAGCGGCCCTGCTTGAGCAAGTGGACGCCATAAACCTCAGTGCCGACCAGCAACAGATCATGGGGGGCATCGCCGACCCGGTGCTGCGGGAGACGGTGCGCGACTACATGACGAACCAGCAATTTCGTCGCGACGTGTTTGTCAAAGGACCTGTCGCACTTACCCCGCGCCTGGCGCAGGAGGCCTGGCTGAACCAACGCTTTGCGCTTTCGACAAGGCGGGACGACATCGCACTCACGGTCAGGGGCGCACTGGGTGAGGCAACCCTCCAGGAAGACGTCTACCGGCCTGTGCTGGACAAGCTGGCCGACGGCCCTATGACGGTGAGGCACATGGTGACGGACACGGCCATCGCCGATCTCGGCTGGGCGCGGCTGCAGCAGGCACTTGTCGTGCTGGTCGGGGCAGGACATCTGCAGCCCTGTCTGCCGGCCAAGGATGACGCCAAGCGCGCGAAGAACACGAGGGCGTTCAATCAGGCCGTGCTGCAGAGGGCACGCGACAACGCCGATCTGCAATACCTCGCCTCGCCGGTAACAGGCGGCGGATTAGCCGTCCCCCGGTTTCATCAGCTTTTCCTGCTGGCTCTGAGTGAGGGCCGGAAGCAATCTGAAGAATGGGCGGCGTTAGCCTGGCAGGTGCTCTCCGCGCAGGGCCAGCGGATCGTCAAGGAAGGCAAGACGCTGGATACGCCAGAGGAAAATCTGGCTGAGCTGGAGGCCCAGGCTGCGGCTTTTGCGCAGAAGCAACTATCTGTGCTGAAGGGCCTGCAGGTTATCTGATGACTGGGTGGCCGAAATTCGGCCACCACAACGGCCCTGAGCAACCCAGAACAGCGAAGCCGCGGAAAGCAACTGGCTGCCCCAAGACCTTAGCCAAACATGGACACAACATCATCCAGAATGCTCGCAAGGCCGATGATGGAATAGTGATTACCGTCACCCATCGTGCTGTTGACGAGCGCAACCTGCGTCAGATCGGCGTCGGCCAGGTCAGCCTGGGTGATGAGCGTGCGCTTTCCGTCAAAGCCGAAGTGGAATCCGGGCATGGCCTTCTGGAGGTAGTTGATGACGGACACCATCTCCATCAGATTGAGATCGATATGCTCAGAAAACGCCAACTTGCCGCCAACATCGTCGAGATTTGCCAGTGTCACCACCCCCAGCTTGGCTGGCGCCGGAGAAGCCTCACCCGGCCCTGCTGTTTGACGCGGCGGCATCTGCGCAAAGGCGAACAACAGTTCCAGCACTTTTGCTGCATCCGACTGATTGTCTGCGGCAACCACATCGCCCGTGGCGACCTTTGAGCTCTTGTCGGATGCCTCAACGGCAACAGGGACAAACTGGGCAGCCCGAAAATCTGCGGCATTGCCGAGCGATGCCAGTTGCACAACATTGACCGGCGGCGTGAACTGCACCAGAGCCGAAATGTCCGGAAGATCCGGTGCGCTCACCGCAACCAGGTCCATCGCCGGCGTTTCTACCACCAGAGTTTGAGGCGAGTGCACGATGGCCTCCGAGACGACGGCCTCGAGCGTCACACCGTCAACCTTGGCAACCGCGATCTCATGTTCTGCCAGCGCCAGGGCGAGCAGCTTTTCGACTTCGGCATCGGCACTGCCGTCATCAGCCTTGAGCACGAGCTCGCCGGCAAGGATCAGCCCGGCGAGAAGCGCCGCATTGACCGGCGCATCGACGGCATCGAAGGCGCGGGCGAAAGCGGACTGGGCGCGGGCTAGGGCACTCACCGATTTTTCGGTAGCGCGAGCATCGGCACCAAGGGCAGCGGTCTTGTCGGACAGGCCCTTGGCATGTGCTTCGCCGTTTTCCAGCTTGAACAGCAGGAAAACGACGGAAATGGACATGATGATGCGCGCGGCGGGATGAACCACCACATTCTTGGCGCGATCGGAGCGAATGGCGAGCTGGTCGCGCACCGCATGCTCAAACTGGGCGATCAGTGAAGGAATGTCTGCCGCATTCAGCTTGAGGCCGAAGGAGTCGCATATCAGGTGGCAATAGTCGTCGATGCGGGCGATATGCAGGAAGACGTCGTGGCTGACGGTATCAAAGAACGCCATCCACGGCTCACCCTCGTCGCTGACGCCGCGATCAATTCCGATGCCGGCGCCATTCTCGGCGAGCAGACGATGTGCTCTGTAGAAATCCGCAATTTCCTGTGTAGACCAATCGCGGACGGGAGCCTTGGCTCGTGGATGAAACCGTCCAGGAAAGGCAAGAATGCGCATGGAGACAGCCGCTCTTTGTCAGACTCACGCCTACTCGGCGCGCAGGTCACAATATTGGACCACACTGGTAAACCAAGCCCAAATGCGGCGCAATGCAGCGGAGCTGCTATTGTCGGCAGGGATCAGTTCTTTTTATCTTTCGCCACGTTTACTGTGGCCAAAATCTCACGTCCATACGGATTTATCACAATTCATCCTTCGCCGTTAGGCGTCCATACCGGCTGCGCATGTCCAGGAAGGGCGCCTCTATGAGAGTGTAGGAGAGCCAGGCAAAAACAAGGGTCACGCCCAGCACCATGACGCCGTTCATGCCCAAGGCGAGTGCCCCTGTTCCGCCGAATGATCCAAGAGACTGATGCACTGCGAAAATGACGAGCGCGTGCCACATATAGAATGAGAAGCTCCATTCGCCACCGCGACAGAACGCGCGATGAAGGAAGTCAGGCCAAGGCACTCTTGCGCCCAGATAGGCCACGACGAGGACCGCCCAGAAACCAGCCTCAATTGTACCCCAGATGACCCAAAGAGGTTGTTTGGGCTCGGGAGCCAGGAAGCTCAACCAGCGTGCCTGAATTCCCACACCAATCAGGACCACAACCGCTGCCAGCAAAAGAAGAGGCCGGCCCCAGCGCTGGATTGTCGTCTGAAAGCGCGCATAGGCGATGGCGGCCAACATGCCGATCAGGAATTGGTCAAATCTCCCCACGAGGGTGGAGTACAGCATATGGCGGCTGTTATCCGTCGCGTGATAGGCGGCAAGCTTGATGATCAGAAGCAGTGCGAGCCATTTCACCAGGTACAGCGGGCCACGCTTCAGCGTCGCGGCCGCCAGAAACGGAAAAACCAGGTAGAAAGTGAATTCAACTGAGATGCTCCAGGCAGGACCGGTGGCAAAGTGCCAGGACGTCGGGGCGCCGCCGAGATTGGTCACAAACACGTAGAGCAGGTCCGTCGCAACGAACCGGTCACGACCGATTGAAATCGCCACCACAAAGACGACGATAAAAAGCGGCGCAATCCGCAACAACCGATTGCGCATGAAGGAGCGGTAATCGATCTCGCTGTTGGCAAGAGCAATCGTCATGAAAATGAAGCCGGAGAGGACAAAGAAGAGCCCCACCCCGGTATGCCCTTCGACAATTAAACCGAGAAAGGGCAGATCCGGATAGGAGCGCCACTCGCCACGGTAGAAATGAAAAAAGTGATAGGCAAAAACGAGCAAGGCCGCCAACAGCCGCAGGTGATCGAGTTCCGGGATATAGGCGATATTGCGTGACTTCATTCGAATTGCCTTTTGACGAGAGATGGGCATTACCGGGAGCCAAATGTAAAGAGCTTTTCCGGATTGGCCTTTGATGAGAAGCCACGGAGGGCAGCCTACCAAGGCCTCAAGCCGATAGTTGAACGACGAGCGGCATCAGGTCTTCGAAAGATGTACATCTGCTAGCGGCCGCCGCGACAACATAACGCCGTTACCAGTTGACCTGTCCTTGAGTTGCGGTGGCAGGATTGTTAGGACGGGCTGCCTGCCAGTGCGCGGGAAGGTATCCATAGCGATAGAGACACTTAATGCCTGCTGCTCACATTTCCGAAAAGCCCCGCGACAGCAGGATCCTGATCTCCATCATCGTCCCTGTGTTCAACGAAGACGAGGCCGTGGCGCCGTTCGTTGAGCATCTCATGCCGCACATTCCGGCAGACGAGGTGGATTACGAGATTGTCTTCATCAACGATGGCAGCCGCGACGGCACGCTTGCCGCCCTGCGGCAGTTGCAGAGCGGGAACCGGCATGTCCGGATCATCGACCTGACGCGCAATTTCGGCAAGGAAGCGGCCATGTCGGCCGGGCTGGACAATGCAAGGGGCGATGCGGTCATTGTCATCGACGTGGATCTGCAGGAGCCCCCTGAGCTCATCGGACCTATGATCGCCCGCTGGCGCGAGGGGTTTGACGTCGTCTATGGCCAGCGCGTGTCGCGACAGAGCGACGGCTTTCTCAAGCGTTTCACGGCTGGCGGCTTCTACAAGATGTTCAATCGGCTGTCCCATTCGAAGATCCCCGCCGATGTGGGTGATTTCCGGCTGATGGACCGGCGCGTCGTGGAAGCGCTCAAGCTCATGCCGGAGCGTGTCCGCTTCATGAAGGGGCTCTTCGCCTGGGTGGGGTTCAAATCGGTAGCGATCGAGTTCGAACGCCGGCAGCGGCACGCGGGCTCTACCAAATTCAACTACTGGCGGCTGTGGAATTTCGCCCTCGACGGGATCACATCTTTCTCGACGGTGCCGCTGCGCATCTGGACTTATTTCGGTCTGGCGATTGCCAGCGTATCGTTCCTCTATGGCATCTTCATCGTGGGCAGGACCATCGTCTCGGGCATCGATATGCCGGGCTATGCATCTCTGCTCGCGGCAGTGTTGTTCCTCGGCGGGGTGCAACTGATCGGGCTGGGCGTGCTCGGGGAATATCTCGGGCGCGTCTATATGGAGGTCAAACGCCGCCCGGTGTACCTGCAATCAGAGATCATCGAAGCGCCGCAAAGCGACGCGGACGAGCAGAGATCGTGACGCAGCAAGGGACGGGCACGGCCGAAACGGCGCGACAGGCGGGGGTTTTTGCCCTTGTGGGACTGGTGGCGACCGGGGTGCACTATGTGGTGGCGCTCGCTCTCTCGCTGGTGATGCCGGTGGTCTGGGCCAATCCGTTCGGGTTTCTGGTCGCTTTCAGCGTGTCGTATTTCGGACACGGGCGCCTGACCTTCCGGCTCAAAGACGGCGAACAGCACCACCGCAAAAGGCTGCCGCGCTTTGCGGCAGCGGCGACGGCAGGCTTTCTGATCGGCCAGGGCTTGCTGATGGCACTGCGCGCCACCACGCCCCTGCCCGACTGGCTGGCGCTGGGCATAGCGCTGGGCGTTGTGCCGGTTTTCACCTTTGCCGTCTCCAAGATATGGGTCTTTGGATCCCGCACCGATAAACTAGATGGTCCTCAATGACTTCGAGTACATGTGATCCGACCCCAGTGCAGCACGCCAAAGATTTGGGAAAATCAACTGCCACCTATCTGCTGGCAGCAGTGATAGGGGTCGCGTTCTTCCTCATCACCTACCCCAATCCCATCGATTTTCTCCTCGGCAATGGGGTTTATTTCGAAGTCGGAGATACGCCGCAGCACGTGGCCGGTTGGCTGTCCTATGCCAAGGATGCCTGGCGCTGGCCTCTGCTGACAACGCAGTTGATCGCGCCGCCAGAAGGCAGCCACATCGCCCTGACCGACAGCATTCCCCTGGCTGCCCTGCTGTTCAAGCCGCTGGCACCATTTCTGTGGGAGAACTTCAACTATTTCGGCCTTTGGCATTTGGTGACCAAGATTATCCAGGCGACAGGCGCGGTGTTTCTCATCCGGAGCCTGGGGCATAAGTCGCTCGTGGCAGGCTTGTTTGCTGCCGCACTGGCACTCATGTCGCCTTCCATGCTCGTCAGGCTGCAACATACTGCGCTCATGACGCATGGAGTCCTGCTGTTCGCGTTGGGCCTTTACTTCAGAGCCGTGATCACGAATTGGTCCCTACGCAAGCTTTGCGCGTATTTTGGCCTAGCGATCCTGGCTGCGCTACTTGTGCATCCCTATCTCGTCGCCATGGTCTTTCCCCTGTTCCTCGCCGCCAGCTGGGATCGCTGGGGCGGTTACAGGGGGTGGCGCCAGACCCTTGCAACGGTCGCAATTGTCTCGATCGTGGCGGGCATTCCTGCGGTTTTGCTCGGCTATGGCAGCGCTGCCAGCAGCGGGGCCAGCGGTGGCTATATTTTCTACTCGATGAACCTGCTTTCCCCATTGTGCGGCGGGCAACTGTCGCCTTGTAGGTATGTAGACGCGACTGGCGGGCAGTACGAGGGCTTCAACTATCTTGGCTTCGGCTACCTGCTCATCATCGTGCTAGCGCTTGTTCTCGCCGTCCCAAAATTTTCTGTGATGGCTACCCTGACCAGGCGCCACTTAGGCCTGATCGGAATCCTTGTTGGCCTTAACCTCTACGCACTGTCCGGGCACATCTTTCTCGGTGAGCGCCAACTTACGGCATTCGAATACCCGTTCCCCTTTAATACCCTCTCCTATGTGTTCCGAGCGTCGGGCCGTTTCTTTTGGGTCGTCGGATATGCAGCACTCTTCTTGAGTCTGGCGCTCGTGCTGCGCCAAAAGAGGATGATTTACCTTATGGTTCTGCCTGTCGCCCTCGCGCTGCAGTGGTACGAAACCGCGCCGCTGCGGGATGACACTCGCCGAATGCTAACCGCTGACGCACCGTTCGACTATTCAGGCTGGACGCAATTGCGCGGCAGAGTAAGCCGTATCGACGTAAGCCCCGAATATGGCTGCGCATCGGATATCGAAAACATGCGCTACGTCTACTTCCATACAGTGGCAGCGCGGCTCGGCGTCCCGATCAACACGGTCTACCAAGCCAGGCAATCGTCTATCTGCAGCCCGCGCACCGACATCGCAACGGAATTGGAGCCCGGTGTTCTCAGAGTCAATCTTGCGCCCAGTGCCGCAGATCTTGCATCGCCATACCTGCGCGCCTCGCTGGCAAATGGCGAGTGCTTTCAGTGGCGGGCATGGCACGGGTTGGTCATGTGCCTGCCAGGCAGCGATCAAGCAGACTGGGCCGCGCTCAACATTGCGCAGTAGCCTTTAACGGTGGGTCATGTCTGGAAGCCCGGAATGAGGGTGTCTAAATTATGCTAGGCTGCGACCCTACGGCCGAAATACAAATTATGACTGCTTTGAAACGTTACAGGTTCGCTCGCGCTCCGATCAATAGGGATACCGCGCCTGTCGCACCCGCCATGCGCCCCCTCGTCCCAGACATTTTCGTTTAGACCTGGGTCCAATTGCGGGCATCTAGGAGCAACCCCCGAGCGCTAAAGGACGGCCAATCCGCGCAGTTGATATTGCGGGACGGCACCGCGCTTTGCCTGTTGCGCAAGATAGATTGGTGACAACTCGATAAAATGGGAGCGGGTGCTGGGCCTATTCTGGACACCCGTTGCCACCAAGCGCCGTTCCGTAAGTGACACCATAAAGTTCAGGGAGAGCGAGATGAGGATCAAACGGCTGCCAAGGATGCCCGTCTGGCACCAGTACAACCGAATCCACGCAGTCCGGCTGCATCAGAATGCTGAGCGTCGGCAAAGTCCAGTAGGGGAAGAACTCTTCATTATCGAGACCTGCTTGCCCGTATTCTTGCAGTCCACTGTGAGTGCTCAACCGATCTTCCAGATTTTGAAGCGCACTGTACCAGGAAAGCTGAGATGCAGCTGAAACCCCGACAAAACCGGCGATCAGAATCAGTCCGGACACCGCTATCTGAGGATCTACCGGGCGCCCCCACTTCCCGATCGCCACGCAAATTGCCATCAGCGCTGGCAAAATCGTCAGAGTGAGGCTGCGCCCAGAAAAACTCTGCCAAGAATCTGGCACCCCACCGGTCCACCAAACCCAAGTGAGAACTAGCACTCCCGCGGCTGCGGTGCCGAAGGCGAGGAGCCGATGCGAGAGAACAACGGCCAAGACGAATGGCACCAACAAAACCAGGCTTGCCCAAACTATGGGCTTCTGGAGGGGAATTAACGCGCTCTGAGCGAACCCAGACATATTGCCAGCGTCTCGGGGAAAGAGAATTCCATGCGCCCCTAACGCCACACCGCAACAAAGAAGCGCCGCCAACACGATCCAATATGGCAGACCAACCTGTCCCCGCTGGCCCGGTCTAACAATCCTGAATACACTGACCACGAGCGGCAGCATGAGGATAACAGCTGCCGTTTCGTAGCACCTCAACACCACGACGGCGCAGAACAAAATCAATATCTGCACGAGTCGAGAAGCCGACGGATATACTGCAAACAAAAGAATTGGCCAAGCGAACAACATCAAAATCTGATGCTCACCCATTATTATGTAATCACTAAATAGAGAAACAACCAACAGAGAGAAGCAGAAAACGAAATAAGAATGAAAGCTCGAGCGACACAGGTGTGCGCTCAGTAATACTGAGAACGCAAAACATATAAATATGTTAAGAGAATACAGAAATTCGACTACAGACAAGGATGCATCAAAAAACCTCCTGTAAGTAACAGGAATTATCTGATTAGCAATTTGTGCGAAATTGCGGTGCCAGCCCACAAGGAAAAAGTCTCCCTCGAGCGCAATCGACATCACATACCACGCACCGTCTGCGGCTATGACCTTTCGAGCCAAGAGAGAGGTTAAAACAGCAGCCGCAACAAGACCTGCCGCGATTACCACAAATCTAAGATTGTCTTCACTCTCATTCAGACGCGGCATCAAATACTCCTTTAGCTAGCTCATAAATTCGTCGTGTTCTGAGCCAACCACCAGCAACACCCACTCGACCGCGTACTGGCTTGAACCACGGCCAATCACCCGGTACACGCAATCGAACCCGTTTTCTATGGCCTAACGCCCTACCGCTCGTTGGCCCTATTAAGGAGCACGATGTGTCCAAGAAAGCCCTGATCACCGGCATTACCGGCCAGGATGGCGCCTATCTGGCCCAGTTTCTGCTGTCCAAGGGCTATGAAGTCCACGGCATGGCGCGCCGGTCGAGCACGGCCGATGTCAACACGACCCGCCTGAAATGGCTGGGAATCGAGCGCGATGTGCGCATTGTAGACGGCAATCTGCTCGATCTGTCGGGCCTGATCCGCACCGTTTCGGACATCAAGCCAGATGAGGTCTATAACCTTGCCGCACAGAGCTTTGTGTTCTCCTCCTGGCAGCAGCCGATCCTGACCGGTGAAGTAACTGCGCTGGGCGTGACCAATGTGCTCGAAGCGCTGCGCATCGCCAAGCCTGATGCCCGTTTCTACCAGGCATCGTCCTCGGAAATGTACGGCCTCGTGCAGCACCCGATCCAGTCGGAAAAGACGCCGTTCTATCCGCGTTCGCCCTATGCCGTGGCCAAGCTTTACGGCCACTGGATCACCGTCAATTATCGCGAAAGCTTCGGCATCCACGCTTCGAGCGGCATTCTCTTCAACCATGAAAGCCCGCTGCGCGGAATCGAGTTCGTCACCCGCAAGGTGACCGACGCCGTCGCCCGCATCAAGCTCGGCCTCGACAAGGAGCTGCGCCTTGGCAATATCGAAGCCAAGCGCGACTGGGGCCACGCCCGTGACTATGTGCAGGCGATGTGGCTGATGCTGCAGCAGGACAAGGCCGACGACTATGTTGTGGCCACCGGCCGCACGTCGACCGTGCGCATGATGTGCGAAATCGCCTTCGAGCATGTCGGCCTCAATGTCGATGATCACCTCGTGATCGACGAAAAGCTGTTCCGTCCGGCGGAAGTGGAAATCCTGCTCGGCGATCCAGCCAAGGCCAAGGAAAAGCTGGGCTGGGAAGCCAAGACCTCGCTCGAAAAAATGATCAGCGAGATGGTCGACGCCGATATCGCGCGCCACAAGAAGGCCTGAGCCTGGTGGGCCCGGTGATCCCGGGCCCTTTTCTTTCTACCGACAAGCGGGAATGAGCCGATGAACTCCCTGAGGCTGATGATCACCGGGGCAAATGGCTTTGTGGGCCGCAAGGTGACCGAGGCCGCGCGGCGCAATCCCGCATTCGAGCTGGTCAAGTTCATCGACGAGACCGGCGCTTCCCCTGACATTGCCGACGCCGATGCTGTCGACCGCGCCATTGCGGCCGCACGCCCGGACCGCGTGCTGCATCTGGCGGCAATCGCTGCGCCGCGACAGGCGCAGGCCGATGCGAGCCGGGCCTGGGCGGTCAATTTTTCCGGCACGCTGCAATTGGCGCAGGCGCTGATGAAACATCGGCCCGAAGCGCGGCTGGTGTGGTCGGGCAGTTCGGAAGCCTATGGCGCGAGCTTTAACCGCGGCCCCCTGCCCCTCGCGGAAACCGCGGCGCTTGAACCGGCCAATGTCTATGGCGCGACCAAGGCGGCGGCAGACATTGCGCTGGGACAATTGGGGCGCAGCGGCGCACTCGACACGGCGATTCTCCGCCCCTTCAATCATACCGGCCCGGGCCAGGCGGCCGATTATGTCGTGCCAGCCTTTGCCGCCCAGATCGCCGCCATTGAAAAGGGCGAGCAGGAGCCGGTGCTCAAGGTCGGCAATCTTGATGCGTTGCGCGACTTTCTCGATGTCGAGGATGTGGTGGCGCTCTATATCGCGGCGCTTCTGGCCGAAGGCCGGATCGGCGGCGAGGCCTATAATGTGGCGACCGGCAAGCCGGTGCGGATCGGAGACCTGCTGGAGGGCCTCCTCTCCGAGGCGCGGGTGAAGATCGGTGTCGAGACCGATCCGGCGCGCTATGCCCCCAATGCGGTGCCCGTGGCCTCCGGCAATCCGGAAAAGGCCCGCGAGCGCTTCAGCTGGGCACCTCAAATCGCCATTAACGACACGCTGAAGGGCGTGCTCGACGCCCTCCGCGCTTCGTAAGACGGTTTGGCCGCCTACGGCCGTTTTGCCACGAGATCGATTTCGACCAGCGCGCCCACCGCGAGGGCGGTGACGCCTATCGTCGTGCGGGCCGGGAGTTTGCCGGGGGTGAAGAAGCTTGGCCAGAGCGCGTTGAGGGCGGCGTAGTCGCGCTCGAACTGGGTGAGATAGATGCGCGCCATGGTGACGTGCTCGAAGGAAAGCCCGATGCCCTCGAGGACAATGGCCAGATTGGCCATGACGCGGCGGGCCTGGGCCTCAATGCCTTCTGGCAAGGGCGCGTCGGGCGCGGCCGGGTCGGTGGGCATCTGGCCGGTAACGAACACCCAGCCATCGGCCTCGACCGCGTGGCTGAAGGGCGCGACGGGGCGCGGGCCGGAATTGACCAGATGATGGATCGGCAGGTTCACGACAAAATCCTTTAGTAGCCGTAGCGGACGCTGTCTGCGCCCTCGGCGAGATAGGCTGACAGATCGTCCCAGGAGACCCGGGCGGTGGGGGCGCCATACACATAGGGCGCGACCTCATAGGGCTGGAACTGGATGACGAGGCCATAGGGATCGGACAGATCCCAGCGGGTCGGATCGATCACCGCGTCGGCGATGTCGTTGTCATCATCGAGATAGAGATTGTCGCCGTGCTCGGCCCTGAGGGCGTCGGCGGCAAGGCGCAGAAGGGCCTTCTGCCAGCCCTTGCCGGCAAAGAGATCGTCGGCCTCGAGCCAGCGCGATTCAGAGTTGAGATAATGCAGATAGGTGACGGCCCAATTGCCGTGGGCGGCGCCGTGACCAAACCAATAGGTGTTGGATTCTAGGGTGATGCGGCCCGTGCCGGCGCGTTCCTTGAAGAAAATCGTGTTGGTCGTGTCGCTGGTGTCGACCATGTCATATTCGGTCGTGTCGCCGCCAAACCCGGCCTGTTCATCGGCGGTTGCGCGAACAAGTGTGTTGAAGGCCTCGGCTTCCGGCGTCGTGTCGTCGATCTGCACATAGGCCAGCTCGTGCAGGGCGACGGGGAAATAGGAGTCCGGATTGTCCGCCTCATTGGGATCGGGCATCGCCTCGTAGCGGGCCTGCGGATAAAAGCGCGTGCCCTTGATGATGCGGCTTTGCTCGAGCAGGTCGGAGCGGCTGGAAAAAAGGGTTTCGAGGCAGGAGACGCCGCGCTCGTCATAGCTGCCTGAGTTCAGCGGCTGGGCGTTAGTCGTGCAGGCGCGGCGGGCATGATCGAGCCATGCGCGCTGGTCGGTGCGCATGGCGGCAAGCGCGGTTTCGCCGAGCCCGCCAATCGCCGTTTGGTAGGTTTTGGCCAGCCGATCATCGGCGGCGGAGAGATCGGGATTGTCGCAGATGGCCTTTTCGAACGGGGTCGCGGCCTTGGCGCAATCAAAGCTCGCGGCAGCAGCAGGCGCGACGGCGATGGCCGTGTGGAGACCCAGGGCGGCGGCCAGAAAAATCAGGCGTGACGGCATGAAAAGTCTCCTCAATGAACCAGGTGGCGATTTGGGAATAGCGGGGCCCGGCCGTCAAGTGGGCAATCAGGCAACGTGCTGGCCGGCGCGCGCCATGTCGCGATCGAAAATGACGGTGCGGCCGCGGCCCGCTTGTTTGGCGGAGTAAAGCGCGGCGTCGGCCATGGCGGCGGCAACATCGAGCTTGTCGCCGGTGTCGGCGAGGCAGGCGCCGATGCTGACCGAGGCCGGCAGAAGGCCACCATCGGGCAGAACGATGGCTTCGCCGATCAGCGCTGACATCACGGCCTTGGTCAGATCACGCAGGCCCTCTGCGGTGCAGTTCGGCACAAAAATGATGAACTCGTCTCCACCCCAGCGGGCGCAGGCCGCATCGGCGTCGGTGACAGTTTCGAGACGCCGGGCCATGGCCAGGATCACCGCATCGCCGGCGGCATGGCCGTGGCTGTCATTGATCTGCTTGAATCGGTCGATATCGAACAGCACGACGCCGAAGGGGCCTTCGCCAGCGGAGCGGGCATGGGCGGCAGCAAGGCCACGCCGGTTGAGAAGGCCGGTCTGGCCATCTTTGAAGGCGAGGCGCTCGAGCTCGACGGTTCGTTCGCGCACGCGGGCTTCAAGCTGGCGGGTATTGTCGTCGACGCTGACGGCCATTTCGGTGAGCGCGGCGGACAGTCGGCCGATTTCATCCTGGCGGCCATCGCCCATGGCGAGCGCCGGGCCGTAATTGCCGCGGCGCGCATGGTGGACCACGTTTTCGAGGGCGGCGAGGCGATCGAGCACCTGGCGCTTGAACACCAGCACAAAGACAATGGCGATGAGCCCCATCATCGCGGCGATCAGCAGCCCGATGGGCGCGAACATCCGCCGGTCGATGATGGTGTCGATATCCATGAAGGTGACGTTGTACCACCCGAGCTTGTCGAGATAGCCGACGCCGACCAGCGTCTCCTTGCCGTCTAGCGTCACGAAGGCGCTGTCGGCCAGAACGCTTTCAGCCGTGACGTCCTCCATCAGCCGTTTGAGGGTTTCGGTGTCGCCCGGGCCGGAGACCAGCGAGAAGAGGGACCGCTTGCTGTCGGGGTCATCTTCGAAATTGGCAAGGCTCACCAGCTGTTCGTCGCGGTGGGCCTGGATCATGCCCTGGCGGTCCACGAACATGGAGGTGACGCCCTTTTGCGGGATATTGACCACTTCCTGGATGAAGGACGACAGGTCGATGCCGGTGCCGAGCACGCCGAGAACATTCTTGCCCTCGCGGATGACGCAGTTCATCCAGACCTTGGTGACCCGCAGATTGGCGTCGTTATTGACGTTGAGGTGGCAGCCCTCGGCCAGCGCGAGGGTGGAGTAGTACCAGGCGTCATCGTGCTTGGCCGGGTCCAGCGTGTAGCGATACTGGTCGCCCGCATAGGCGTTGGACGCGTCGTTGAAATAGTAGTTTCCGGACGTGCCGACGACGAAGAAATAGGAGCCGTCGGCAAAGTGACGGCGATAGTGCTCCAGTTCGCCAATCCCGCGGCGACGAAGGACGGGATCGTCCTCATCATGCGCCCAGTCGCGAATGGCCTGGCTGCCCGAAAGGGTCTCGGCGAGCGAGACCTCGCGGATCAGCGACCCAAGGCCACGGTGGCGGTCATAGAGCACCTGTTTTTCGGCAAACAGCGTGCCCAACTGGGCCACGGTGGAATTGACGATGAACTGGAAGGCAAAAGACGACGGGACGGCTACGGCCGCAAAGCCGAGCAATACAAGCAGCAAAACCCGCGGGCGCAGGCTTTCCGCGATCTGGCGGCGCTGAGAAGTGATCGCATAGTCCCCCGCGTTGGCACATTCTCGCGCCAACGCCCCATAGTGACGAAATCAGTGTTTAGACTTCGTTAATCCCCGGATGGGAATTGCCCGTGGGCTGTCGCTAACCGGCCAGAAAGTCCCGGCTGCCAAGCAGTTCCTCATTGCGCAGTTCATGCCCGCCTTCGTGCCAGATCTGCTGAATGGCAGCGCCATTGGCGGCAAAATAATCGGCAAGCGCCTGGGTGGCGCCGGCGGGCGCTATGGGGTCGTGCCGACCGGCGGTGATCAAAACCTTGCGGCCGCCAAAATCGGCAGGCGGCGGCGCAAAGGGGATCAACGGGTGCATCAGCACCGTGGCGTCGAAAAGCTCGGGATGGGCGAACTGTACGGCGGCCAGGATATTGGCGCCGTTGGAATAGCCGAGGCCAAGCACCCGCGACGGCTTTCTTGCCGCGACCTGTTCGGCGATGAAACCGGACATAGCGCTGGTGGCGCGGGCGAGATCGTCCATGTCGTAAACGCCTTCGGCGGCGCGGCGGAAATAGCGCAGGGCGCCATGCTCATTGACATCGCCACGCGGGGCGAGCCGGGCAGCGCCGGGAACGAGCTGGGCGGCCAGATCAAAGAACTGGTTTTCGTCGCCACCGGTGCCGTGGAAAAGGAAGATCAGCGGGGCATCGGGGGTGGCGCCTTCGGCTGCGCGAAACTGGTAAGCGGACATTTTACGGGTCTCCTGCGTTGCCTATCCATATCGGGCGAACGCTGCGGGCGGCAATCGGCTGATCGGGTCACGCTCTGTCGCGGATTTGAAACAATCACCGGCGAGTGGCTGCGATTGCCGGGCGGGACCATTGGGGTATGATGGGCATATGTTCTTATCAGTCTTTGACGTCTTCAAGATCGGTATAGGCCCCTCGAGTTCCCACACAATGGGACCGATGTCGGCGGCCCGGCGCTTTCTCGATGAACTCAAGGACGGCAATTGGCCCCGCGCCCGGCAGGCAGTGCCCGCCGCGCTGACAGCAAGTCTTCACGGCTCGCTCGCCTATACCGGCATTGGCCATGGCAGCGACCGCGCGGTGATCCTCGGCCTTGCTGGCCACGATCCGCGCAGCATTGATCCCGACGCGATGGACGGGATCATCGCGGCGGTGACCGCGAGCGGGCATGTGAGCCCGGACGGCCACCCAGCCTATCGGTTTCGCCCGGCTGTCGACCTCGTGCTCGACAAGCGCACGCCTCTGCCCGGCCATCCCAATGGCATGCAGTTTTCCGCCTTCGACGGCGACGGGCAATTGCTGCTGCGGCGCATTTATTTTTCCATCGGCGGGGGATTTGTGGTCAGCGCCGACGAGTTGGCAGCGCTCAAGTCAGCGCCGGATGCGCGCCAGGACGTGCCCTGGCCCTTCGCCAATGCAGCGGAAATGCTCGACATGGCGAAAGCCTCCGGCCTTTCCATTGCGGCGATGAAGCGCGCCAATGAAGAGGCGCGGATCAGCCGGACAAAACTCGATGCCGGGCTCGACGAAATCTGGTCGGTGATGTCGAGCTGTGTGGCGCGCGGGCTGGCGCAAGACGGACAATTGCCGGGCGGGCTCAAGGTGCGCCGCCGCGCCAAGGGTATTCACCTGCAGCTCGAAGAAAAATGGCAGCGCAACGAGATCGACCCGCTGATGGCCAATGACTGGCTGAGCCTCTTTGCCATGGCGGTCAATGAGGAGAACGCGGCAGGCGGGCGCGTGGTGACGGCGCCGACCAATGGCGCGGCCGGGGTCATTCCGGCGGTTCTGAGCTATGCGCAGAAATTCCATGCCGGGGCGGGCCGGGCGAGCGTGCACGATTTCCTGCTCACCGCCGCGGCCATTGGCGGCATCATCAAGCACAATGCCTCCATCTCCGGAGCAGAAGTGGGGTGCCAGGGCGAGGTGGGCTCGGCCTCGGCGATGGCTGCGGCGGGGCTTTGCGCGCTAATGGGCGGAACGCCCGAACAGGTGGAGAACGCCGCCGAAATCGCGCTCGAGCACCATCTGGGCATGACCTGTGACCCTGTCGGCGGGCTGGTGCAGATTCCCTGCATCGAGCGCAATGCCTTTGGCGCGGTGAAAGCCGTCACCGCCGCTTCGCTGGCCCTCAAGGGCGACGGCGTCCACGCCGTGCCGCTCGATGTCTGCGTGGAAACCATGCGCCAGACCGGCCGCGACATGAGCGAGAAGTACAAGGAAACCAGCCAGGCCGGGCTGGCGGTCAATGTCGTGGCCTGCTGATATTTTGGGGTTTTTGAGCACCCCCTCCTAGCCTCCCCCGGAAGTCGGGGGAGGGACGCATTGCGTGTGCCGTGCGTTCGGTGAGGCACGGACCGGCTCCTCCCCCTGGACAGGGGGAGGTTGGGTGGGGGTTTTAGCGGCCCGATATTCTCCATGGCCCAGACTGGCCGGGCAATGACGGCAGGGACAAGCCGGCCTATGGAAAATCATAGGCCGCCCTGCACCACAATTACCCGGCAAAAATTGCTTGTTGATAACAATCGCCACCAAGACGATTATGATTAACAGAATCACTTTCAGTCAATTTGGGAGAACAACTTTGAAACGCACACTAATCGCCTTGGCAGCACTTGCCGGTCTTGCGTCCAACGCAGTAGCGGCTGATCTTTATCTCCCCATGGATCAGGGTGGCTATACATCGGCTGGGTTTGACTGGTCCGGCTTTTATGCCGGTATCAATGCCGGATACGGCAGCGGCACCGCCGAGTCCGTGGGCGCGCTCAACGGCCTGACCGACACGATCAACTGGAGCGGCGGTCTGCTTGGCGTCAATGCCGGCGTCAACGCCCAGTTCGACAATTTTGTGCTTGGCCTCGAGGGCGATGTGGCCTGGTCGGGCATCAATGGCTCCACCGCCTGTGCCGGCGTCGTGGGTGTGACCTGCTCGGGTGACATCAACTGGCTAGGCACGCTGCGTGGCCGCGCCGGCATGGCATTTGACAATGTGCTGCTGTTTGCCACCGGCGGTCTTGCCGTGGGCGGCGTCAATGCCAACACCTCCGCGGTCTTCGCAGGCGCGACCGGTTCTTATTCGGGCACCGGGATTGGCTATACCATCGGCGCCGGCATGGAACTCGCTCTCAACGACGCCATCAGCGTCAAGGCGGAATACAGCTACAACCGCCTGACCGGCACTGCACCCGCGGGTTCGCTCGGAGCCCAGGCCTATGACGTGACCGCCGGCGCCCATGTCGGCAAGGTGGGCCTCAACTTCCACTTCTAGAAATTTGCCGCCGCCAACTGACGGGCTGCACCTGAAAACAAAAAAATCCCCGCTCGCGCGGGGATTTTCGTTTCTGGCGCTCTCGAAGAACTCAGCTGCGGCCGAATTCGTCTTCGATGCGGATAATGTCGTCTTCGCCGAGATAGGAGCCGGTCTGGACTTCGATGAGTTCGAGCTCGATCTTGCCCGGATTGGCAAGGCGATGGGTGCAGCCGAGCGGCAGGTAGATCGACTGGTTTTCAGACAGCATCGACACCTTGCCATCGACCGTCACCTCAGCGGTGCCGCGGACAACGACCCAATGTTCGGAACGGTGGTGATGCTTTTGCAGGCTGAGCTTCTTGCCCGGCTTGACGAAAAGCTTCTTCACCTGGAAGCGCTCCCCCATGAGAATGGACGAATAACCGCCCCAGGGCCGGTACGAGGTCTTGTGGGTTTCGGTCAAAGCACGGGTGGAGTCGTCGGCCTTGAGCAGCTTTGCCAGCGCACCGACATTCTGGGCCTGGCTAAGACGGCCAACGAAAACCGCATCTTCGGTGGCGATGACAGCGACATCGTCGAGCCCGTCGACCACCACATGGGCGTGATCGGAGACGATGAGCGAATTGGTGGAATTGGACACCATGGCCGGGCCGGAAATGGCATTGCCCTGGGCATCGCGCTCCTGACCCTTCCAGACCGCATCCCATGCACCGAGATCGGACCAATCAAAGCTCACCGGCAGCACGGCGGCCTTGTCGGTGCGCTCAAAAATGGCGAAATCGACCGAGATGTTGGGCGAGGACGCGAAAGCGGTCTCTTCGAGGCGGATGAAATCGAGATCGCGGTGTGCACCGGCGACAGCATCGCGCGAGGCGGCAAAGATCTCGGGCGCCAGCTTTTCGCATTCGGCAAGGAACTGGCGGGCGGGCAGCATGAACATGCCCGAATTCCAGACAAAGCCGCCCTTGGCCAGCATCTCCTCGGCCCGCTCCAGATTGGGCTTTTCGACAAAGGCGGCGACCTTGTGGGCACCGTGGCCGAGGGCTTCGCCCATGGCGATATAGCCATAGCCGGTTTCCGGACGATCGGGGGTAATGCCGAAGGTGACGAGGTGCCCGTCGCGCGCTGCAGCGGCGGCAGCATCAACGGCGGCAAAATATTCGGGGCCGGCGTCGATCAGGTGATCGGACGCAAGGACGTGGAGAACCGCGTCTTCGTCGCTGGCGAGCGCCAGATGGGCCGCGGCCGCGATGGCGGCGGCTGTGTTGCGTGCCACAGGCTCGAGCAGGATGGCGCCAACCTCAATGCTAGCGGACAGGGCCTGCTCGGCAACGAGGAAGCGGTATTCGGCATTGGTAATGACAATGGCGGGGCTATAGCGGCCGGCGTCGCCAACACGGTCAAGGCTGCGCTGGAACAGACTATCGCCCCCGATGAGATCGATGAACTGCTTGGGCCGCGCCGAACGCGATTTCGGCCACAGGCGGGTTCCCTGACCCCCAGCGAGAATAACAGGAACGATGGATGACACGAGCTTGTCCTTGCGCTGCTTGGCGATATTGAGCAAAGCACATAACGCAGGCAGCAGCGCATTGCCACCGCTGAGGGCCTATCGCAACCCGGCCATGCGCGAAAAATCGGGCGCATTTGGTCATAAAAACGACGCAAGGAGACGGTTTTGCGGGTTCTGCACGTCTACAAGACCTATCTGCCGGATGACTTCACCGGCGTGCCGCGCGTGATCCATGCCCTCGCTGAAGGCATGGTGCCGCATGGGGTCGAGAGCCAGGTTCTCGCGCTCAGCAAGGACCATGGCGGCAGCGTCCGGACGATCGACAATCACACCGTCCATCTTGCGCGGCAGGACATCAATATCGCCTCGGCAGGGCTATCGGTGTCGGGTTTTGGTCTGTTTCGACGGCTCGCGGCCGACGCCGACATTGTCAATTACCACTTCCCCTGGCCTATGGCCGACCTGCTCCACCTCCTCGGCCGTCCGAAGGCGCCCAGCGTTGTCACCTATCATTCCGACATCGTGCGGCAGAAGAATCTGCTCAAACTCTATGCGCCGGTGCAGAACGCATTCCTGCGATCGGTGGACACTATTGTTGCGACCTCGCCCAATTATGTACGCACCAGCGCGGTGCTGGCGAAATTTCCGGACAAGACCAGCGTTGTTCCGATCGGAATCCCTGATGTGCTGCCGCCGGCGGCAGCCCTCGTCGAGAGCTGGCGGGAAAAAGTGGGGAGTGGTTTCTTTCTCTTCGTCGGCGCGCTGCGCTACTACAAGGGCCTGCAGTTTCTGATGGCGGCGGCGCGGGAAACTGGCCTGCCCGTGGTGGTCGCCGGTGGCGGCGACACGGCCGAATGGGCTGAAATGGGGGGCCCGAGCGTGCGCTTTGTCGGCTCCGTGTCGGATGAAGACAAGATCGCGCTGCTGGAATTGAGCCGGGCTTTCGTGTTCCCCTCGCATTTGCGCTCTGAAGCCTTCGGCGTGGCGCTGGCCGAGGCGGCGCGGGCCGGCAGGGCGATGATCTCCTGCGAGATCGGCACGGGCACAAGTTTTGTGAACCTTGGTGGCGAGACCGGGCTGGTCGTGCCACCCGAAGATGTGTCCGCACTCGGGGCGGCGATGCGGACGCTGGCGGCGTCACCGGATCAGGCGGAGGCCTATGGCCGCGGCGCCCGGGCTCGGTATGAAACCATGTTCCGGGCAGAGGCGATGGCCAGGGCGTATCTGGAGATTTATCGGCGGTTATTGGCGGGACGGCAGTGACCCCTCCTAGCCTCCCCCTGATAGGGGGAGGGATCTGCCGGTGGCTCACCGAGCTCGCCGCAAGCTCGGTCTGTTCCTCCCCCGTCTTCCGGGGGAGGTCAGGTGGGGGTCTTAATCCCCCTTCTTGCTCAGCTCGATCATGCGTTCCACAGCGGCGCGGGCGGGGGCGATGAGCTCTTCGGGGACGATGACTTCCTCGGTCATGGTGTGGAGGCTCCACAGCACGTTCTCGAGGTTGATGCGCTTCATGTGCGGGCAGATGTTGCAGCCGCGCAGGAAATCGACGCCGGTGGTTTCGCTCGCCACATTGTCGGACATGGAGCATTCGGTGACCATAACGACGCGGGCCGGTCTGGTGGATTTCACCCAGTCGATCATGGCGGCGGTCGAGCCGGCAAAATCCACCGCGTCGATCACCTCGGGAGGGCATTCGGGGTGGGCGATGATCTTGGCCGTGGGATAGGCGTGGCGCAGCTCGGAAATGTCTTCGGCGGTAAAGGTCTCGTGGACCTCGCAGGCGCCGGCCCAGGTGATGATCTTCTTGTGCGTCTTCTTGGCGGTGTTCTGGGCGAGGTACTGGTCCGGGATCATGATGACACTGTCGCCCTCGACGCGATTGACGATGTCGAGCGCGTTGGACGAGGTGCAGCAGACATCGGTCACCGCCTTCACGGCCGCGGACGTGTTCACATAGGTCACCACCGGCACGCCGGGATAGCGGGCGCGCATGGCCATCACATCTTCGGCGGTGATCGATTCCGACAGCGAACAGCCGGCGCGGCTATCGGGGATCAGCACGGTTTTTGACGGATTGAGAAGCTTTGAGGTCTCGGCCATGAAGTGCACGCCGCACTGCACGATCACCTGCTGGCGCACCTTGGTGGCTTCAATGGCCAGCTGCAGGCTGTCGCCCACAACGTCGGCAACGCCGTGATAGATCTGCGGCGTCTGGTAATTATGCGCCAGGATGACCGCGTCCTTCTCGGCCTTGAGCTTGTTGATCTGGAAGATCAGCGGCGCATAATAGCTCCATTCGATCTCTGGGATCTGGTGGCGGACCCGCTCGAAAATCTTGTCGGTTGCGCGCTCGATGGCCTTGGAAAACTTCAGGTCGAAGTGCTGGGCGAGGATCTCGCGCGCTTCGCTGAGCGGAGTAATTGCGTTGATCGTGTGAACCATTGGGCCGTCCTCCGCCTAAGTGTGCCGGAACCTAGGTATTTTCGTCTTTCTTTTCAATGAACGCTCTTGCAGCTTTTGTGGGCAAGTCCTAACCCTTGCGCTGAGTTTTCTGAGCCAGACGAGGATCGTCCATGCCGCAAGACGCCAATGCCATCCGCTCCATCCTGACGCTGGCCCCCGTGGTCCCGGTCATCATCCTCGATGACGTTTCCAAGGCGCGGCCGCTGGCCGAGGCGCTGGTGGCAGGCGGATTGCCTATTCTCGAAGTGACGCTGCGTACGCCCAATGCGCTCAAGGTCATGGAAGAAATGGCCAAGGTGACCGGCGCCATCGTCGGCTCCGGGACGGTTCGCAATGAAGTGCATATGCGCGCCTCGGTCGATGTGGGCTGCCGCTTCATGGTGTCGCCGGGCGCCTCGCCGCGCCTGCTCGACGCTGCCGACGATGTATCGATCCCGCTGCTGCCGGGCATCGGCACCCCGACCGAAGCCATGGCCGCTGCCGAGCGCGGTTATTCGTTCCTCAAGTTCTTCCCGGCCGAAGCGCTCGGCGGCGCGCCGGTGCTGAAAGCCTTTGCCTCGCCCCTGCCCGACATCACCTTCTGCCCCACCGGCGGCATCGACGTGATCAAGGCCAAGACCTATCTGGCGCTGCCCAACGTCATCTGCGTCGGCGGCTCGTGGATCATGCCCAATGACGCCATCGAAAGCGGCGACTTCGCCCGCATCGAAGCCCTCGCCAGGGAAGCCAGCGCGCTGCGCGGCTGATCTCGCTCACATCCTCTTTCCGACCATCAGGCGAGTGCCCCTTGGGTGCTCGCCTTTTTGTTTGCCGCCTGCTTCGGTCCCGCTGGCCGAAACCATCCGAATGTCGCATTCGCGCAGACGAAATTCTCGCTGGCGGGCTTGACGCAAGGCTTCCATACAAGAAAAGTCCGGCCAACATATTTGATAATCGGGAGGATTTTCATGAGCACACTTAATCGTCGTCAATTTATGGCCGCCACCAGCGTGCTTGGCCTCGCATCGGCCTTTGGCCTCGGCCGCGCCAGCGCACAGGAGAAAACCCTGCGCATGTTCTGGTGGGGCAATACCGATCGGCTCGAACGCACCGAAAAGGTCATCGACCTCTATCAGGCCGCCAATCCGGGTGTGACGGTCATGGGAGAGACTGCATCCTTTGCCGACTTCTGGCCACGTCTGGCCACCCAGATCGTCGGCGATGCTGCGCCCGACATCATCCAGATGGATTTCCGCTATCTCTCCGAATATGCCTCGCGCGGCGCCCTGCTGCCGCTCGACGAATATCTCGGCAACAAGCTCGATCTCAGCGCCATTCCAGCCGATCAGGTCGATGCCAATCGCGGCGCCGATGGCAAGCTCTACGGCATCAGCTTCGGCGTCAATGTGGCGGCCTGCCACGTCAACGAAACCGCCTGGGAAGAGGCCGGCGTCGAAGCCCCAAAATCCGGCATTACCTATGAAGAACTCGCCGAGCGCGCCCTGGCCTTCAAGGCGGCGACCAAGCGCAGCGGCATGTTCGGACTTGCCGACGCCAGCGGCGTCGAAGTGCCCTTCGAAAACTTCCTGCGCCAGCGCGGCAAGGCGCTCTATACCGCCGATGGCGAGATTGCCTTTGACACCAGCGACGCGCGCGACTGGTTTGCCCTCTGGCAGGATATGCGCAAATCCGGTGCCTGCGTGCCGGCAGATGTGCAGGCGACCGATCTCAACACCGTTGAAACCAGCATGCTGGTGCAGCAGCGCGCCGCGCTGGCGTTCGGGCTCGCCAATGCCATTGGTCCGACGCGCAATGCCATGCAGGACAGCGTTGGTCTCATCGCCTATCCGCTGATCTCGGCCGATGCAGCGCCGGGCCACTATCTGCGCCCGGCAACCCGCGTCAGCATTTCGGCGACCACCCCCGATCCGGAACTGGCGGTCGATTTCCTCGCCTACTTCACCCAGGATATCGAGGCGGCAAAGATCCTCGGCGCGGAGCGCGGCATTCCGGTGGACCCGAAAATTCAGGAAGCCATCGCGCCGCTGATCAGCCCGGCGGAAAGCGCCTCGGTCGATTATGTCGCCAGCATCAACCAGTATGTCGGCGCCCTGCCACCGCTCGCGCCGCCCGGCGCTGGCGAAGTCACCACCGTGCTGCAGCGCATCAGTCAGGAAGTCGGTTTTGAAGCCGCCTCGCCCGAGGACGGCGCCTCTTCGCTGCTGTCTGAAGCAGAAGCCATTCTGGCCCGCAGCTGATCGCATGATGCTCTGGGCCATCCGGCTTTTGTCGGGTGGCCTTGGCGGGAATGGAAGGCAAGCGCATGACCCAAAAAAACGTTCTTCTGGTCACGGTCGATGAATGGGCCGCCAAGGTGCTCGGCTGCGCCGGGCACCCCGTGGTCGAAACGCCCACACTCGACATGCTGGCCAAGGCCGGTCGGCGCTTTACCAATGCCTATTCGGAAACACCGATCTGCGTGCCCGCCCGCCGCACGCTGATGACCGGCACCGATCCGCGCACGCATGGCGACCGCGTGGCGCAGGGCACGCTGGGCATGCCGGACCTGCCGACGCTGGCAGAGACTTTTCGGAACGCCGGCTATCAGGCGACGGCGATCGGCAAGCTGCATGTCTATCCGCAGCGCGACCGGATCGGCTTTGACGATGTGATCCTCGCCGAGGAAGGCCGCCAGCTCAATGGCTGCGTGGATGACTATGAGGTGTTCCTCGCCGACAATGGCTTTGCCGGGCAGCACTTCTTCCACGGCATGGGCAATAATGAATATGGCTGGCGCAGCTGGCACCTGCCCGAGCATCTGCACGTCACCAACTGGATCACCTTCCAGGCGTGCCGGACGATCAAGCGGCGCGATCCCACGCGCCCGGGCCTGTGGTATGTGTCCTATACCGCGCCGCATCCGCCGCTGGTGCCGCCCGCGAGCTATTTCGAGCGCTATGCGCGCCGCGACATGCCCCAGCCGATCACCGCCGATTGGTCCGCTCCGGACACAGACCTGCCGCCCGCGCTTCAAGCCGTGCGCGATTATTGGACCGATCTGCCGCCCGCCCAGCGCGACGACATGCGGCGGGCCTATTATGCGCTCTGCACCCATGTCGATCACCAGTTGCGACTGATCATCGGCACGCTGCGCGAAGAAGGCATTCTGGACGACACCATCATCGTCTTTACCGCCGACCATGGCGACATGCTGGGCGACCACGGGTTTTACGCCAAGCGGCTGGCCTATGAGGCTTCCGCCAATGTGCCGATGATCGTGCTGGGCGCGGCCTCGGACGCGGACCGCATAAAACCCGGTTCGATCGATGACCGACTGGTCGGCCTGCAGGACGTGATGCCCACGCTGCTCGACCTCGCCGGCATTACCCCGCCCGACCAGATGACCGGACGATCGATGATCGGCGACGCGCGGCGGGACTATTTTTATGGCGAGTGCTCGGAAGGGCTCGACGCCACCCGCATGATCCATGACGGCCGCCACAAGCTGATCTGGTATCCCGCCGGAAATCATTTCCAGCTGTTCGACCTCGAGACCGATCACGAGGAGCGGCACAATCTGGTGGCTTCGGCGGATTATGGCGCGGTGCTCGCCCGACTGCAGGGCGTTTTGCGCGACGCGCTCTATGGCGGGGATCTCGACTATGTGCGGGGCGACGAGTGGATCGGATGCAAGGCCACCTATGCCGGCCGGAAACCCAATCGAGGCCTTTCGGGGCAACGCGGCTTGCACTATCCGCCCCTGCCCTTCCGCGATCCCAATGCGGCGACCAAGACACTGTGATCTTTCCGCCCTTGCCTCAGAAATCCGTATAGCGCATCGATCAGCCCACGCTTGGAGTGCTCCGGATGCTGCGCCTTACTGCCTGCCTCATCGCCATGCTGCTGACGGCGCTGCCAGCGCGGGCGGAGACGGCGACGATTGCGGTAGCGGCCAATTTTACGGCTGTTGCCGAGGCGTTGGCCGGGCGGTTCACGGCCGAGACGGGCCATGAACTGCGGCTCAGTTTTGGGGCGACCGGGGCGCTTTATGGGCAGATCAGCCAGGCGGCGCCCTTTGATGTGTTTTTGGCGGCCGACGCGGCCCGCCCGCAACTGGCGGTCGAGGAAGGCCATGCGGCGCCGGACAGCTTCTTCATCTATGCCGAGGGACGGCTTGCGCTTTATGGGCCGGGGCGGGATTTAAGTGCGGGCGCCGAAGCTTTGACGAGTGCGTTCAGCCGGATTGCGCTCGCCGATCCCAAGGCGGCGCCCTATGGCAAGGCAGCGATTGAAACGCTTGAGGCGCTTGGACTTTATGACGCCATAGAACCCAGAATCGTCTGGGGCGAGACCATTTCGCAGACGCTGCAGTTCGTTGAAACGGGCAATGCCGAGTTCGGCTTTGTGGCGGCAAGCCAGGTGATCGGAAAGGCCGACATTTGGCTGGTTCCGGAGGCGCTTCACGCGCCGATTGCCCAGGGTGCAGTGCTGCTGAAACATGGCGAGAGCAATCCGGCGGCGATCGCGTTTCTGGAGTTTTTGCAGAGTGATGAAGCCGTGGTGGTGATCGAGGCGGCGGGCTATTCGGTGCCTTAATGCCCGAGCCATCGTCATTGCCCTAGCTTTGCTGCCCTCCTCACAAGGGGGAGGGAGGCGATGGAGCCGGGCGGCCCGTGCAGGCGGATGGAGAAGCCCTTGCACGAACTGACTTGGCGGGTGATGGCTAGGCGATGAGTTTTGAAGCCCTGATCCCTCCGATTGCCCTGACCCTCGCCCTGGCCGCGACGGTGACGGCAATCCTCTTTGTCATCGGCACGCCGATTGCCCTGTGGCTGGCGCGGAGCAGAAACGCGGGCACGACAATCATTGGCGCGCTGGTGACGCTGCCGCTGGTGCTGCCGCCCACGGTCTTGGGATTTTATCTGTTGCTGGCGCTAGGGCCATTCGGCCCCGGTGGCGCATTGGCCGGGCTCTGGGGCGCGCGAACCCTCGCCTTTTCATTTCCCGGCCTCGTCATCGGCTCGGTGATCGCCTCCCTGCCCTTCATGGTTCAGCCGCTGCGCAACGCTTTTGCCGCCATCGAAACAGAAGTGATCGAAGCGGCGGAGACGCTGGGGGCGCGGCGCGGTGCGCTGTTCTTCCGCGTGCTCCTACCGCTGGCGCGGCCCGGCTATCTCGTCGGCGGCATCATGGCCTTTGCCCATACGATCGGTGAATTTGGCGTGGTGCTGATGATCGGCGGCAATATTCCGGGGCAGACCAAAGTTCTCTCCATCGCCATCTACGACTTCGTCGAGCGGCTGGAGTGGGACAAGGCCCATGTTCTGGCGGGGGGCATGGTGATCTTTGCCTTTATCGTCATCTTCTCGACGCTGATGATCAATCGCAAGTCCATGGGGCCGCTCGGTTAGAACAACCGAAGCATTGTGCGTGGGGCCGGCCATTCGAGCGTAGCTCTTAGGGCCTTCGCACCTCAAATGGCTCCACCGAAGCGATTTGCCCGTTCCGGTCGGCGCGACGTTGACTACTAACATGTTAGTTGTTAGGCAGGCTCACCCGCCCATCTGGAGCCATCCATGCCCGCCATCGACAAGATCCTGACCGTTGAGGAAATGATGAGGGTGGCGCGTCGGCGCGTGCCAAAGATGTTCTTCGAATATGCCGATAGCGGCTCCTATACGGAGAGCACCTACCACGACAATGAGAGCGATTTCGCCAAGATCAAGCTCAACCAGAAGGTGGCGGTGAACCTTGAGGGACGCAACCTCAAGACCACGATGCTGGGCAAGGAAATCACCATGCCCGTCGCCATCGCCCCGGCGGCAACCGGCGGCATGCAGACCGCGGACGGCGAGATCAAGGCGGCTCGGGCGGCCGAAAAATTCGGCATTCCCTTCTCGCTCTCGACCATGAGCGTCTGCTCGATCGAGGACATTGCCGAGAACACGACCGCGCCCTTCTGGTTCCAACTCTATGTGATGCGCGACCGCCAGTTCATCTACCGGCTGATCGACCGCGCCAAGGCAGCGAATTGCTCGGCGCTGATCCTGACCATGGATCTGCAGATCCTCGGCCAGCGCCACAAGGACATCAAGAACGGGCTTTCCACCCCGCCAAAGTTCACCCCCTATTCGATCTGGCAGATGATGCAGCACCCGACCTGGTGCCTGCGCATGCTGGGCACCAAGCGGCACACCTTCCGCAATATTGTGGGCCATGTGGAGGGCGACCACGATCTGGCCTCGCTCTCCTCCTGGACGGCCAGCCAGTTCGACCCGACGCTCAATTGGGCCGATGTGCGCTGGATCAAGGAACGCTTTGGCGGTCCGGTGATCGTCAAGGGTGTGCTCGACGCCGATGACGCGCAGGCAGCGATCGACAATGGCGCCGATGCCATCATCGTCTCCAATCACGGCGGCCGCCAGCTCGATGGCGCGCCCTCCACCATTCGCGTTCTGCCCGAGATCGTTGATCGGGTCGGCCACAAGACCGAGGTTTATATCGACAGCGGCGTGCGCTCCGGCCAGGACGTGGTGCGGGCGCTGGCCTATGGCGCCAAGGCCGCCTTTATCGGCCGCGCCATGCTCTACGGCCTCGGCGCTGGCGGGGAAGCGGGCGTCACCCGCGTGCTCGAGATCATCCGCAAGGAGCTCGACACCACCATGGCCCTCTGCGGCGAGCGCGACGTGCACAATATCGGGCTGCACAATATCTATTCGAACGACATCCCGCCGCGGAACGCACCCAAGCCGCGGGGGTAAGGGGAGCATCACCGGGTTACCGCTCACCCTGCATTGTCGGCTTTTGCGCTCCCTCCCCCTTGTGGGGAGGGTAGCAGAGCTTGGCCGTCAGGCCCTAGCGGCGCTGGGGTGGGGGATCCGCCTGCCGCGCCAGAATTACACCCCCACCCTCGATCCCTCCCCACAAGGGGGAGGGAGGCGATGGAGCTGATAAGTCTGATGGCCGCCCATCCACCAAGCTGCCCTCGGGCCTGACCCGAGGGTCACTATCCGCGCGCACGAAGTTCGTCAGGGCTCTCTGAGTGGCCCTCTGGTCAAGCCCGAGGGAAGCGGCGCTGGTGGAAGATCCAAGCAAGTGCCATCGACAATACAAAACGCCCCCGCATCGCTGCGTGGGCTCTTTTGAATGTCAGGTGCTGTGGGTGATCACTGCGCCGGCTCCGGATGCGATGCGCGCGCCTCTAGCCTCTCTGCGAAATGGGCGATGGTGTGCGCGAGACCTGCCCTGAGGCTGGTCTGCGGTCTCCAGCCCAGAACTTTTGCCGCCCTGGCTGTATCCGGACGGCGCTGTCGCGGATCATCGACCGGCAGGGGGTGATAGGACAGCGGGGATCGCGACCCCGTCGCTTCGAGGATGGACAGGGCGATTTCGGCCACGCTCAACTCATCGGTGGAGCCGATATTGATCGGCAGCACGTCGACGTCTGGCAAAAAGAACAGCCTCAAGAGCCCCTCCACCGTATCGGCGACATAGCAGAGGGACCGCGTCTGCGTGCCGTCTCCATAGATGCTGAGGGGAAGATCGCGCAGGGCCTGGGTGACGAAATTGGAGATGATGCGCCCGTCGTCGGCGGCCATGCCCGGGCCGTAGGTATTGAAAATACGGGCAATCCGCACATCGACGCCATGTTGGCGGGCATAATCGGTGCACAATGTTTCGGCCGCCCGCTTGCCTTCGTCATAGCAGGAGCGCGGGCCGATCGGATTGACGTGGCCGAGATAGGTTTCGGGCTGCGGGTGAACTTCGGGGTCGCCATAGACCTCGCTGGTGGACGCCTGGAGAAACCGAACGCCCAGCTTTCGCGCCATGGCGAGCAGCCTGTCCGTGCCAATGACATTGATGCGCATGGTCTCGACCGCGTCACGCTGATAGGCGACCGGTGATGCCGGGCAGGCCAGATTGATGATGCCATCGGCGACAAAATCGAGTGGCGCAACGATATCGGCTTCAAGCAGCGAAAAACCCGGCCGTGCCAGAAGCGGCGCAAGGTCTTCGCGCGCGCTGGTCAGGAAATTGTCGATGCAGAGCACTGTTGCGCCACCATCGAGAAGGCGATTGCACATGTGCCGGCCGATAAAGCCTGCCCCACCGGCCACGGCGATATGCCTGCCGGCAAAGTCGGGAATAGAGATCATGCAAGCTTCCAGTTCGCGGTGATGAGTTCGGCGCCGATCCGGGTTTCGGATGCCAGGGTCATGGTGCGCACCAGCGCCTGGCCGCGACGAGCGATTTCGGCGGCTTCCCGGTCATGGCTGCGCACCCAGTCGATCTTTTCGGCGAAGTCGCTCATATCGCTGGCCACGGGTACAAAGTGCTCCCACGGCACCAGCCGGTCATACCACCACTGCCGATAGCCATCGGCGCTGGCGACCTTGAGCACACAGCAGCCGAAATGCATGCGGATGATCAGGTTCGACCAGCTATTGGTCCAGCCGTCGATATCGATGGCAAATTTGTCGCCGCGCCATTCGGGTTCGGCCCGGTTGGCGCCGGTAATGCCGAACTTGGCAAGTGTGTGGAGCGGCACATGCGGATCCAGCGCATCGCTGATCAGGGCGTCGACACCGGGCACCGATCTGAGCTGCATGCACATGCGCGCCCGCGGGATGACACGCGGATTGTAGGCGTCGTCATCACTTTGCGGGTGAATGCCATGGCCGTTGATGCCGCCACGCCAGACAAGTGTGTCCCGGCGTGAGGTCCACGGTATCGGATCGGCCTCGACTAGGCGGCGCTCGGCCGAAAACCCGTCGCGCAGAATGAAATATCGGTCGGGAATTGCTATGGCGCGCGCGCTACGCGAGGACGGTGTGAACCGGGCGCCGCTCGGATAGTCGCCATCATCACAAGCGCCGGTGAACAGTTCGACCTCGGCCGGACAATGGCTGAGCAAGTAGAGATAGGCAGTTACGCTGGCGCGGCGACAGAACACCAGCTCAAACGGGTCGGCAGGCAAGCCGAACTGAATGCGCCCATTCTTGCGGTGGATGGCGATGTCGCGCAGGAAATCTGTCGCGACCGGATGGGGCGCAAGGCGCGGTGATAGCGGCACGCCCAATCGTCCCAGCGACCGGCGGAGCTGATAGCTCAGGATGAGTGTCATCAGGCGGCGCGAGAGGAATTTTGACATGCGCTCGACCCCGGGATGATGCAGCACCGTGCGCCCCAGGGGCGACCGTGCCTTGGTCCCTTACCGCCCGAGCGGCCTTTGTCCAACTGCAAATCTCTGGCTGCTCAAAGATTTCCGAAACAACGCGTGCCAACGGGGCAAAAAAGCAGCGGGCACGCGTGGTGCCCGCTGCCGGTTCTGTTAGAGCGCAGCCTCAGGCGCCGAGGACGGCTTCCTTGGGGGCTTCTATTTCCTGCCAGCGAATGCAGGCGACCAGGCGCCCGCCTTCCAGCGTTTCGAGCGGGGGGCGAATTTCGGCGCAGCGCGGCTGGGCGAAGCGGCAGCGCGTGCGGAAAGTGCAGCCCGAGGGCGGATTGATGGGCGAGGGAATTTCGCCCTTCAAGGCATCGATATTGCGCAGCCTTGCCAGTTTTGGATCGGGGATCGGCACGGCGGTGAGCAGCGCACGGGTATAGGGGTGCTTTGGATCCTCATAGATTTCGTCGCCCGTCGCGAGTTCCACGATGCGCCCAAGATAGAGCACGAGGATGCGGTCGGAGACGTGCCGCACGACGGAGAGATTGTGCGAGATGAAGATCAGCGTCAGGCCAAACTCGTCCTTGAGCTCGGACAAGAGATTGAGGATCTGCGCCTGGATCGACACGTCCAGCGCCGAAACCGGCTCGTCGCAGACGATGAGTTTTGGCTCGGTGATCAGCGCGCGGGCAATCCCGATGCGCTGGGCCTGGCCGCCCGAAAACTCGTGCGGATAGCGGTTGATCATCTCGGGCAGAAGGCCGACGGCCTCCATGATCTTGAAGACGCGGGCGCGGCGCTCTTCCTTCTTGAGCTCGGGCTTGAGCGTGCGCAGCGGATCTTCGATGATCTCGCCCACGGTCATGCGCGGATTGAGCGAGGCCAGCGGATCCTGGAAGATGATCTGCAGATCTGCCCGGCGCTTGCGCATTTCCTCGGCCGGAACCTTGGTGAGATCCTGCCCGAGCCAGAGCACCTGCCCCTCGTCCGGCGCGATCAGCTGCAGGATACAGCGGCCGAGCGTGGACTTGCCACAGCCGCTTTCGCCCACGATCCCGAGCGTTTCGCCCTTCTTGACCGAGAAATTGATGTTTTCGAGCGCGGTCAGCCGGAGCTTTTTGGAGAAGAGGCCGGTGGCGATCGAGAAGGTTTTCTTGAGATCCTTGATCTCGATGAGGGTATCGGGTGCCGGGGTCATTACGCCACCTCTCCGTATTTCAGCGGGCCTTCGTAGAAGCACGCCTTTTCGCGACCGTCGGCGGTCGGAGCCAGGGGCGGACGTTCTTCAAGGCACCGGTCAAAGCAGAAAGCGCAGCGCGGATTGAACGAGCAGCCCTTGGGCAGGTTTTCAAGGCTGGGCGGCAGGCCCTGGATCGGGTCGAGCCGCTCGGCGCGCTTGGCGATATGCGGGGTCGAATGCAGAAGGCCCAGCGTATAGGGGTGGCGCGGATCGTAGAAGAGATCGTCGACCGTGCCCTTCTCCACCGCGCGGCCGCCATACATCACCATCATGCGGTCAGCCACGCCCGCCACCACACCCAGATCATGGGTGATGATCACGAGCGACGTCCCGAAGTCGTCGGTAAGGGTCTTGAAGAGGTCCAGCATCTGGGCCTGAACCGTCACGTCGAGCGCCGTGGTCGGCTCGTCGGCGATGAGGATTTTGGGCTGGCACAGCAGCGCCATGGCGATCATGACGCGCTGGCGCATGCCGCCACTCATTTCATGCGGGTAAGCATTGGCGCGCTTGGCCGGTTCGGGGATGCCGACGCGTTCGAGCATTTCGACGGCGGTGGTGACCGCCCTGGACTTGTCGAAGCCGCGGTGCTTGACCAGAACTTCGGCCAGCTGGGTTTTGACCTTGAGGCTCGGATTGAGCGAGGTCATCGGGTCCTGGAAGATCATGGCAATGTCCTTGCCACGGATCTTGTCGAGCCTGGCCTTCTCCATGCCGACGAGGTTGACGTCGCCGAGCATGGCCTTGCCGCTGGTGCGGCCGTTCTTGGCCAGAAGGCCCATGATGGAGAGGAAGGCCTGGCTCTTGCCAGACCCCGATTCCCCGACGACAGCGAGCGTTTCGCCCGCCTCGAGGGAGAAGTTGAGATTGTTGACCGCGTGCACCTCGCTCTCGTGGAGGGCGAAGGTGACGCCGAGGTCCTGAACGTCAAGAACTTTGGTCATCAGCGATCCTTGGGGTCGAGCGCGTCGCGCAGGCCGTCCCCGATATAGGTGAGACAGAGCAGCAGGGTGATCAGCACGCCTGCCGGCGCCAGGAGCATCCAGGGCAGGACTTCTGCCACCGGCGCACCGGCGGAGATCAGCGTGCCGAGCGAGGTCTGCGGCTCCTGCACACCAAGGCCGAGATAGGAGAGGAAGCTCTCGGCAATGATGATCTCGGGAATGGTCAACGTTGCATAGATCACCACCGGACCCGTCAGATTGGGCACGATATGGCGCATGATGATGGTGAAGGGTTTTGCGCCGCCGGCCTTGGCGGCCTCGACGAATTCCTTCTCCTTGATCGAGAGGGTCTGCCCGCGCACGATACGCGCCATGGTCAGCCATTCGATACAGCCGATGCCGACGAAGAGCAGCACGGGATTGCGGCCGAACATCACCATCAGGATGATGACGAAGAGGATGTAGGGCAGCGCATACATGACGTCGACGATGCGCATCATGATGGCGTCGACCCGGCCGCCGAAATAGCCTGCCACGGCGCCATAGACGACGCCGATACTGACCGAAACCACGGTGGCGACGAGCGCCACGGTCAGGCTCATCTGCGTGCCCTGGAGCACACGCGCCAGCATGTCGCGCCCGTTCTGGTCGGTGCCGAAGAAGTGGCCGGCATCGAAATCAGGCGGCTTGCGGATATTGGACCAGTCGACCTGGGAATAGCCCCAAGGCACGAAATAGGGTCCGATGAAGGCGATCAGCACGATCAGCACGACAAGCCCGATCGACACCACGGCTGCCTTGTTGCGCACGAGGCGTCGCACGGCGTCCTGGGTCAGCGAGCGGCCCTTGGGCGGATCGAGCGTTTCCAGCTTCTTGGCATAGGCCGTCAGAACCTGGTCTTTTCCGGTGATCCCAGCCATCAGTGATACCTCACCTTGGGATCGAGCCAGGCATAGACGAGGTCGACGATCAGATTAAGCGCAAGAATGATGAACATGTAGAGGATGGTCGTTCCCAGAACGATGCCATAGTCGCGGTTGAGCGCGGCCTGGACGAAATATTTGCCGATGCCGGGGAGGCCGAAAATCTGTTCGACGGCGAGCGAGCCAGTGAGCAGATAGGACAGGCCTGGCCCGAGATAGGAGACGACCGGCAACAGCGCCGGCTTGATGGCGTGGCGCGCCATGACGAGACGTTCGCCAAGGCCCTTGGAACGGGCGGTCCGCACATAATTGGTGCCGAGCACTTCGATCATCGAGCCGCGCATGAGCCGGCTGATGCGCGCGGCATGGGGCCAGGCGAGAACAGTAACGGGCAACACCAGATGCCAGATCGAGCCATTGACCCAGCCCCCGGCCGGCAGCCAGCGCAGATAAACGCCAAACCAGAGCTGCAGCAGTGCGGCCATGAGGAAGTTCGGCACCACCACGCCCAGCATCACGGCCAGCACGAGCACATAGTCGGGCCATTTGTTCTGGTTCACCGCCGCAACCATGCCGGCGATGATGCCGATGGTGGTCGCGATCACGAAGGCGCTGAGCGCCATGGTCAGGGTGAAGGGGAAGCCGATGCGGATGAGGTCGGAGACGTTGAAGCCGTCGATCACCATGGACGGGCCGAGATCACCCTGCAGAAGCCGTCCGATATAGATGAAATACTGAACGACCAGCGGCTGGTCGAGATTGTAGTGGGCGCGCAGATTGGCCAGCACGGTCGGCGGCAGGGCACGTTCACCGTCGAACGGTCCACCCGGCGCCAGACGCAGGATGAAAAAACAGACTGTCACGGCGATCAGCGCGATCGGGATCGCCGAAAGCACGCGCCGGAAGGCGTAGGATAGCATTTGGTGAGAACTCCTTGGCCGGGGCGCCGGGATGGAGGGAGGGGCCGGTCACGCTCGGACAAAAGAACCGTGGGGGCCAATCTGGCCCCCACGGTCTGGTTTTTATGGTCCGCTTATTCCGACTTCGAGAGCCAGCGGGTGCGGAAGATGTTTTTCGGGTTCGCTTCGAAGCCCGAGATCTTGGGCGATACGACGTCCTTGGACACGTACCAGTAGATCGGGATGGCAGCGAATTCGTCCATGGCGATCTTTTCAGCGTCGGCAAGCAGCTTGCCGCGTGCTTCGAGATCGAGCTCGGTCGAGGCCTGGGTCATGAGCGCATTGAACTCTTCGTTCGCATAGCGGCCATAGTTGTTGCCCCAGTTCATCGTGCCGGCCTGATCGACGCCCTTCTTGAGGAGGTCGAGCGTGTTGGACGGATCGTTGTAGTCGAGCAGCCAGCCGGCACGGCCGATCTGGAAGTCACCGGCGCGCAGGGCGTCGTAGTGAACAGCGGTTTCAGCGTTGAACAGCTCGATCTTGATGCCAAGCGGCTCCCACATGGCGGCAAGCGCCACAGCGATACGCTGGTGGTTGTCGTTGGTGTTGTAACGCAGCTGCAGGGTCAGCGGATTGTCCGGGCCGTAACCGGCTTCGGTCATCAGCGCCTTGGCCTTTTCGACGCGCTCTTCATAGGGCGTGTCGGCCCATGCCGGATGATAGGCATTTTCGACATAGTTCGACGTGCCGGGCGGGACCCAGCCATAGGCCGGAAGCTCGCCGGTGCCCAGGATATCGGGGCCGATCACGTCACGCACGACGGTGGTCGAAAGCGCTTCGCGAATGCGGACGTCGGAGAGGACCTGGCCCTCTTCCTGGTTCATCACGTAGTAGTAGATGCCCAGGAACGGGGTGACGTGTGCTTCACCCGGAAGGTTGTCCTGCAGCCACTGGTACTGGTCGGACGGGAAGTCGGTCAGGATGTCGAATTCACCGGCGCGGTAGCGGTTGAGGGCTGCGGCCTGATCTTCGAGAACGTGGTAGTAGACTTCATCGATCTGCACATTGGCAGCGTCGTAATAGTCGGCGTTCTTTTCCGAGCGGACATAAGAGCCCGGCAGCCATTCCTTCACGAGGTATGGGCCGTTGCCGATGATGTTGTCGACCTTGGTCCAGTCATCGCCAAGCTCTTCGACGAGATGCTTTGGCACCGGATAGGCGGTGTAGTGGGTCAAGGCTTCGAGGAAGAAGGGGGTCGAGGCCTCGAGAGTGATCTCGAGCGTCTTGTCGTCGATGGCCTTGACGCCGAGCTCGTTGAGATCGGTGATCGTGCCCGAGTTGATCGCTTCAGCGTTCTTGATCGGGAACTGCAGGTAAGCGTAGTCAGCTGCGGTGGTCGGGTTGAACAGGCGCTGGAAGGCATAGACGAAGTCGCCAGCAGTCACCGGAGTACCGTCGGACCACTGAATGCCATCGCGCAGCTTGAACGTGTAGACGGTGCCGTCCTCGGAAATTTCCCAGCTTTCGGCCTGGCCCGGGATGGCTTCGGCAGACGGGCTCTCGGTCAGCAGACCTTCGATATAGTCGCCGATGACGCGGTTTTCCCAGTCGCCGGAAGCTTTGTGGGGGTCGAGGGTGCCGGGGTCGCCACCATTGTGCAACTGCAGCGTCACCGCCGAAGCGGAGGTGCTCATCATCAGCGCCATGGCGCCCGCGGTCGCTACCGCCTTAAAGGCTGTGGTGAACTTCATTCTCGTCCCATCTCCATGTGGTCTTCAACAGTGTTGTTGCCATCCGCTTTTGGAATGCGGATTATTTGTCTGGCCAGCGGTTAAACCCGCTGGTCCGAGATTGGTGGACGGTATCGCGGCAAAGCGTCCACTGACAAGCAAAAGATTGACCTAAACGTCAAGACCGCCGTCCCTGTGAATATTTTGCCCTAAAAAGACCAAGTTCATGGCTGCGGCAACTGCGCGATGGCCCCCTCCGGTCACAATCGCGACAGCACGCCCAAGGCTTGAACTCGCCACGGGGCCTGCGGCGGCAAGCAACCAACGGCACCGGGAATGCCGTCGACTTCGCCTCTCCTTCAAATTTTAGAATAATTAAACGAGAAGCATCAGGAGGATAGAGAGGGCCGCCGCGACCAGTCCCACCCACGCCAGCGCGAGGAACCCATCCTTGGCCGTGATCGCCATGGCATAGACCGCAATCACCGCTGCCGCCCAGGTCGAGGTGAAGGGCACGAATTCGAGGAGCGGCATGATCATCCCGACGAGGACGCAGATGACGGCCCCTGCCCGGCGCAGAGGCGGCGCCACCAGCACCCGGGCGCGCGGCTTGATGATCGTGTCCGCCACCCGGCCCACCGGCTTGAGGAATTTGAGCAGCTTTTCCACGTGCCGGCCGGGAATACTCCTCTCCGTGAGCCATTTGGGCAGCCACATTGTCTTGCGCCCGAGCGCAATCTGGCCGGCCACCAGCACCGTATGAATACCGGTGAGGGTTGGGATGCCCGGAATAATGCTGAGCGGCGAGATGACGATGAGCGCGGGAATGAGCAGCAGGGGCCCGGCGGCCCGCGGTCCGACGATCTCCTGGATGAGGCCGATGGAGATCCCATCCCCGGCCCGGGCATGTTCGTCCACCTTGTCGATCAGATTTGTGAGCGTGCCTTGCTGCGCGTCGGCCATGTGATGTCCCTGTTGAACCCTCAACGTGCTGCGCCGGCTCGGCGTTCCTCTGGGCTTGCTCCCAGCTTGGGCGACATTTCGGCCCTTGTCGGATCGTGCACGCCCATTATCATTGAGGGGCTGTGCGCCAGTGGCCACGGCAGGGGAGGCGAGCGTGGCGTTGAAGCGTAGCTGGAGAGAGATCTCGGCCGTCCGGCTGGCCGTCGGCCTTATGGTCTTTGTCCTTGTGCTGTTCCTCGGAATTCTGGCCTATTTCGTCACCGACGGTGTGCAGCGGACCAATGACCGCCTGCGAGAGCAATCAAGCGCGGCCTCACAGGTTCTGGCCACTAATGCCTATTGGATTTCCGAGGTGGCCAACCAGACCCTGCGCCGGGTCGATACCGCCACCGGCCCCACGCTTTCGGGCAGCGCCGCAGACATCGAGGCGGTTCTGCAGGGCCTGCCCAGCGCGACGGAAGTCTATGTCATCGACAACCAGGCCAATACGGTGTTCTCGACAGTGCCGGGCGCCACCGGTGTCGATATCGGGGACCGGGAATATTACACCGCGGTGCGCGATGGGGCGCCGTTTTACACCTCGCCGCTGCTGGTCAGCCGGATCACCGACGACATTATCTTCGTGTTCAGCAAGCGGGTGGTGCGCAATGGCGAATTTGCCGGAGCCATCATGGTGTCGTTCTCGGGCGCGCTGCTGGGCGACTTTTTCCGGACGCTGGAGCTCGAGCCGGGCTCCACCCTCAGCCTGATCCGCGACGACGGGCAGCTGATGGCCCGCTATCCGCCCACGACAGGAAATGTGGACTTCAGCGATCGACCGCTGTTTACGCACCATCTCAAGCAAAGCGGCATCGGCACCTTCGACTCCGCGGACTCGTTGATCGACGGCGTCCCCCGCGTGGTGAGCTATCGCCGGGTCGAGGACAGCCGCATTATTGCGGTGGCCGCCGTCGCGACCTCCCAGGTCTGGGGGATGCTGCTCGAAATGCTCTCCACCCTGCTCGTGGTGGTGTCTCCCGTGCTCTTCGGGCTCATGCTCATTTCCTGGTGGATCCTGCGGCTTCTGGTGCGGGATGCCGACCGGGCCAAGGAGCTCGAGGCCTCGGTTGAGCTCAACACCATGCTGTTCCGGGAAATCCACCACCGGGTGAAAAACAATCTCGCCTCGGTGCAGGCGCTGGTGCGGATGCAGAATATTCCCGACACCGCAAAGCGGGACCTGCAGAGCCGCTTCGCCGCCATGGCCGCCATGCATGAACATATCTACCAGCACGACCGCTACGAGGACATCGACGCCCATGACTTCATCCCGCCCGTGGTCGATCAGGTGAAGATGGCCTATGGCACGGACACGCGGCTCATCTACGATCTCGACCACGTCATGGTAGACCGCGACCACGCCACGCCGCTGGCGCTATTGCTCAGCGAGCTTGCAACCAATGCCTTCAAATATGCCTATGCCGACGACCAGGCAGGCACGCTATCGGTGACGCTGCGCCAGCGCGGCGATGGCCGGGCGATCCTCACCGTGCGGGACGACGGCGCGGGCATGGAGCCGCAGGAAGGTTCCAACAGCATGGGCATGCGGCTGATCCGCGGCGTCGTCGGGCAGATGGGCGGCGAATACAGCTATCACAATGACAATGGCGTGGTGTTCGAGGCAGAGCTGGCCCTCTCCGCCGCTGGCCGCCAGACGGTCACCGCCCCAGAAGCAGATCCCGTGCCTCATTGATCCGGGCGGCGAGATATTCCGATCCGCCGCGATCGGGGTGCACACCCTTCATCAGCTCGCGGTGGGCAGCGCGGATATCCTCGTCGCTGGCGCCGGGTTTGAGGCCCAGGACAGCGTAGGCTTCCTCGACGGGACTGCGCCCGGGATTTCCGGCTCTCTGCTGACCCGTCTCGGCGCCTTCATCGGCGAAATACTCGCGCCAGCCGGCGCGATTGGCATCGAGCCAGTTCTCGAGGAGATTGATGCTGTCGGCGTCGCCCGTCACCTCATCGAGGAGCTTTCGGGTTTCCTCGGGCCCCAGATCCATGAGATCCCAGCCGGCAAACGCACCATCGACCACGCGCCCGGTGAGCGCCCCGGTGTCGTGATCGAGCTCCATGGCGAGGTAACGGCTGCGCACTTTCGAGGTATTGCCGCTGCTCGACTGGGCGAGACTATCGAAGGAGAACTGGCCGATCCTGCCGCGCAGCAGCACGGAGGCGGCGAGCGCCCCGACAATGGTGGCAATATCAATGCGGCGGAACACGAGGCCGAGCAGCGCGATCAGGGCCAACAGGCCCCCGACGCCCCAGCGCAGGCCGCGCATCAGCAGGCCCCGGTCCATCTTGCGCATGGCATTGAAGAGCCAGAGAGCGACAAGAAGCGCGAGTGCGGCGAGGATAATCCAGCTCATTTTTTCTCGATCTGTGCCAGCAGGCCGCGTGCGGCGGCGCTGGATTGAAGCCGCAGGTTCTTCTGTCCGCCGCTGGCAAAGGCGGCAACGGCCTTGAGCAGTTCAGCCAGATGTTGGGGGGCCGAGCTGTCAAACCGCGCATAGGCGCCCTTGGTCAGCCGGGCAAATTCGCGAAACGCCGCCTCGACGCGACTGTCATGCCCCTCCTGAAAGAGAAAGAGCGGCAGGCCCAGCAACCCCAGTTCGCCGGCCTGGGCGGCGAGCGCATCGACATTTTCCTCGATGGCGTCGCCGACATAGACCATGGCGTTGATCCGGCGCTTCTGGTGTTCGCTGCGCGCGTGGGAAAACACCTTGCCGATCTGGGTATTGCCGCCCTGGCAGGCAATCTTGCCCATCAGCCGGGCCAGCGCCTCGGCGTCGATGACCCATTTTGAGGCCCGGCATTCGCCCAAGCCCCGGAAATAGAGCAATTGCACCTGCAGCGCCGCGTCCTTGGGAATGGCGGTGAACATGCCGGCCTGCAGGGTCACTGCCATGTCCCAGGTAGGCTGGCGGCTCATCGTGGCATCCATGGCAAAGAGCAGCCGCCCATCGGCACTCTCATTGGGCCGCGCCAAGATGCGCGATTTCGTCAGGAACGCGGCCACGTCCGAGCCCACCCCCTCGCGGGCGCCAAGAGCGCTATCTGACCGTGTCGTCGGAGTTTTCTCTGCCATAGGGCAAATATGTAGAGGGCAAGCGCAAGGCGCAAGGCCGGGCACGGAGCTTTGTCCGTTTGAACGGTTAGGAGGAGCGTAGGCCCCCCTCCCCATCCGACCCCTCAAGGGGGAGGATGGGAGGGGGTGAAACGATCTCGGGAAAAACCCTAGTACCGCGAGATCGCCAGATCTGTCGCGTCGATCTCGGGCTGTTTGCCGCTGACGAGATCGGCGATGACCCGGGCCGACCCCGTGCTCATGGTCCAGCCGAGCGTGCCGTGGCCGGTGTTGAGATAGAGACCGTCAATTTTGGTGGGACCAATCACCGGGGTGCCATCGGGCGTCATGGGACGCAGGCCCGACCAGAAACTGCCGGTGGCGCTGTCGCCGCCGGGGAAAAGGTCCTTGACCGAATGCTCCAGCGTACGGCGGCGGGCAAGGCCGAGATCATTGGTGTAGCCGGAAATCTCGGCCATGCCACCAACACGGATGCGGTCGCCAAGCCGGGTGATGGCGATCTTGTAGCTTTCGTCGAGCACGGTCGAGACCGGGGCGCGGCTCTCGTCGGTGATCGGGATGGTCATGGAATAGCCCTTGACCGGATAGACCGGCAGGGAAATCCCGTGCTTGCGCAGGAGCAGCGGGGTATAGGAGCCCATCGCCACCACGACCTTATCAGCGGCCTCACGACCGGTCTTGGTGATGACGCCCTTGACCCGGCCGCCTTCGACGTCGAGCCCCGTCACTTCGGTGCCATAGCGGAAGGTCACGCCCAGCGCGGCGGCCTTTTCGGCCAGCGCATTGGTGAATTTGAAACAGTCCCCGGTCTCGTCGAGCGGCGTAAGAAGGCCGCCAACGATCTTGTCGCGGGCATGGGCGAGCGCGGGTTCCTGGCGGATGCAGCCGTCGCGGTCGAGCACTTCATAGGGGATGCCATCGGCGGCCAAAGCCTTGACGTCCTTGGCCGAGGCGTCGAGCTGCTGCTGGGTGCGGAAGAGCTGGACGGTGCCCTTCATGCGCTCATCATAGGAGATGGCGGTTTCCGCGCGCAGTTCGGCCAGGCAAATCCGGCTGTAATCGGCCAGCCGCAGCATGCGGCTCTTGTTGATGGCGTAGCTTTTATAATTGCAGTTGGCCAGCATCTGCAGGAGCCAGGCGATCATCGCCCCGTCCACCTTGGGGCGCAGCACCAGCGGCGGATGGTTCATTAAGAGCCACTTGACCGCCTTGCGCGGAATGCCGGGCGCCGCCCAGGGCGAGCAATAGCCGAACGAAACTTCGCCGGCATTGGCAAAACTGGTTTCCAGCGCCGGGCCGGGCTGGCGGTCGATGACCACGACCTCATGGCCGGCCTTGGCCAGCTGATAGGCGGAGGTCGTGCCGATAATGCCGGCACCCAGGACGATGACTTTCATTTTCCCCTCAGAAAAAGCGCGCCTGCTTATCGATAGATCCGGGCGAAGCGCGAGCCCAGTCCGGTTAGGATTTCGTAGGATATGGTGCCCGCGTCGCGCGCCAGATCATCCATGCTCTGATGCGAGCCCAGGAGCTCGACATGGCTGCCCAGCACCAGCCGGCCTTCGGCCAGGGCCGAGATATCGACCACCATGCTGTCCATGGAAACGCGTCCGACAATGGGCAGGCGGATGCCGTCGCAATAGACGGCGCCCCGGTCCGAAAGGCTGCGCGGCAGGCCATCGGCATAGCCTGCGGCCAGGGTCGCGAGCCGCATCGGGCGCGCGGCGACATGGGTGCCGCCATAACCAATGCGGGCACCCGTTTCGACAGTGCGGGTCTGGATAACGGCGAGGGTCAGCTCCACCGCGTGGCGCAGGGGGCTTTCGCCGCCGTTCTGCGTCGCCCCGCCATAAAGGGCGATGCCGGTGCGGGCGAGTGCGCCGCGGAAATTGGCGCCAAGGAAAATCCCGCCCGAATTGGCAAAACAGATGTTTTCCGTGCCGAACGCGGCGGCGGCCTGAACCATTTCGGCAGCCTGGCTGGCGTTCTGGGCGTCACTGGGCTCGTCGGCAGAGGCCAGATGGCTCATGACGAAGGCAATGTCGATCGGGGCACTGCGGAGACGCTCGGCCGCAAGGGCGCGCTCCTCCGGCGCAATGCCAAGGCGCGACATGCCGGTATCAAATTGCAGCACGGCGGGCAGATTGCGACCAAGTCCCTTGGCCGTTTCGGCCCAGGCGTCGATCTGCTCGAACGAATTGAGCACGGGGACAATGCCGGCTTCTGCGCAAACGCCTTCGCCACCCGGCAGCAGGCCATTGAGCACATAGAGAGTGGCATCTTCGGGCAGGTTCGAGCGCAGGCTCAGCGCTTCCCCGAGATGGGCCACGAAGAAATTGCGGCAGCCTTCATCGAAGAGAGCCTTTGAGATCCGCTCGGCCCCGAGCCCATAGGCATTGGCCTTGACCACCGCGCCCACGGGGCTGCCGGCAATCTCGCGCAGACGGGTGTAATTGGCGCGGATCGCACCAAGATCGACAGTCAGCACGCCCGGCGCAGGAATGGCATCGGCGCCCGCGGCTCCGGAATTATCATCAAGCATGGATGTCCCCTCAGACATTGACTGAGCTTAATGAAAGAGTGAGCACATTTCCTATCAATTGCTGATTGATTGTATCGCAGAAATGACGGAAAGAGCATTTTATGCTGCCTTTTCGCAGGACATGCCATGCCCGCTCTTGATGCCATCGACACCAATATCCTGCGACTCCTGCGGCTCAATGCGCGCATGAGCAATGCCGATATCGCTCAGGAGGTCGGCCTTTCGCCCTCGGCCTGCCTGCGGCGCATCAAGCTGCTGGAAACCAGCGGGGTCATTCGCGGCTATACCGCGCTCATCGACACGGCAAAGCTGGCCTCGCCCATCGCCGTGATGATCAACATCACGCTCGAAAAGCAGACCGAGGAAGTGTTTGACCGGTTCGAAAGCGCCGTTCGCCGGCATCCCGAAATCAAGGAATGTTTCCTGATGACCGGTGGCTCAGATTATCACTTGCGGGTGGAGGTGGAGACTGCCGGGGAGTTCGAGCACATTCACAAGAACATCCTCTCCGCCCTGCCCGGCGTCTCGCGCATTCATTCGAGTTTTTCGATCCGCAACGTCCTCGCCCGCCCCGTCAGCCGACAGGGCAGTTCACGAAGCGGCGCGAACGCCTCCCGCTCGTCCTAGGAATTTATCTATATTCGGTCGTCATTGCCGGACTTGTTCCGGCAATCCCGTTTCGCCGCATTGACCACCGGGACAAGCCCGGTGGTGACGATGAGGAGAATGCCGTTTCGAATACGGCGACCTGCTTTACCCAAAAACCCCGGACTGCTGGCCGAGATAGATCAGCACGGCGACGACCACGAGCCCGGCCATCGGCGCCCAACCGGGCATGGGCGGGCGCGGCTTCTTCTGCTCGGGCTCGGGCTTCTTTTCGGGGCGGCGGAATTTGATGACGTTTTCGCTCATAGCGCGCTTTCTACCAGCGCCGCGACGCCCATGCCACCCGCCGTGCACACGGAAATCAGTGCGCGCTTGTTAACCTCGCCATCGAGCAGTTTTGCCGTCAGCCCGAGGATACGCGCGCCGGTCGCCGCAAAGGGGTGGCCATAAGCAAGGCTCGAGCCCTTCACATTGATCTTTTCGGGGTCGATCGTGCCCATCACGCTGTCGCGGCCGAGCACATCCTTGCAATAGGTCGGGTCGTTCCAGGCCTTCAGCGTACACAGAACCTGCGCGGCAAAAGCCTCGTGCAGCTCAAAATAGTCGATGTCTGCAAAACCGAGCCCGGCTCGCTCCAGCATTTCGGAGACGGCAATGGTCGGCGCCATGAGCAGGCCCTCGCCATGGGCAAAATCATTGCCGGCAACGCGCCCCAGCGTCAGATAGGCCTGGATCGGCAGGCCCCGCGCCTTGGCCCAGTCTTCGCTCGCGAGCAGCACACCCGCCGCGCCATCGGTCAGCGGCGTCGAATTGCCGGCCGTCAGCGTGCCGAGCCCGCTCTTCTTGTCGAAGGAAGGCTTTAGGGTCGACAGCTTTTCAATGGTGGAGTCGGCGCGCACATTGTTGTCACGCACCAGCCCCGCGCAGGGCACGAGCAGATCGTCGTGGAAGCCTTCTTCATAGGCCTTTGCCGCATTGCGATGGCTGGCAGCGGCCAGCGCATCCTGATCGGCGCGGGTAATGCCCCATTCGCGCGCCATCAACTCGGCGTGCTGGCCCATGGAGAGGCCGGTGCGCGGCTCGTTGACCGAGGGGGCCACCGGGGCCAGTTCGCCAAAGGAAAAGCCCTTGGTCATTGTCTTGAACTTCTGGCCACCGGTCTTGGCCTGATTGGCCGCCAGCAGGCGATGCTGGAATTTCGGGCCAAAGACAATCGGGCTGTCCGAAACCGTGTCGGAGCCGGCGGCGATACCGCTGTCGATCTGGCCCGAGGCAATCTTGCCGGCCAGCACCAGCGCCGCCTGCAGGCTCGTGCCGCAGGCGATCTGCATGGTCGTGCCGGGCGTGCGGGGCGAGAGACCCGCGTCCAGCAGCGCCTCGCGGGCGAGGTTGAAATCGCGGGAATGGTTGATCACCGCCCCGGCGATGACCTCATCCACCTTCTCGCCCTTGAGGCCGAACTTATCAGCCAGCCCGCCGAGGGTGGTGGCCAGCATGGAGAGATTGGTTTCATCGGCATAGGCGGTGTTGCCGCGGGCAAAGGGAATACGGGCCGAGCCAACAATGGCAACGCGCTTGAGTTCAGTCATTGTAATTTCCCCCTTATGCCCGGCCATCAGCGCGGGCGCGCATCGGACCACCGGTGAAGGGCGCAAAGCCCGTGCCCATGATCACCCCCACATCGGCGAGGTCGGCATTAGCGACCACGCCCTCGGCAACAACGATCTCGGTCATGTCGACCAGAGGCTTCACCAGCTCCTTGCCGAGTGCCGCGAGATCAGCGTGTTCCGGCGGATCGCCCTTGATCGCCTTGCCCTTTTCCCATTTGTAAAAACCTTCGCCGGTCTTGCGGCCGAGCTTTCCGGCCTCGATCAGCCGGGCAAACTTGCTGCCCTCGGGCACCGCATGACCCAGTTCGGTGGCCACGGATTTGCCGACATCGAGCCCGACGGTATCCATCAGCTCAATCGGCCCCATGGGCATGCCGAATGCCACCGCGGCGGCATCGAGCAATTCCTTGCTCTCGCCGCGCTCCACCCGCTCCACCGCGCCCAGCATGTAGGGCATGAGTACGCGGTTGACGAGGAAGCCCGGCGCCGACTTCACCACAACCGGCGATTTGCCGATGGCCAGAGCAAAGCTGGCGCCCCCCGCAATGGCGTCGTCAGAATTGAAGGTCGAGCGGATTACTTCCACCAGCGGCAGCTGCGCCACCGGATTGAAGAAATGCAGCCCGATCAGCCGGCCCGGCTCCTGCAGCGCCTCGGCGATGCGTTCAAGCTCGATGGACGAGGTATTGGTCGCCATGATCGCGCCGGGCTTCATCTTGCCTTCGACGCCCTTGAAGATCGACTGCTTGACCTCGAGCTTCTCGACCACCGCCTCGATGATCACATCGGCACGGGCCACGCCATGGCCCTGCGGGTCGGCGGTGAGGCGCAGCATGGCGGTGTCGACTTCGCGCTTTTTCTTGTAGCGCTTCTGGAAGAGTTTCTTGGCCCGATCGAGCGCCGGCTGGATGCGCGCCATGTCGAGATCCTGGAGGGTCACGCTCATGCCGCGATAGGCGCACCAGGCGGCGATATCGCCGCCCATGACGCCGGCGCCGATGACATGGACGCGCGAGAATTTGGTGCCCTTCTTGCCCTGCTTTTTGAGGCTTTCGGAGAGGAAGAACACGCGCCGGAGATTGGTGGCGGTGGGCGAGCCCATCAGCGGCACAAAGGCGTCGATCTCGCCCCGGATCATCGCCTGCCAGTCGTCGCCGTGCTTTTCGAACAGTTCGATCAGCGCATAGGGCGCCGGATAGTGCTGGCGCTTGACCTTCTTGCCGACCTCGGCGCGCATCTTGTTGGCGACATAGTCGCGTAAGAGCGGCTTGCCCATGATCGCCTTGGCGAAGGGCGCGGGCGACGACTTCTTGTGCGCGAGCACGGCCTTGCGGCCCTCCCAGCGCAGCATGTCGCGATGCCGGACGAGCTTGTCGACGAGGTTCATGCCCCGCGCTGCCCCCGCCCGCAGCATGCGGCCGGTCAGCATGATCTGCATGGCATCGACCGGCCCGGCCTGACGGATCGAGCGGCCGGTGCCGCCAAAGCCGGGGAAAATGCCGAGGTTCACTTCGGGGAAACCGATGCGGGTTTTGTCGTCATTGACGGCAATGCGGTAGTGGCAGGCGAGCGCCAGCTCGAGCCCACCGCCAAGGCAGAAGCCGTGAATACCCGCGACCACCGGGATCTTCATATTCTCGATGCGGGCGAACAGCGCATGGGTCCGGCGCAGCGCTTCGGGCAGCACCGAGAAATCGCTCATTGCGTCAAATTCGGAGACATCGGCCCCGGCGATGAAGCCGGAATCCTTGCCCGAGAGCAGGACCACGCCCACCAGCTCACCTGAGCGGCCGAGATCCTCGAAGCGCGCCACCAGCGTTTCGAGCTCCATGATCGCTTCGCGGCTCAGCGTATTGACCGGCCCGGGCGAGTTGATGGTCAGCCAGCCGATCTTTTCGAGATCGGTGTGGAAGCTCCAGTTCTTCGTGTCTGTTGCCTGTGGGGCGATCATCTTGGCTCCTCGGAATTGGCTTGGCTTGTCGCCATTTTATTCAAGTGCACCGGCCTCCTCCCTCCCCTTGATGGGGCGGGAGGCGCCAGCGAACACTTGCAGCGCTATAATTGTTACCTCTACTCCGCCGCAACGCGCGGCGGCGTCTGCTTAAGCACATCCTTGTCGAAATCGTCGACCATGACCACTCGTTCCGTCGCCTCGTCGGCGGCCCGCATGATCCCGGCCTCGTTGTCGTTCAGAACTCCGGCTTCCACCGCATCGACGAAGGGGTCCCGGTCGAGACGACGTTCGATAATGCCCTTGCGCGCGGCGCGGATGAACCTTGTCTCGATTTCCTCCGCTTCCGTCACCTTGATCAGGGCATCCTCGAGCACACCGGTAACATCATTGGGGTCATTGGTGACATAGACGCCGGTGGTCAGGCGATCGCGGAAGGCACCGGGCTTCAGAACGGCCCGCACGAAGCGATAATTAATGCTGTCCGAGGCCCGCTTGGCGTGACGCCCGAGCGGGAAGCAGAGAATGCGCATGGCCCAGGCAAAGACCGGATTGGGGAAATTGTCGAAGATTTCGCCAAAGATCTTTTCCATCGAGGCGATGCGATCCTGCATGATGGCCTCGACCACTTCCTTGTCCTCTGCGATGCGGCCTTCCTCGTCGAAACGCTTGAGCGTCGCCGACATGAGGTAGAGATCGCCCAGAAGGTCGGCCATGCGGCCCGAGATCTTCTGCTTGCTCTTGAGCGCACCGCCGAGAACCACCGTGGTCCAGTCGGCCACCAGCGCATAGGCCTGCGAATAGCGGTGGAGCTTGCGATACCAGCCGGCCATCGGGCCGTCATTGGGGGCAGAGGCGAAGGCGCCATTGGTCAGCCCGTGGAGGAAGCTCGCCACGATATTGCGCAGCATGAACTTGGTGTGGCCACCAAAGGCAGTGTCGAAGGCGTCGAGCCCGGCCTTGCGATCCGGGTTCTGGGCCGCCTGCACTTCCTTGAGCAGATAGGGATGGGCGCGCAGCACGCCCTGGGCAAAGGTCATCAGCGTGCGGGTGAGAATATTCGCCCCTTCCACGGTGATCGCCACCGGGATCGCCATATAGCCGCCGAAGAGATAATTGCCCGGCCCATCCTGAATGGCGCGGCCACCCTGAATGTCGAAGGCGTCGTCCATGCTGTCGCGCATGGCCTCGGTGGTGGTGTATTTCAGCAGGCCCGCGATCACCGCCGGGCGCTGGCCTTCGTCGACCATGGACGCAGTGAGGCGGCGTGCGGCCTCAAAGGAATAGGCGCGCTTGACCATTTCGCCGAGCGGTTCGGCCACCCCTTCCATCAGCCCGACCGGAATGCCGAACTGGCGGCGCACCCGTGCATAGGCCGAGGTGGTGCGCAGCGTCTGCTTGAGCGAGGTGGTGCCAATGGCGGGCAGCGAGATGGCGCGGCCGGTCGAGAGACACTCCATCAGCATGCGCCAGCCCTGGCCGGCATAATCTGTACCGCCGATGAGGAATTCCATCGGGATGAACACATCCCGCCCCCGCACGGGGCCGTTCATGAAGGCCTGGCGAGACGGGAAGTGGCGGCGGCCGATATCCATGCCGGGATGGTCATGCGGCACAAGCGCGAGCGTGATGCCGATGGTGTCGCCACGGCCCAGATGATTGTCCGGGTCCTTGAGGATGAAGGCAAGGCCGACCAGCGTCGCAACCGGCGCGAGCGTGATGTAGCGCTTGTCGAAGGAGAGGCGCACGCCCAGCACTTCCTGGCCATTATACAGGCCCTTGGTGACGGTGCCGTAGTCGCGCATGCCGCCGGCATCGGAGCCGGAATGGACGCCGGTGAGCGCGAAGCACGGCACTTCCTGGCCATTGGCGAGGCGATGGAGATATTTGTCCTTTTGCGCCGGAGTGCCATATTTTTCGAGCAGTTCACCCGGTCCGAGCGAATTGGGCACCATGACGGTGATGCCTGCGGCCACCGAGCGGCTGGCGATCTTGGAAACGATCATCGACTGCGCCTGGGCCGAAAAGCCCAGACCGCCATGTTCCTTGGCAATCAGCATACCGAGGAAGCCATTGTCCTTGAAGAACTGCCAGATTTCCGGGCTGAGATCGGCGCGGTTGTGACGAATGTCCCAGTCGTCGAGCATCTGGCAGGCCACCGCAGTGGGGCCATCGAGAAAGGCCTGTTCTTCGGCGGTCAGCGTCAGCGGGCGGATTGTGGTGAGCTTGTCCCAGTCCGGGCGACCGGAAAAGAGTTCGGCGTCCCAGCCGACCGTGCCGGCGTCGAGCGCTTCCTGCTCGGTGCGGCTGACCTTTGGCAGGATGGTTTTCACCGCGCCATAGACGGGGGTGGTGAGCACAGCCTTGCGCAGCGGCGCAATGGCCAAAAGCAGGAGTATGGCGCCGAATACCAGCAGCAGCCAGCTACCGAAGCCAAGGCCATAGGCGGCGCCCGTGGGGGTAAAATCGATCCCCGCGAGGAGGCCGATGACCACCGCCGCAAGGCCCCATTGCCAGAGCGGGGCCTCCCGCACTGCAAGGAATGCGAAAACCACCAGACTGATCACGACAAGTATCAGTGTCACTGCAATGTCCTCCTCGGACGAGACTGCCCCAAACGGCTTCGTCCACGCTGTCAATTTGACCGGCGCCCCATCGGCGCGCCCGCTTGCCCCCTCGTGACGACGCCAGAAAGCACCCCGCCAGGGCCGTTGTTCCCTATTTAGCGTACTTTACGTAAACGTCAACCAAGCTCCCTATGCGTTCATTTTGCATAACTGTCGAAGAACCTCCCCTTCGACATGCAAACCAGTCGGCCCGACCAATCGTTGCATGGTGAATGCGCCCGGCAACTGTTTGACGCTAACGTAAAGGCATGGAATAATTCTTACTGCTGCCGGGGGTCTTTCCCCGTCCGAACCCAAAGGGCGGAACGGCAGGGCGAGGTAGCCACCGCGACGCGGGGCCTGGAGGAGGACCAGCATGGACATCACCGACACCGCACAGGAAAACCTGCGCCCCTGGATCAGAACCTATCCCGAGGGCATTTCCTGGACGAGCGAGATCGATGTGACGCCCGTGCATGAGCAGGTTCTGGCCGCCTGCGCCAAGACCCCCTCGGCCGTGGCGCTGGATTTTCTCGGCGGCACTACGAGCTTCGGCGAGCTGGCCAAGGCCATCACCGCCTTTGCCGGCGCGCTGCAGAGCAAATATGGCGTCACCAAGGGCACGCGCGTCGCCATCATGCTGCCCAATACGCCTTTCTACCCGATCGCCTATTACGGCGTGCTGCGGGCGGGCGGGACGGTGGTCAACTGCAATCCGCTCTATACCGTTTCCGAGCTCAGCCACATCACCGCCAATGCCGGCGCCGATGTCATGGTGACGCTCGATCTCCAGCAGATCTTTGTAAAGGGCGAGGCCCTGCTCGAGGCCGGCCATGTCAAATCGCTGATCGTCTGCCATTTCCCGGACGCGCTGCCGCTGGCCAAGAAGGTTCTGTTCTCGCTGTTCAAGCGAAAGGACCTCGCCAAGCCGGGCAAGTCACCGCACGCTGCCAAGCTTGCGCATTTCAACGACCTGATCGAGGCCCGTCAGACCCCCAGCGCGGTGGTCATCGACACGCACAAGGATATCGCGGTCCAGCAATATACCGGCGGCACCACCGGCATTCCCAAGGGGGCGCTGCTCACCCATGCCAATATCGCGGCCAATATGAGCCAGATCGATGCATGGGGGAGCAAGCTCTTCTACACGCCATCCAAGGTCGTGGCCGTTCTGCCCTTCTTCCACATCTTTGCCATGACGGTCTGCATGAACGTGCCGCTGTGCAACGGCACACAGGTGGTGATGCTGCCGCGTTTCGAGCTCAAGGCGCTGCTCGCCCTGTTGACGCGCACCCGCGCCAATGTGCTCCCCGCCGTGCCGACCCTGCTCAACGCCATCGCCCGCTCCAGCGCTACGGCTGAACAGCTCTCGAGCCTGGAAGTGGCCATTTCCGGCGGTGCGGCCCTGCCCGATGAGGTCCGCAACGCCTTTGCCAAGAAGTCCAAGGCGCTGCTGGCGGAAGGCTATGGGCTGACCGAGGCGTCTCCGGTGGTCTGCTGCGCCGCCCTGCGCGTCGCCTCCAAGCCGATGTCCATCGGCCTGCCGCTGCCCGGCACCGACATCCGCTTTGTCAATGTCGATACCGGCAAGGTGGTCGGCATCGACGAGAATGGCGAACTGCAGGTCAAGGGGCCGCAGGTCATGAAGGGCTATTACGATAACCCCCAGGCCAGCGAAGAAGCCTTCATGGACGGCTGGCTGCGCACTGGCGACGTCGGCCACATCGATGAAGACGGCTATGTCTTCCTCGTCGACCGTATCAAGGACCTCATTATCTGCTCGGGGTTCAACGTCTATCCGCGCGTCATCGAGGAAGCGCTGATGACCCATGAGGCGGTCGAGGAGACCAATGTCATCGGCGTCGACGACGAGTATCGCGGCGAGGCCCCTGTCGCCTACGTCAAGCTGCGCGAGGGCAAGAGCGTCAGCGAGGCCGACCTCAAGCACTTCCTCGTCGACAAGCTCAACAAGATTGAAATGCCCAAGGAAATCATCTTCAAGGATGCCCTGCCCAAGACCCTGATCGGAAAGCTGTCCAAGAAGGAGCTTCGGGAGGAATATGCGCACCAGAAAGCCGGCAAGAAGTGAACCGTATAGACGCCGATAGCCCCGATCTCTATTCGATCGCCGACCTCGCCCGGGAATTCGATATCTCGACCCGGGCCATCCGCTTCTACGAATCCAAGGGACTGCTCTCCCCCGAGCGGCTCGGCGCTACCCGTATCTTCCGCCGCCGCGACCGCGCGCGTTTGATCCTCATACTGCGCGGCAAGCGCCTCGGGTTTAGTTTAAGAGAGATTTCCGACTATCTCGGACTTTACGATGCTGACCGCAACCAGCAGGTCACCATGCTCGCCGAAAAGGTCGACGAACGGCTCGAAATCCTCGAACAACAGCTGTCTGACCTGCAGACCACGATTGCCGAGCTCAAGGAAATCCGCAAACTGGCGATCGAACGAGTCGCGAGTTAAGAGTAGGTTCATGCCCGAGCTGTTTGCCGCGCTGACCGATGGGTCCAACCACCCCCATAAATGGCCCGGCGCCATGCTGGTGTGCAGCCAGACCGAAGCCCGGCGCAATGGCGCTGAATGGGCGCCCACGCACATCATTTCCATCTACGGCCCCCAAAGCCGCTATCTCGGCCTGCCCGACTTCGACCAGTCCCGGCAGCTTCATGCGCGTTTCGAGGACACGCTCGACCCGACGACGCCCGGCGCGCCGACCCTTGCCGACATCGAGGCCATCATCGCCTTCGTCGACGGCCTGCCCAGGGATGCGCGGCTGATGATCCATTGCCTGCAGGGCAGCACCCGCGCCGCCGCCGTGGCGCTGGGCATTCTCGCCCGCTCGCTTTCCGTCGACAAAGCCGGCCAGACCATTTTCCGTGCCTGCGCCAATGCCGCGCCAAATCCCCTGCTCGTCGCCCTCTGGGACCGCGCCCTGGGCCTCGACGGCAAACTGATCAAAGCCGGCCGCAAATTCCCCACCGCGGGGCTAAGGCGGGCCGTGGCTTAGTCGTCACCGCGACGGTTCTTCGTCAGAAAATCGGGCTTCTTGGGCTTCACCCACCCCTTGGGCGGCTGGCGGACTGGGATTTGCGTTCCCAGCCCCATCGCCCCCGGCGGGGGCTGGCCGACGAGCGGCTCCCCATCCTCGCCCTGCCCTTCCCCCTTCACTCGCAAAATCTCGTTGCGGAGGGCCGCGGCCTTTTCGAAATCCATCGCCTCGGCGGCGTCTGCCATCTGCTTTTCGAGCGCCACCAGCCGCTCGTGATTGGTCCTGGCTGACATTTCTGTCTCCCCTAAGTGGCCGCGATAAAGACGGCCATATCGTCCAGCGTCGCCGCTTCCTGCGCCGGCTTATCCCAGCGAATGCGGTTGATGCGCGGAAAGCGCAGCGCCACGCCCGATTTATGCCGCGGGCTTTCCTGCGCACTATCGAACGCCACCTCGAACACCAGCTCCTTTTTCACCTCGCGCACCGGCCCGAAGGCGGCGGTGGTATTGGCGCGGATCCAGCGGTCGAGCTGCTTTAATTCGTCATCGGTAAAGCCGAAATAGGCCTTGCCGATCGGCACGATCTCATTGCCCTTCCAGACGCCAAATGTGTAGTCCGAATAATAGGAACTGCGCTTGCCATGCCCGCGCTGGGCATACATCAGCACGGCATCGACCACATTGGGGTCGCGCTTCCATTTATACCAATTACCCTTGGGTCGCCCCGGCACATAGGGGGCGCTTCTGAGCTTGATCATCACCCCTTCATGGCCGTGCTCATCAGCGCCCTGCCGCCGCATTTCGCCCAGATGCGCCCAATCGCGGAACGGCAGCACTTCCGAGAGGTCCAGCCGCGTCTGAGGGTTCTTCTGAAACCACGCCTCCAGCCGTTGCCGCCGCTCGCTCCACGGCAGCGGGCGCACATCCTCGTCGCCCTCAAACAAAATATCGTACACCCGCACGAAGGCCGGCAGCTCCTGCATCTGTTTTCCGGACGCCACCTTGCGGTTCAGCCGCTGCTGCAAATCATTGAAACTCCTGGCATCGAAATCATGCCCCACCAGCAGTTCGCCATCGAGCACAGCACTGCCACTGACATTCTCGACGACATCCGGGAATGATCCGCCGATATCATCGCCGGTGCGCGAAAATAGCGATGTGCCGCCCGGCCCCATCACCAGCTGCACGCGGATCCCGTCCCATTTCCACTCCACCGCGAAGTCACTGGGGTCGAGCTTTTCGAAATCCTTGTCCTCGATCGGATTGGACAGCATCAGCGGGTGGAACCGCGCCGCGTGGTCAATCTCGGGCTTTTCCGCCCTGCCCTCCAGCCAGGCAAAGAGATCGGTATAGGGCACTTTCAAGCCGTGCCAGACTTCTTCAATCGCCTGCAGCTCGATCCCGCTCATATCGGCCAGCGCGGTTTTGGCCAGACGCGCCGACACCCCGATGCGCAGCGCCCCTGTGGCGAGCTTCACAAGGGCCCACCGCTCATGGATCGCCGCCCGCGTCAGAAGATCGGCGATCAGTTTTGGCAATTCCGATTTGGCCGTCTGGTTGAGCTGATCGACGAGCTCCGCCAATCCCGGAAGATCGGCGGGACCGTGATGGGGCCAGATCAGCGCAATGGTTTCCCCGAGATCGCCGACATAATCGTAGGAAAGCGCAAACAGCGTCTCATCGGCTTCCGCCAGCACGATTTCGCGCAGCAGCGCCGGCTTGACGTTGCGGATGTCCATCTCCCCGGTCAGCACGGCCAGCGCAATGCCCCGGTCCGGGTCCGGCACCTCAGCAAAATAGCGTTTGAGCGCTTCGAGTTTTCGCGTGCGCGAGGGGGTCAGGGCCAGCACTTCGAGCAGTTCGGCAAAGCGTTTCATTCGCCGCCCTCCCCGCCATCATCATCGAGCCCGGGCAGCGCCAGGGGCTCCGCCTCCAGCCCCTGCTTTTTGCACCAATAGACCAGCGCGTCCTCCCGGCCGTGCGTCACCCAGACGGTTTCCGCCCCGCTTTCAAGGATCGACTCGTTAAGTTCGCCCCAGTCGCAATGGTCCGAAATCACCAGCGGCAATTCCACCAGCGCCTGTCGTGCGCGCTGCTTGACGCTCATCCAGCCCGAGGCCTGGCAGACGACGGGATCAGGAAAGCGCCGGCTCCAGCGGTCGCGAATGGCCGAGGGCGGCGCGATGACGATCTGTCCGGCCATCGCCGCTTTGGGCATGCCGGTGGCGGGGATCAGCTCGCCGAGGTCCACGCCCAGTTCCTGATAAAGTTCGCAGAGCCGGATCATGGCGCCATGAAGATAAATCGGCTGATCCCAACCGGCATCGCGCAGAAGCGCGATCACCCGCTGCGCTTTTCCCAGCGCATAGCAGCCGACGAGATGGGCCCGCTCAGGCTGGGCGGTAACCGATTTCAGCAACCGGGCAATTTCATCTTTTGGGTCCGGGTGCTGAAACACCGGCAGCCCGAACGTCGCCTCGGTAATGAGCAGATCGCATGCCACCGGCTCATAAGGCTGGGCGGTGCGATCAGGGCGGCGCTTGTAGTCGCCCGTTACCACCACGCGCTGCCCCTCAGCCACGATCAGCACTTGAGCTGACCCTAAAATATGCCCGGCCGGAAAAAAGGTAATCGTGGTGTCATCCATGGCCAGCGGCGTATTAAAATCGAGAGACTGGAACTGACCGGCGCAATCTTCCCCATAGCGCACCTTCATGATGGCGACCGTATCGGGCGTCGCCAGCACCGAACCATGCCCCGAGCGGGCGTGGTCGGCATGGCCATGGGTGATGACGGCGCGCGGTTTGGGCACGGATGGATCGACCCAGGCATCGATGGAGGGGATATAGAGATCGCGATTGAGAACAGCCATAATCACCTCGCCCTGACACCCAGCAACGGTTTTGCCGGCTTTAGAGTTGCTCCAACAGCATGACAGGAAGGAACGCCTCATGACGATCCCCACCACCACACTGCCCGATGTGGCCTCGGCACCTGGATGATGGGCGAGCGCGCTGACAGGCTCCGTCAGGAGGTCGACACCATTCGCGCCGGGCTTGATCAGGGCATCACCCTCATCGACACGGCCGAAATGTATGGCGATGGCGGCTCCGAGCGCATGGTGGGCGAGGCCATAGCGGGAAGGCGCGAGGGGCTTTTCCTCGTATCAAAAGTCCTGCCGCACAATGCCAGCCGCGAGGGCACGATCCGCGCCTGCGAGAGAAGCCTGAAACACCTGGGCACCGACCGGCTCGACCTCTATCTCCTCCACTGGCGCGGTCGCTATCCGCTCGCGGAAACCGTGGAAGCCTTCGAAACGCTCAAGGCCCAGGGCAAGATCGCGCGCTGGGGCGTCTCCAATTTCGACATCGAGGATATGGACGAGCTTGCCGGCATTTCCGATCAGTGCCAGGCCAATCAGGTGCTCTATAATTGCACCCGTCGCGGCATCGAGTTCGATCTCCTGCCCGATGCGCAGGAAAAGCACATGGCCATCATGGCCTATTCCCCCATCGAACAGGGGCGTCTCGCCGGCCACACGGCGATGGAGACAATCGCCCAGCGCCACAATGCCACCACCGCCCAGATCGCGCTGGCCTTCGTGCTGCGCCACGAGGGTGTCATCGCGATCCCGAAAACCGCTCGCCCGGATCGGGTCGCCGAAAATCTCGGTGCCCTCGACATTGAACTCACCTCCGAGGATCTGGCCGACATCGACCGGGCCTTTCCGCCACCGCGCCGCAAGATCCCGCTCGAAATGATCTGAGCCGTCCGCCCCCTGCCCTTGCCTTGCCGGGCAGTCTCGGCCACACCAGACAAAACAGAAAAGAAACGGGAGCCGTTCATGCGCCGCACCAGCCATCCAGCCGGAACAGTCCACCGCATCATGGTCGACAGCGCGGTCCTCAAATCCAATCGCCTTGGGGATCCGACAAATCGCATTGTCGATGTCTATGTTCCGCACGGCCATGATGGCTCAGGCCTGCCGCTGCTGGTCGATCTCGTCGGCTACACTGCGGGCGGCCCCGCCCACACCGCCTGGAAAAATTTTGGCGAGAATGTTCCCGAGCGCCTCGACCGGTTGTTTGGCGACGGGCAGATGCCCCCCGTCGTTGTCGCCTTTCCCGATTGCTTCACCCGTCTCGGCGGCAATCAATATGTCGACAGCCCGGTGATGGGGAATTGGGAGCAGTTTCTCATTTCCGAAATGCTGCCGGCGGTGGAAAGCCAGTTCAACTGCGGCGGCACAGGCAAGCGCGGCGTCTTCGGCAAATCCTCGGGTGGTTTTGGCGCACTGGTCCACGCCATGCGCCATCCCGATGTCTGGTCGGCCGCCGCCAGCCATTCGGGCGATGCGGGCTTTGACCTTCTTTATCAGGCCGGTTTCCCGGATGTTTTGCGGGCGCTGGCCAAGCACAATCACTCCATCGAAGCCTGGATGACTGCCTTCGAAGCCAAGCCAAAACTCGACGGCAAGGACACGATGACGCTGATGTTCCTCGCCCAGGCGGCTAGTTTTGATCCCGATCCCGATCCAGAGACCTTCCTTGGCCTCCGCCTGCCGGTCACCAATGACACCTGCGAGATCATCTCCGAGCGCTGGGAGAACTGGCTCAAATGGGACCCGGCGCTGATGGTCGAAAAGCACTTCGACGCCATCGGAAAACTGAAAGCCTTCTATCTCGAATGCGGCACCGAGGATCAGTACGACATCCTCTATGGCACCCGTCGTATCCACCGCACGCTGGAAGCCAAGGGCATTGCCCACCGCTACGAGGAATTCCCCGACAACCATTCCGGGGTAGACTACCGCATGGATCTCAGCCTGCCCTATCTTGCAGAAGCGCTGAGCCGCTAGGCCAATAGAGAATACACCGGAGGACGACTATGAAGACGCGGCGTTTGGGCAAGACCGGCTATGAAGTCAGCGAGATCGGTCTCGGCTGCTGGCAGCTGGGTGGCGATTTCGGTCCGGTGGGCGATGAGGAGGCAGCCGCCATTCTTGACGCCGCCAATGCAGCCGGCATCACTTTCTGGGATACGGCAGACGTCTATGGCAGCGGGCTCAGCGAAAGCCGGATCGGCAGCCATTCCAAGGGACCGGCCGTCAAAATTGCGACCAAGCTTGGCCGCTCCGGCACGCTCTTTCCCAATAAATATACCCGCGAAGGCGTGCGCGAGAGCCTCCTTGGCTCGGCCCGGCGTCTGGGCGTTGAAACACTCGACCTTGCCCAGCTCCACTGCGTGCCGACCGAAGTGCTGCGCGATGGCGCGATCTTTGGCTGGATGGACGAACTCAAGGCCGAGGGCCTCGTGCGCCATTGGGGCGCCAGCGTCGAAACCATCGAGGAAGGCATGATCTGCCTCGATCAGCCGGGCTGCGCCACGCTTCAGATCATCTTCAACATCTTCCGCCAGGACGCGGCGGCAAAACTGCTGCCCAAGGCGGCCGAGAAGGATGTCGGCATCATCGTGCGCCTGCCGCTGGCCTCGGGCCTCCTCAGCGGCAAATATGACAAGAACACCAATTTCGACCCTTCGGACCACCGCACCTATAATCGCGACGGTCAGGCTTTCTCGGTGGGCGAGACGTTCTCGGGCATCCGCTTCGAGCGCGGCGTTGAACTTGTGGCCGAATTGCGCGGCCTCGCCCCGGAAGGCGTGCCGCTCAGCCAGTTTGCCCTCAGATGGATTCTCGACCACCCGCAGGTCTCGACCGTCATCGCCGGCGTCTCCAAACCCGAGCAGATCGCCGACAATGTCGCGGCCACCGAACGCAAGAACCTCTTCCCCGCCCTGATGACGCAATTGGGCGAATGGTACGCGGAAAAGGTCAAGCCGGAGATCCGCGGCGCGGTCTGACAACCAATTCCCGCCAGTGCTGCGCTCGATGCTAACAGTCTGCTAACCAACTCACCGCCAATGCGATGACGTCGGCTTGAGCGCGGGCCACTGGAAGTGTCCGATAGCAGCGCCTACCTACCCCCGGACAATGACAACAAGACGAGCGGAAATTTCATGACACTCCACCCCGCCTTCGAGCTCGTGCGCGACGAAAAGATCAATGAGATCAATTCGCAAGCCCAGCTTTTCCGGCACATCAAGACTGGGGCGGAAGTGCTCAGCCTCGTCAATGAAGACGAGAACAAGGTTTTCGGCATCACCTTCAAGACCCCGCCCGAGGATTCCACCGGCATCGCCCATATCCTCGAGCACTCCGTCCTCTGCGGCAGCCGTAAGTACCCGGTAAAGAAGCCTTTTGTGGAATTGCTGAAGGGGTCGATGCACACCTTCCTCAATGCCATGACCTTCCCGGACAAGACCGCCTACCCGGTGGCGAGCGCCAACCTCAAGGACTTCTACAACCTCGTCGATGTCTATCTCGACGCGGTGTTTTTTCCGCTGCTCACCGAGGACACATTCGCCCAGGAAGGCTGGCACTACGAGCTGGAAAACCCCGACGCGCCCTTAGTTTACAAGGGCGTCGTGTTCAACGAGATGAAAGGCGTCTTCTCCAATCCGGACTCGGTCATGCAGACCCTGGTGCAGCGCTCGCTCTATCCGGACACCACCTATGGCAATTCCTCGGGCGGCGACCCGAAGAACATTCCTGACCTGACCTATGAGCAGTTCAGGGCCTTCCACACCAAATACTACCACCCGTCGAACGCCCGCGTCGTCTTCGCCGGCGACGACGACGCCGCCAAGCGCCTGGAAATCCTTGACGAAGTCTTCAGTCAGTTCGACGCCGCGCCGGTTGACGCCAACATCGCCCTGCAGCCGCGCTGGAATGCACCGCGCCAGGTCTCAGGCACCTATGCCGGCACGATTGATCCGGACAAGCGCCGCGACGGCATGGTCAGCGTCAACTGGATGCTCGATCCGCCCTCGGGCCGCAAAGAAACCCTGAGCCACGGGCTCCTGAGCTATCTTCTGGCCGGCAACTCAGCCGCCCCGCTGCGCAAGAAACTGACCGAATCCGGCCTCGGCGAAGGCATGATCGGCGGCGGCGTTTCCACCTGGCTGCGCCAGCCTTCAGCGAGCTTTGGCCTTAAGGGGATCGATCCGGCTGACGCCGAAAAGGTCGAAAAACTGGTGCTCGATACGCTGGCAGAGCTGGCCGAAACCGGGTTTTCGGCCGTGCAGCGGGAAGCTGCGATCAACACATTCGAGTTTCATCTGCGCGAGCACAACACTGGCAGCCAGCCGCGCGGCATGAGCTATATGTTCACCGCCCTGGGCCAATGGCTGCATGGCGGCGATCCCCTGGGCCCACTGTCGTTTGAAGACGCGCTGGCCGAGCTCAAGAACAAGGCCGCCGAAGGTCACTTCGAGGCCGAAATCCGCCGGTTGTTCCTCGAAAACACCCACCGCATCACCACCAGGATCGAGGCCGATCCTGACCAGGGAGAGCGCGAGGCCAAGGCCGAAGCGGACAAACTGGCCGCTGTGCGCGCCGAGATGGATGAGGCTGCGCTCAACGACACGATTGCCCATACCGAACGGCTCAAAGCGCTGCAGGAAGAGGTGGATGCCCCCGAAGACCTGGCAAAAATCCCGACCCTGACGCTCGCCGATCTCGATCGAGAAATCCGCATCATCCCTACTGAGGATGGCACGATCGCGGGTGCACGGTTGATGTACCACGACCTGCCCACGCTCGGGATTGTCTATCTCGACCTGGGCTTTGACCTCCATGTCCTCGACAAGGCGCTCCTGCCCTATCTGCCGCTGTTCGGGCGCGCTCTCTTGCAGACCGGCACGTCAAAGGAAGATTTCGTCAGCCTGACCCAGCGCATCGGCCGCTCGACCGGCGGCATCGGGCAGCATCGCTCGCTCTCGACCAAGCTCGATAGCAGCGGCACGGCGGCCTGGTTCTTCCTTTCGGGCAAGGCTGTGCCCGGCAAGGTCGCGGAAATGCTCGATATCATGGGCGATGTTCTGCTCGACGCCCGCCTCGACAACCGCGAACGGTTCCGCCAGATGGCGCTTGAGGAAAAGGCCGGGTTCGAGGCCCGGGTGATCCCTTCGGGCAATTCGCTCGTCGACACCCGCATCAAGTCAGGTCTGACTGAGGCCGGCTGGGTTGCCGAACAGATGGGCGGCATCAGCTATCTCGAATTCCTTCGCGCGCTGGTCAAACAGATCGACAGCGACTGGGACACGGTTGAAACCGCGTTGCGCACGATCCGCGACGTGCTCGTCAACAAAAAGCGCATGGTGGTCAATGTGACGGCCGACGACGCGCTGTGGACCGAAGTCCGGCCCAGCCTCGAGGCCTTTGTGTCCGGCCTGCCGGGCGCAGATCGCGCTGATGTCGACTGGGGTGTGTCGCTCCAGCCCCGCTGGGAAGGGCTGACCATTCCGGCTCAGGTCAACTATGTGGGCAAGGGCGCCAATCTCAAGAGCCTGGGCCATCAGGTCAGCGCCGCCTCCAGCGTCGTGCTGCGCTATCTCAACACCACCTACATGTGGGACAAGGTGCGTGTTCAGGGCGGTGCCTACGGGGGATCGAGCCGTTTCGATCTGTCGTCTGGCAATTTCTCCTTCCTCTCCTATCGAGACCCGAACCTTCTGCGGACGCTCGACGTCTATGACGGCGCGGCGAGCGCCCTGCGCGCGGCGATCGGCGAGACCGATCTCACCCGTTCCGTCATTGGCGTGGTGGGCGATCTCGACCGGCCGGAGTTCGTCGATTCCAAGGGATATTCAGCGATGTGGCGCATTCTGACGGGAACCACAGACGCGGTCCGGCAGCAGCGGCGCGACGAAATCCTCAACACCAGCCGTGCCGACTTCCTCGCGCTTGCCGATGCGATCGATGCCGTCGCGGCCCAGGGCCATGTTGTGGTTCTGGGTGGGGAGGCGGCGATCAACGCGGCCAATGAGCAGCGCAACGGCATGCTCGCAGTCAGCAAGCTGATCTAACGCGAAGGGGGCCCTGCCTCGTCGGCGGGGCCCTCACCGCAAACTATTCAAAATAGTCTGGAAAGTCGGAAATGGTCTGGGTCAGGAGGACTTCTGCCCGGGCCAGATGATCGCGCATGGCCGCTTCTGCCGCCGCAGGATCTGCCTTCTTGATTGCCTCGGCAATGGCGCGATGTTCGGCGATGGCACGCTGGCTCGAGGACGCGCCGAGTGTCAGATAGCGCACCCGATCGAGCTGCATCTTGTGATCGTCGATGAGCTGCCAGGCGTATTCCACACCGGCGAGCCGCGCGAGTGTGCGGTGAAAGAGTTCGTCGAGCAGATGGAAGCGCCGGCTGTCGCCGGATGAAGATGCCTTGTCCTGGTCATCGATAAGGCCTGTGAGGATTTCGGCCGCGTCCGCACTGGGCTGGGCTGCGAGGCGGCGGATGATCTCAACTTCGATGCTCTCGCGGATAAAGCGCGACTGACGAACGCCATCGGGGGAGATTTTCTTGACGACCGTAGCGCGCTTGGGCCGGATCAGCAGCAGGCCCTGCTGGGCGAGGCGAATGAAGGCCTCGCGCACGGGCTGGCGCGACACGCCATAGCGGCCGGCGATATCGCTTTCCGAGATGATGTCGCCAGGCCGAAGGGCCATGGTGACAATGTCATCGCGAAGAGCCGCGACGACGCGCATCGCCATGGTTTGTTCGCTGGTTTCGGGCGCGGTCACGCTCATCGTCGCATCTCCTTCCCGGCAACCATGGGCCCCCGAAGGGTCCATGGCTCTAGTGCACTGCCGCCATCCACAGGATTTTCGGCACTTTTGTCTCTGAAATTGATCAGAGCGTAATCCCGGCCTCGGCGAGCATCTGGGCAATTTCGACGCGCGCGCCGTTCTCTGCAATCGACTTGTTCGCCGCAATGCCGGTGAGGATCGACCAGGCGCCGGCCACCTGATCGGAGGCGCGGCCATATTGGTCTTCCGGCATTCCGTCCGGGTTGAAGAGATAGCCGAGCATGATCGGGTCAGCGCCGCCGTGGCTGCCCTTGCCGGTCCAGACGTCGAGCTTTTGGGGCAGACCACCGGCGAGATGGAGTTCAGTGGTCATGGCCTCGACTTCCTCGTCGCCGCCGCGCTCGCGATTACCACCGGCAAAGACGCCATGGACCTCGATGTGCTTATGCGTCAGCTCACCCTTGGTGCCGTGGAACTTCACTTCCAGCCCCTCCCAGGGGGAATAGGCGACCAGCGTATAGTTGAGCGAAGTGCCCGAGGCATAGCGCGCCTGCACCTGCATCGTATCCTCAATGGTGATGTCGTCGGCAAAGACGCACTTGTCGCGCCAGTAGCCGTCGTCTTTTTCGGTATCGAGGTAGAGCTGCTTTAGTGGCTCATCGGCCTCAAGATCCATACGGAAGGCGCATTTGTGGGCGACCGGGCAGGTGTGGCAGCGGGGACCGTGGCCTTCGAGACCAAGCTTGATCGCCATTTCAGGCGTATAGAAATCGCGCTTGCCCGTGGCCGATACGGACACCGGAGTGGACGCCGCCCACCAGTTCAACAGGTCGAAATGGTGCGTGGACTTGTGCACCAGAAGGCCGCCCGACTTGTCCTTGTAGCGGTGCCAGCGGCGGAAGTAGTCGGCGCCATGGACCCGGTCGAGATACCAGCGGAAATCGATGGCGGTAATCTCGCCAATGGTCCCGCTCATCAGGATTTCCTTGAGCTGGGTGCGCGCCGGCGAATAGCGGTAGTTGAAGGTCACGGTGACCTTTTTGCCGGTTTCACGCTGCGCATCCATGATCCGCTTGAGCCGAGCCAGATCGGTGGTCATCGGCTTTTCGGTCATCACATTGCGACCGGCCCGCAGCGAGCGGACGATATACTCGTCGTGCAGATAGTCCGGCGTGGTGACGATCACCGTGTCCGGGTCCTGCTCGGTGAGCATGCGGTCGAAATCTTCGGCCAGATAGGTGGCAATGCCATTGCCACCACGGTTCGGTACCTTGCTGGCGGAGAGCGCAAGCCGGCTCTGGTTGACGTCACACAGTGCCACGAGTTCGGCGGTTTCGGCATGGGTTTCGGTGACGGCATTGCGGAACATCTGGTGCCGCCCGCCGGTCCCGACGATTGCATATTTCATCTTTGGGGCTGTCGTCTTCGAACTATGGCCGATCCGGCCGGTTGCATCTACCATACAAGATTGACGATCCCGCCCAGCCTGTCAATCAAGCAGTGACGGGAAGGGCGAGGAAGACTTGAAGTGATCGGCGAGGAGATCGAACACCAATCTGATGCGGCGGCTCGTCCGCAGTTCGCGATGCGTAGCCAGCCAGGTGGGCACGGGGACGCCGGGAAACGCGGGAAAAGCATCCTCCACGTCCTCGGTCCGGCTGCCCACAGCCTCCATCATGACGCCAAGGCCGAGCCCCTGCCGCACCCAGCTCCACCCCACGAGGGCGCTGCCCGTGGTCAGCGGGAAATTCCGGTCGGTCACCGCTATGCCCCGGCGCGCCAGTTCGGCAATCATGAGATCGTTGCGCTCACTGACGCCGACAAAATCCAGCCGCGAGAGATCCTCGACGCTGGCCGGTCGTCCCACGCGATCGAGATAGCTGCGGCTGCCGTAAATCCGCGCCGAGGCATCGGGACAGCGCCGGGCGATCAGCTCGTCCTGTTCCGGCCGAACATGCCGAATGGCAATATCGGCGCGGCGACGCATCAGATCCTCGACCTCATTGGAGGCGAGCACGTCGATGACGAGATTTGGCGCCAGCTCGCGCACCCGGGTGAGAAACGGCGGCAGCACGTGTACAGCGTAAACATCGCTGGTGGTGACACGCACCACGCCTTCGATCGCATGAGACTGCCGGGAGGCAATCAGCGAAATGCGATTGGCGGCTTCGCCCATGGCTTGAAGCGGGGCAACGAACTCTCGCCCGGCCTGGGTCAGCACCAGTTTCCGGCCGAGCCGTTCGAACAGGGTGACGCCAAGCGCCGCTTCAAGGGCCGCAACCTGTCGCCCGAGCGTTGGCTGGGTAAGCCCCAATTGGCGGGCAGCGGCGGACAATGACCCTGCCTCTACCGTCGCCAGCAGGGCCCGAACCTGGTTCCAATCGAAGTCGCCGCCCTTTTCCATGCATATGTGTATATCGATTGTGCCTAAATCTGCAATTTTGTTGATGATCCGGGCGGCGTAGATTTGCGGCCAATGTGATGAGGAGCCAGGCCATGGCCGCGAGTAGTTTCTGGGATAGGACCGCTGACAAATACGCGGCCACGCCGATCGCCGACGAGGCGAGCTATCAGGTCAAACTGGCCGAGACGCGTCGGCGCATGCGCAGCGACATGAATGTGCTCGAGTTCGGCTGCGGTACCGGCTCAACCGCCGTCCTTCACGCACCCCATGTCCAGCATATACGCGCCGTCGATTTCTCAAGCCGGATGATCGAAATCGCCCAGGGGAAGGCCGAGGCCGCCGGAATAAGAAATGTCAGTTTCGAGCAGGGGGCCATCGAGGATATCGCGCTCGAGAGCGACAGTTTCGACATGGTGATGGCGATGTCGGTCCTGCACCTTCTCGAAGACAAGGCCAAGGCCATAAGCACCGTGCACCGTGTGCTCAAGCCCGGCGGCTATTTCGTTTCGAGCACAGCCTGCGTGGCCGAAATGATCCCCCTCTTTGGCCTCATCGCGCCGCTCGGCAAGCGTCTGGGCCTCCTGCCCCATATCGATGTCATGCGCACGTCCCAACTCATTGACGCTTTCGAGCGCGCCGGATTTTCCATTGAGCACCAGTGGCGGCCCAAACGCATGGCGGCTCATTTCGTCATCGCCCGCAAGCGCGGCAGCTAGGCCGGTCAGGACGCTTTGCCCCACAAGCGCGAGAGGGTTTTCCGAATCGGTCCCAGTGTGTGCTAGGACAGCTCCATCAGTTAAGCCGCGCGGGGATTTTGTGCCCTTTTCTGGCCTTGTGCGGCAGGAGTTGTGATGCAGGTAGCGATCGACATGGGCGAGAGCCGGGGGGCCGGCGCCGCCCATATGAACCTCGAAGAATTGTTGGCGACCCGCCTCTTGGTGCAGGGCAATTCCGGTTCGGGCAAGTCACACTTGCTGCGCCGGTTGCTGGAGCAGTCCGCACCCTGGGTGCAGCAATGCGTTATTGATCCGGAAGGGGATTTTGTCACCCTCGCCGACAAGTTCGGCCATCTGGTGGTTGATGCCACGCGGACGGAAGCCGAGTTGACCCGGATTGCCGCGCGCGTGCGCCAGCACCGGGTGTCGGTGGTGGTCAATCTTGAAGGGCTCGACGCCGAGCAGCAGATGCGCGCTGCCGCAGCCTTCCTTGGCGGCATGTTCGACGCCGACCGCGACTATTGGTATCCCGTGCTCGTGGTGGTCGACGAAGCCCAGCTCTTTGCGCCCGCTGTCGGCGGCGAAGTCTCCGACGAAGCGCGAAAAGCCTCGCTGGGCGCCATGACCAATCTCATGTGCCGTGGCCGAAAGCGCGGCCTTGCCGGCGTCATCGCCACGCAGCGCCTTGCCAAGCTTGCGAAAAACGTGGCGGCCGAGGCCTCCAATTTCCTCATGGGCCGTACCTTCCTCGATATCGACATGGCCCGCGCCGCCGATCTCCTCGGCATGGACCGCCGACAGGCCGAGCAGTTCCGCGATCTGGCCCGTGGTCATTTCGTCGCCCTCGGGCCCGCGATCTCCCGTCGTCCGCTGCCGGTGGTGATCGGAGCGGTGGAAACCGCGCCGCGCTCGACCAGCCCCAAGCTGACGCCGCTTCCAGAAGCGCCCGAAGATGCGGCCGATCTCATCTTCACGATGGATCCGGAAGAACTGGCGCGTCCCATCGTGCGGCGTCCCCCGCCCCCGCCGCCGCCCTCGACCAATGACCTTCTTGCCCAGGTGGCCCGCGCCCGCGCCGAACGCGAGCCGGAAGCTCCCGCGTCGCTGTTCCCGGAAATCGACGAAGCCGAACGCGAGGCCATGATCAAGGCCGTGATGATCGAGCTGATGAGCGATCCCGACGCCGGCTTCCGCACGACGGCCCAGCTCTATCAGGACTTTCTGGTGCGCTGCCGCATTCGACGCGTCCCCGGCGAGCCGCCAGCCCTGCCCGCTTTCAAGCGCCTCCTCGCCATTGCGCGCGTGGCGCCGGATGAGGAAGTGGCCGCCTCGGACGGCTGGCAGCAGGCGCTGTCGCTGTCTGAAACCCTGACGGACGACGTTCAGGGCGTGTTCCTTGTCGTCGCGCAGGCGGCCCTCACCGGCCAGCCTTGCCCGTCTGACGCAACCATCGCCCGCCTCTATGGCACCCATTCGGCAAGCCGTGCCCGGCGTCTGCTGACCTGGTTCGAAGAGCGCGGCCTCATCGTCATCCGCACGGACTTCCGAGGCCTGCGCATCGCGGCCTTCCCCGATCTTGGGGCCGAGACCACGCCGGGCGATCCGGCCGGTCCCGATGTGCTCGCTGACGAGCGCGGCGCGGCAGAATAAGACACCGGAATTGAAAAGGGCGGCCCGCAGGCCGCCCTATCTCTTTTCAGTTGGCGTTCGCCCGATAGGCGACCGAAGCGCGATAGAGCGCCACCAGCCGATCCACCTTGGCTTCCTCGATGATCGTCACCATCGGCGTGCCCAGCCGCCCCGACGGATCCACAACCGTCATGCCGCGGGTGATCCCCGGCGCCAGCGACACGCCGATAGAGGCGCGAATGGTCTTGGTCACCAGCTCAGGCTCGATGACAGCGGCAATGGCCAGTGGATCGACAAAGCGGAAGTGATCTTCGCCGCCATAGCCGACAGTGGTGCGTCGGGCGTGCTCGACAAGCGCGGTCGAAAACTGCTTTTCCGGGCTGTCCGGAATTTCCGCCAGCATGGCCTCGACTTCTGCGCCGGTCATGAAATGGGTGACGCAGGGCTCCCAGGGAGCGACCAGCATCTCGATCTCGGCACCGAAGACGATCGCGGCGGCCTCGGGATCGGCATAGATATTGAACTCTGCCGCCGGCGTGGTGTTGCCGCGCCCATAAACGGTCGCGCCCATGATGGTGAGTTGGCCGATGCCTGCGACGATATCGGGCGCAATACGCAGCGCCAGCGCGAGATTGGTCAGAGGACCGATCATCAGGATATCAACCTTATCTCCGGCGGCGGCCGCAGCGCGGAACGTCGAGACGAGGAAACTAATAGCATCCGTGCCGGCGATTTCGGGCAGAACTGCCGGGCGCGGTGCACCACCCAGGCCGTCGTCGCCATGGATATATTTCGCGTCGATAACCGGCTGTGTCAGCGGCCGCTCGGCGCCCTTGTGCACCGGAACATCGCCCTTGCCGGCAACGGCCAGCACGGTGAGGATGTTGCGCGTGGCAGCGTCGAGCCCGACATTGCCGAAAACCGTGGTGATATAGTCTGGCGTCCGGTCGTTGGCGATCATCATGAGAAGCGCCTGAGCGTCATCAACGCCGCCGTCGGTATCCAGGATAAGTTTGCGTACCATTATATTGTCCCAGTCGGGCCACTTCGCGGCGGCCTTCGATAATTGGAGTTGAGTGGCGAATTAGACGGGTCGCCCGGCCCTTGAACCAGCCCCTGCCAATAAACGAGCCTGCGCCGCCTGTCAGCCCCAGGCGAGCCAAATGGTCGCGGGCGATTGCCGCGCGGCCGTTCGCCATGGCACAGAACGAGTACCAATCTCCATTTGCCTTCTGGACCAGCCCGTGACCGATACGCTCCCCGACGACCTCATCATCAATGCCAGAGATGAAGTGGCCATCCGCAAGCATCTGGCGCTGGTCGCCCTCGGCAAGCGCCCCGCCGATCGCGCCATCCGCATTGGGCGTCTGCTCGATGTCTGCGGCCGCAACTGGCACGAAGACCAGGAAGTGGTCATCTCCGGCCGCCGCATCGCCTGGGTGGGCCCCACGGGCGCCTATCCCGGCGCGGTCAAGGAACGGATCGACCGGCGCCATCTCAGCGCCGTCCCCGGCTTTGGCGAGGTGCACAAGCATATTGAATCCAGCCACCTGACCCCCGAATGGGAGGCCGCGCTGGTTCTCCCGCATGGCTGCACCTGGACCTGTGAAGCCAGCCACGAATTCTCTAACGTCAATGGTCCGAAAAACCTCGAATTCTGGCTGACCGCCCGCAAGGCCGGCTCTCCGGCAAAAATCTTCCCCCTGCCCGGCTCGGCCGTGCCACCGACGGCCTATGAATGGGGCGGCGGACATTTCGGCTTTGACGAGCAGCAGGGCTTTCTGCGCGACGAACTCTCGGTAGCCGGCCTCGACGAGGTCATGGACTGGCCTGCCGTGTGGAACCCAGAGAACCCGTCCCATGAGCGCCTCTGGGGCATGATCGAAGCCACCTTCGCCCAGCGCGGTGTCGTTGAAGGCCATGCGGCCGGCATGCGCGACATCAACGACATCAATGCTTTCGCCGGCGCCGGCATGGCGTCCGATCACGAGGCCTGGACCACGGAGGAAGTCGCCGACAAACTGCGCCGCGGCCTCTTCATGGAACTGCGCCCCCATTCCCTCCAGGACATGATCAAGGGCCTCCTCGCCGCCGGGCAGCAGGACTGGTCGAACTTTGCCCTCTGCACCGATGATCGCAGCGCCTCGGACACGATGAAGCTAGGCGCCACCGACCATAATGTCCGCCTCGCCATGGAAGCCGGTCTACCGCTCGAGATCGCCGTGCAGATGGTCACCATCAATCCGGCCCGCCACATGCGCGTTACGCCTTGGGTCGGCGCCATTGCCCCCGGTCGCTTTGCCGACCTCGTGCTGCTCGACGATGAAAAATCGCTCTCCATCGCCGAAGTCTGGGCCGATGGCCGTCAGGTCTCCGAGGGCAAGGCCTATGTCGCCGAAGTCCCAAAAATCGACTGGCCGGAATGGGCGCGTCGCTCGGTCAAAATCCAACGCACCGTAACCGCTCAGGATTTCGCCATTGCCGCGCCAGCGGAACGCCAGAACGTCAATGCTGCTCTCCTTCGTCCCTTCCATTGGCACGACGAGTTCATCACCAGCGAACTGTCGGTCGTCGATGGCTTGGTTCAGCGCGACAGCGATCGCAACATCACAAAATTCGCCATCGTCGACCGCTTCTCGGGCGAGGCAAAAATCGCAAAAATGTTCTGGCTGGGTACCGGACCGAAGACGCCAAACACGGCGCTGGCCTGCTCGATGGGCCACGACAAGCACAATATCTGGGTCGTGGGGTCTTCAGACGATGCGATGGCCCTGGCCGTCAACACGCTCAACGAGATCCAGGGTGGCTGGGCCCTTGTGAGCGGCGGTAAGGTCCTCGCCACGGTCCGCTACGAGATTGGTGGGCTCATGACCTGCCGGCCGGCGCCAGAGCTCGATGCGGAGATGGTTGAGCTCTATCGCCAGGGCGAAACCATAGAATGGATGTATGAGCCTACCTTCTCGCCCCGCTGGTGGCCCGGCTTCCCCGAACGCCTCGCTTTTGCGACGCTCACCTGCTCTCCCTGGCGCTGGGTGCTGGTCGCGCCCTCCCCGCTGGCTCCGGACGGCTTCGTCAATGTCAGTACCGGCGAGACCCATCCCATCGTCTGGTAACAAACAGAAAGGGGCCCTCGGGCCCCTTTTTTCTCACTTTGAGCGTCTCAACGCTGACAGTGTGCTAACGAACTCGCGGTGTGTTCTACCCTTCATCCGAAGCCTGAACGTCAAAAAGCCCCGGCTTTATGGGCCGGGGCTTTTTGGATTGGATCGTATTGAGATTGAGCGTTTTTGGTAGACCTTGCAGTGACCTACTCTCCCAAGTCTTGAGACTTAGTACCATTGGCGCGGAGGGATTTGACGGTCGAGTTCGGGATGGGATC